>NZ_JAMYPD010000027.1:0-80063 GCF_040320195.1 Mesorhizobium sp. M0768 | reverse complement strand
GGCCGATTTGGCGCGCAATACTCCGCATCGCATCCACGACGACAACCAGGAATCGCTGTTTTCCGCCATTTGAAAAGGAGGTGCATAATGAATCGGTCTTCGCGATGCCGCGCAGGGCTCGCTCGGCTGCATTGTTCGATAGGCAGATCCGCCCGTCGTGGAGGAACCGGGCGAAGGATGGCCAGCGGCGCAGCATGTAGTTGAAGGCCTTGGTCAGATCATCTCCGCGCGAGAGCTTGTCGCGCGTCTCGATCATCCAGGTCTCGAGCTCCGCGACCAGCGGCAGGCTCCGCTCCTGGCGCACGGCGTGGCGTTGGGCCGGCGACAGGCCGTTGATCGCGCGCTCGATATCGAACAGGGCATCGATGCGCTTCACGGCTTCAACCGCTAGCGGATAGATCAGATTGGGCTTCTCGCCGTGCGCCTTCTTGCGCGCCGCCGCTTCGATATCGGCCAGCTCGAACACTTTGCGCCGGCTGTGGGCCCAGCAGCTGGCTTCCAGAATAGGCGCCGGCTGACGACCCGTCGCATAGAGATCGCCATAACCACCAAGGCATCGGCCTGCAGAATGCCGCTCCAGCCGGCAAGATGCGCCGCGGGATGTTCCGCTCGGCGATCGCGGGAATAATAGAACACCGCCGCCGGCGGATCGACACCGCCGAATGGTCGGTCATCACGCTTATGTAGAAATCTACATAACCGCGATTATGCGCACCCGATGATTATGCGCAGCTCATCGGGACAGGAGCGTGTAACCATCGGTTTCCCGAACGATTTCCAACTGGTGAACTGCGCATAATTTTTAGAGGCTCAAAGGAACTGCATGAGCTGGTCCGGCGGTCGATACCGGGTTTGACTGGCCGTCATGGGCTGCAGCCGGTTGAGCGTACGCTCCTTCATGGCGAGATCCGCCTGAAGGTACATGTGCGTCGTGGCGGGGCTCTCATGACCCAGCCATAGGGCAATGACGCTGATGTCGACGCCGGACTGCAGAAGATGCATTGCCGTGCTATGGCGGATGGTGTGAGGCGAAATCGAGCGACGCGCGATTTGCGGGTAACGTTCCGCGGCGGCCGAGACCGCAAGTTCATGGCGCTGGGTGACGTTCGAACGCGCCATGCATCTTCCGCCTCGGTTCGGAAACAGGAAGTTCTCCTCGCCGGCGTAGTCCAACCGGCGCTTCCAGTTACGGATCAGGTTGGCGGTCGTCCGCCAGGGCGGCACGCTGCGGTCTTTGCGCCCCTTTCCATGCAGGTGCGCGACCGCCGAGCCATCGACGGCGACCTCGCCGACGCGCAGGCCGATGGCTTCCGAGACACGCGGGCGCCGGTGTTGTACATCAGGCTGAACAGTGCGCGATCCCGCTCACCTGCCCATGTGCGCGCATCCGGCGCGTCAAGGATCGCCGGATCGCCTGCATCTCCTCGAGTGACAAAAATCCCAGGACCGGCCGGTCGAACCGTTTCATCGTTTCATCGGAATGGCCAGCACCTGTTCGATGATGGGGAGCGCGGTAAGGTCGTAGTGGGCGGCATACTTAAGGAAAGAGCGAAGTGCCGCCAGGCGGGCGTTGCGAGTACGGGCGCCGTTGCTCCGCTCCTTCTCCAAGTGGTCGAGGAAGCTCAGGATCAACTGCGCATCGAGGTCGGCCAGGGTCAGCCGGGTGGGCGCCTTTCCAATCGTCGCCTCGGCGAAGTCAAGCAACAATCGGAAGGTATCGCGGTAGGCGGCGATGGTGCGCGAACTGACGGCTCGCTGATTGCCCAGATGCTCGACGAAAAAGCGTTGCAGCAGGATGGGGAAGGACGATACCAGCTTGGGGTCAGTCATGATGACCCTCTCCAACGGTAGAGGCGAACAGCTCGAATCGTTTGCCAGCGACCGCCATGAGTTCCGGGACGCCGGTCAAATACCAATAAGTATCGGAGATCTTGGCGTGGCCGACATAGGTCGAGAGCGCCGCCATGGCGTTGTCGATATCGGCGCCATGCTCGTGCCAGAGCTGGATACGGCGGCAAATGAAGGTGTGGCGCAGGTCGTGAATACGCACCTTGCCATGGCCGCCCCGCGCGGTCCAACCAAGGTTGGTGCGAAGCTTCTGGAAAACCTTATTGATCCTCCGCTCCGCGATGAATCCACCCGCCGGAGACAGGAACAGCGGTGAGTCCTCGGTGAGTGCACCAGGACGCGCCCGAACCGCCAGATAGCGCCGTAGCTTGGCTACGACGGTGGCGTGTATGGGCACATGCCTGGATTTACGGAACTTCGTGTTCCGAACCGTAAGGAACGCTCCATCGAGATTGACATCGCTGCAGCGCAGGTGAATTGCTTCTGAGCGGCGCAGACCCGTAGCGGCGGTCAGCCCAAAGATCGTCGCGTAGGTTGCCGGCCGCAACCCGCCCTCAGGGGCGAGGCGCGAAGCGGCGGTCACAAGGTCGCAGATCTCCTGCTCCGAATAGACGTGCGGTGCGAGGCGGCGATGTGAGCGACCAAAGGTCGCGGTTTGTGGGAACTCGGTGCCGGGATTGAGCCGGGCAAGATACCTCGCGAACGGGCGAAGGGCCTCGAGGCGCCGGGCCCATGAGAAAGGACTGGCCCGTTTGGCCTGGCCTTGCACCCAGTTCAGGACGATATCGTTGGTGAGCGGGCCACTGTGACCGCGCTCGTCGGCAAACAAGGCGAAGGCGGTGATTTGATGGCCCTGCATCCTGAGGGCGGGCGGCCACGCTACGCTCAAAACTTAGAGCGTGTCGGCACCCGATGCAGGGAAACCGGCGCAGGTTACAGAGGTAGATGGTGTGACGACTGCAGTCTGGCGTGGGATTTGGCTGAAAAATGTCGCGCCTTCTGCCAAACGGCCGCATGCGACGTCATATTGGTCATGCAAGGCCCACTCGGCGATAGCAACAGGGCCCTGGTCGACGGAGCGGAAGAGAAAGACAGATCGAAAGTTGAAAATCGCCTGCCCGGCGCGATGTTCGATCAGAACCTTATCCTGCCCGAGTAGCACATGCATGCAGGTCAGGACGCGCCCGCCAAAAATACTGAAAGCAGTACCGAGGACCTTGCGATCACCCCCCTGCAGAACTTGAAAGACAGCTGACCGCCAAGTCTCCATCCGTTCCCCCTTTGATAACTTGGCACATGATCTGCACCAATTCCACCTACACCTCGGTTCCTTCCAACGAATATGGATGCTTTTTGATATCTGAAGCGACGAGCTTTCAATCTCAGAACGCTCCGGTCCCGTCTACAGATTCCATGTGAACACTGGCGATCTGCCTATGTTGAATTATTAATATGGAGCCTACTGTTGTTGACGATCACAAATAAAACATATGTAATGAAAACCTTGGCTGCTTAGATCTTGGGGGACGGGTGGCAGTGGATTCGAAAGTCTTCAAACAATGGCTGGCCAAATTGGAGACGCGCGATCCCGCCGTGTTCCAGGCAGTGTCGCGCCGAATGGACGAGCAACTCGCCAACAAGGCAGCGACTCTCGAGGCGACAACCCTTGACGCGACCGCCGGAAGTGCGGGTGACAGCGTCGACTACGTCCAGGTCGTGGCTGAATCGATCATTCGGGAAGGCCGGCCTGCCCTCTTCGTCGCTGACAATTTGATCTCCGAGAAAGGCGTCGAAATCGACGCGGGTGCACGGGTCGTGGTGGAACGGCTCAAGGCGGCCGCAGCCAAGATCAATCCGGTCATTCCGCTGGTCGGCCGCATCGACGTGGTCAACTTCCCCGGGTCCGCCACGTTCCTGGGGACGGCATGGCTGGTCGACGACGATGTGGTGGTGACCAACCGCCACGTCGCCGAACTGGTGGCCCGCTGGGACGGCGGCGAATACCGCTTCATTCCGGGGCAACTTGGCCGCAAGCTGCAAGTCAGCGTCGGCTATCTGCATGAAGCGGACAGCAAGGCTACGGCTTCGGTTGTTGTCGAGCAGGTGATCTGGATTGAGGCTGACACGAGCAAGGCTGACATCGCGTTCCTCAAGGTAAGGCGACACAATGACGGCACCAGCCCCGGTCGTGTCGAGATCGCCGAGCAGGATGTGGCGGCTGGCACGGACGTGGCCGTCATCGGCTACCCGGCGCGTGCGCCGGCCGAAATCATCCCCGATCAAGCCTGGATGGACCGCATCTTTGGGAGCCGTTACGACGTCAAGCGGATTGCACCCGGCAAGATGGACGACCCCAGCCGGGGTTGGAATACACATGATTGCACGACGATCGGGGGCAATTCCGGGTCGGTTGTCGTCTCGATGGAAACAGGCAAGGCGGTCGGGCTTCATTTTGCCGGTCTCTACATGGTTGAAAACTATGCGGTTCCGGCCTCCATGCTGCGCCAGTATATTCTGAAGCGCCCCTGGCAAGGGGCGCGGACAGCTGGTGGAGAGTCAAATCGGTCGTCTCCGCCGTCTGTCGATGCTGTCGTCAGGGTTTCCACGATTCAACAAGCAGCTGGCGAGCAGACGGCCGCTCAGGGCAATTCTGTCTCTTTGATATTTCCGTTGACGGTGAGCGTATCCTTGGGCGCACCACAGACGCAGACTCCGCTCCAGGTAGCTGCGGCGAAGGCAGATGTGGTGAGCGCGGCTCGGCAATTTCGGCGTGAAACGCGCATAGGCGGCGTGGTCAAGGTGTTGCCAGGCTATGTGGTGAACGGCGGCCTGATCACCGACCAAGAGTGTGTGGTGGTCGCCGCTGACCCTGCCGCAGTGTCCGATGTCAAAGCACAATGTCCGCCATCCGTGATGGGGCACCCTGTGGTGGTGCGTTCAGCGACAATTGCAGAACTCGCCCAGTCGATCGGCGCACTGGCGATAGAGTCCGCATCATCCACGCAATACAATGACGCCGATCGGACCGGGCCGGAGTTCAGCTTCGATATTGTCGAAGAAGCGATGACGGTGAAATGCCACGTCGGGCCGGAACAGGGCTGGATAAACCTTCAGGCGTTCTGCGAAGGCGCCAAGAAGTTCGTGTCGTCTATGTACCAGTTTCACGTCAAGCACATTGCCGCTGGGATGGAATCGGCACTGAAGGCGGGAGCCTCGCTTTCGATCGTTCTCGATCCACACACACGCAATGACAAGAAGGAAGCCGCCGACGAATTCAACCGCAAGGCGACCTTCGCGGCCTGGCATGAAACCTTCGGCGCGCGCTTCGACCATATTTACGTGCCGAAGGGCTCGGCCGGGCTTGTCGCCAGCGATTACCACATCAAAGTGACCGTGCGGGACGATCATCTGATCTGGCTGTCGAGCGGAAACTGGACCCACAACAGCCAGCCCAAGGTGGAAGAGGCCGACCTTGCCAATCCGACCAAGGTGTCGGCAATGGGTAATCGCGAGTGGCATGTGATCATCGACAATGTCGAGCTCGCCAAGCGCTTCAGCAGCCACATAAAAGCTGATTTCGCGCAATCGGGAAAACTGGGCGGCAGCCTCGAGGCCGTGGCCGATGAGATCTATGTCGATGTTCCCAAGGCGGCGCTGCAAACCGTAATGTTGGAAGCCGCGGCGACGCAACTGCTGCTCCCTCTCGATATCGGGCCGCGAAAGGTGCGCGTGAAACCGCTGCTTACCCCCGACCTGCACGGCAAGGTCTTCACCGATGCCGTTCTGGAGCTGATCGAGTCGGCAAAAGAACAGCTGGTGTTCCAAAACCAATACATCAACGTGGATGCGGATACGGGCGGCAATCTGGGTGTGCTGGTCGACGCACTGGCTAGGAAAGCCAAACATATCGAGGACGTGCGCATCGTCCTAAGAGGCAGCCGTTCCGAACTTCTCGTTACCGGGCAGGAACTCAAGCGCCGGGGTTTTCCCGACGTCAACAACCGGATCCGCGGCATCAGCAACACCCATACAAAAGGCATCGTGGTGGATGGCAAGCGGGTGCTGATCGGCAGCCAAAACTGGAGCTCGCTGGGCGTCAGCCTCAATCGTGATGCGAGCCTGATTTTCGATGACACAGATATTGCGGGCTATTTCCTTGGCGCCTTCGAGATCGACTGGAGACGCGCGAGCAGGCTCGCGGACACCTCGGCTGCAGCTGCAGTCAGCGCCCATGCGCCGCGCCTGGCGGTCGGAGAGGCACCGCCGGCGGGCCATATGCGGATGACGCTGTCGGAATATCTCGAAGGTTGAGGATCTGTATATGACACCTGTCATCAAGGACGCGGTTTTCAACGGAAGGGATAACGGTCTTACATTGCCGGTGCGCCGGTTGGTGGATGGCCCTTACGAACTGACGATCGGAAACCTCGATCGTGCCGACCCGCCAAGCCCCTACAGCGCGGGCGGTGTGCCGCGCTCGAACGCTTTCAATGGCAATGTCTTCACGCTTTCGACGAAAGGTGGCATGCCCGAAATCAAGTTGTCCTGCAAGATTGGCGGGTTCGATCCCGCCAAAACGCCTATCATTTGGCGATTGCAGAGCTTTCATGTGCTGGGGCGGTATCAGAAGAAGGGCGGCACCAAGGAAAACCCCAATTACTATGCCAAAGTGGTTCGGCTGGGCGATGAATGGCAAGGTGCGAGCAACAGCGCGGCTTTTTCGATCTTTCCCGCTGCGGCGCCGGCCGATCATGTCGGCGGCGGCCATGCCCTGCTTTCGGTCGCAGCGCGGCCGCCTGGCGCCACCAACTGGCTCCAGGATGTTGTCCACGTTAGGATCATCGGCGCAAATCCCGACGAAGCTGCCGTACGTGCCCATATCCGCCGTGCGCTTAACAAGCGTGATGCCAATCTGTGGCACATGCTCGATGCGATTTTCGCATGGGAGGCCGGGTTCAGGCACTTCAATCCATCATCCAGCACCAAGACCAAGTACAAGGGTGTGCCTTTCGAATGGCCGACCGACCCGGCACAATACCCCATCGCGGCGTTCGATTTTGGTGTCGGGCTTTCCCAGTTCACCCATCCCGACGATCTGACGGCGTCAATCGCCTGGGATTGGCGTGACAACATGAACGCTGGAATCAACATCTTTCTTGACGCGCTTGGCCGCAGCTACAAGTCTGGCATCTCTTGGCGCGTCTGGGCGCTGAAAGGGTGGAAAGCCTATAATGGCGCCGCCAGCTACGCCGACGACCGGGCGGCATCGGCTGATGGAAAGCTCGTCTCCGCAGGCACAGTGCCCGCCGGCTTCGATGTCAAAGGCCTTGTAGCAAGGATACCGCTGGTCAAGGCACCCGTGGCGCCGCCCTGGCCCGTCATTACTGCGCTCGTGCCCGAGGCCGCCGCCAGCGTCGCTCGTGCAGATCAAGCTACCCGAGATGGCGTCGCAGCGATCGTCGACGCGGTCACGGCGCGCGTGACCAATCGCGAAACCCTGGTCTGGCTCTGGCCGCAACTCGAAAAGCAGATGATGGCGTTCGACGGCCATCTCAAGACAACATTGTTTCCAGGACTTGATGCACCTGCCGTGGTCGCGCTGCTGGAAACGTTCGAGCCGGCCGAACTTGCAGCGGCCTTGCGGCTGGCACTAATGACGGCCTTGGAGCGAATCACGCTGCCTGTCGAGGAGGCCGCGGGCGCCATTACGGCCACGATTTCCGCCACCGCCAGTTCGGCGGATATTCTTTCCGAATGGAACCAACTGTCGGCTTTCGTGCGAAGCAACATCAGCGATGGATTCGCCGGCTTTCAAAACATCCGCGGCCGGCTGTATACCCAGTTCGGAGCGCCGGGCAATCCCGCCAAGGCGATCGAGCGGGTCAACGCCTACTACAAGCAGATGGTGGGTGCAGGCCTCCCGAAGGCGAGCTTCAAGTCGCCGGTGCATCCCGATCTGAAGATCCGGCTGGCAAAAGCCGCCACGCTGCTGGCGGCCAAGGGTGCGCAGCCGGCTCTCAACACCATCAAGAGCGTAGGGGGCTTCAACATCCGGCCCAACGTCAATTCCCCCGGCCAGCTCAGCAACCACTCATTCGGCTGGGCGGTGGACATCGATCCGGAAATCAACCCCAACATCAAGAAAACCAACTTGCCCTTGGCAATCATCGCCGCATTCACCGGTGTCGATCTCTATGGAGCCGAGAGCGTCCAGCTGCGCACGCCGGCGCCGTATGACACCTTGCTGCCGGCGGCAACCATCCTGTCGAGGGCCAATGCGGCCTTTGTCGCGGCGTTTGCCACGGCGGCCGGTCTGAAGGACGGAATGGGCACGGCAGTGACGCGGCTTTGTGGTGCAACGCTGCCGGGATCCAAGCTGACCACGGCCTATGCGCTGGCAACGGCGGTACCAGCCAAGCTGGCGGAGCTTGGAACGCTGCTGGAAGGCGCGGGCGCAACCCCCGCCAAAGCCAAGGCGGCCGCGCGAGTTCTGGCGGATTCCGCGGATCTCTTCCGTAAAGCTGCCAAGGTCAGCGCGCCAAAGATCATCGGTATCGAGGCCTCTGTGGCGCGCTTCGGCTTTTTTAATCTGGCGCCGGAAGCCGCGGCCGGACTCGCCGCTAGCGACGGTGGCGGCCTGCGCTGGCTGGGCGCCGCCGTCGCAACAAAGGACTACATGCATTTCGAACTTTTTGGGGCGGATCAGCCAAAACTGTTCTGACCCAAATCTGTTCTGGCGCGCGAGTCCGCTTTTCGTGTCGACCCGTCACGGTGCCTTTGCCAGCCCCTTGCCGCGGCTGACCACCGGAACGCCCGGAGCAAATCCCGCCGGCTTCGCGAGAGCGATCACGTTCGCACGCACCGCCAGCCCGCTTTCCCCATTGCCGCTTTCGCGCTCGCTCTGCCACCAGAGCGCGGCGATGCCCGCGACATGCGGACACGCCATACTGGTGCCGTTCATGGCGACCAGTCCGCCGCCTGCCTTGGCCGAGACGATGTCGACGCCTGGGGCGCTGAGCCGCGGCCCGACATTCGAAAAAGGCGCGATTTCGAGCATGCTATTGGCGTTGCGCAGTGCGGCACCTACCGAGATGATGTCCGGCGAGGCGGCCGCGGGCACGCTCACGCCGACCACGTTCTTCGGGTTCTCGTTGGCACGGCTCTCGTTGCCGGACGCGGCTGCGATGACCATCCCCTGGCTCGCCGCATTCTCCTGGAGGAGGTCAGCCACGCAAAGCTCGAATTGCTTCAGTGTCTCACGGTAGGCGACCAGTGCGATCGAGGTGGCGAATGGCACTTCCTGCCCGCCCTTCACCAGACGCTGCACCATGCCGGGGAAATCGAAGCCGATCGACATGGAGACCACCTGGGCGTTGTTCTCCGCCGCCCAGCGCAGGGCGTCGAGCACGGCTTTGGTCGAACCGCGCCCCTTGTCGTCAAGCGCCTTGGCGATGAAGACGTCCATCACACCCGGCGCGACCCCGATGCGCACGCCATCGACAGTGCCGCCGAAGATCGTGCCGGCGCAGTGCGTGCCGTGCCCATGCCTGTCGGTGAAGTCGTTCGGATCACCGCCGGTGAAATTTCGCCCAATGATTTTCTTCCCCGCGAAAGCCGGATGAGCGCTGTCGATGCCGGTGTCGATAACCGCTACCCTGACGCCGGAGCCATCCATCATCGATAGGCTCGCCCCGACGCTCTCGATGCCCCACGACATTTTTAGCGCCTTGGCATCGCCGACCGCATCCGCCGACACCTGAAGACCGAAGTCGGCTGCGATACGCGGCGCGATCAGCATCACCGGCATGTTGGGGATGGCAATGAAGCCGGGTTCATCGTTCTTTTTCTGCGCCTCCTCAGCCGTCAGCATCGCGGATGTGACCGACAGGATCGGGGGCGGCGGCGGTGGGGGCGACCCAGGCGACTTTTCTAGGGCGTCGGCTAAGACGCCTTCCTCGGCGCCCTGCAGATTGCCATCGACCACCGGGCGCTCGATGATGATGTATTCCAGGTCCACCGCGCTAACTGCTCGCTTCTGCTTTGCCATACTCGTCCTCCCTCTCGATCTGGCCCCCGTGGTGAGTGCCGTGGCCTATCCACCCTTAATGTCAGCCTTCTTGTCGTCCGGTGGCGGCGCTGGCGTCGGCCTTCCGCATTCCGTATAGCCATCGCGGGTCGTGCCGTTCGGACACCAGGGCTCCAGCACGCGCGCATAGGCATCGGCGGTTGCGGGCGCGAGTTTGCGCACCTGTTTGAGGAAGGCGGCGGCCTGCCCGAACGGAACCTGGACCGCCGTCCGATAAGCACCTTCGCGCAGATAAATCTGCGCCGGAACCTGCTCAGCGACCCCACCACTGTCGACAACCGAGACGAGCATCCCCAGCGAGGTACCGTGAGCCCGCACCAGCGCAGCCACCTCGGCCTGCGCCTCCGCGAGGCTCGAATGGGAGCCGAACACGATTGCGGCAGAGACATTTTGGCGTGCGCCCGTCTGCTGCTTGAGGAAGGCGGTATCAGGAAACGTGCCCGGAGCGTCGTCCAGCCGGCGGACGATCATCTTCGGCGTGTCGGCATGCGAGGCGAGCCGCGCCAGGGGCAGGCCGGCGACAAGCCGTTCGCGGGCGAGATCGACAATGCGCAGCCGACCGTCGAGGCTGGCAGCCGCAACCTTGGTGCGGTCGGGCGAGATGGCGAGTTGGGTCACCACTGCGCCATGTTCGGGCAGTTCGAAGCTTTGCGGGGTGGCGCCGGTCAGGTCGACCAACACGAGCGAATTGTCCGCGTCGCCTGCGACAAGGAAACTGCCGTCGCCAGCGATGTCGGCGGTAACGGCAGGTGCGTCGAGAGGAATTTCGAGGAAGCGGAAGAACGTTTCGGTGCGGTTGGCGGAAACCGCCACGCTTTCGGGGCCATCCATCCTGGCAACATAGAGCCTGCCGTGCCGGGTGCGCAGCATGAGCCTTGAGCCATCGGCCGAGAATGTCAGCCCGTCCCTGTCCGGTGGGCCAACCGGGGCGGCTGCCTGGCCAAAGTCGATTGCGTCAACACCGCTCTTAGAAACCTGAGATGATGCGACGAGCACGGCAAGGTCATTTTTGTTGCCCGCCGTGGCAACCGTACGTCCGTCGCTACTGATGGATAGTCCCCGTATAGTCTGATTGCGCAGCTTGGCTTCGAGGATATCCTTACCGGTCTTCAGTTCGATGATCGCAAAAGTCTGTTCGTCCACGCGACGAATGGCGAAATCTCCCGATTCGGCAAGATGGGCGAGGCCTCCGCTGTGACTTTCATAATGGGCGATGGGAGTAAGCGTCGTTGTCGCAAAAAGCGTGATGCTGCCCGTGTCGTTCGTGAGTGCGATGCGTTTGCCGTCGGAGCTGAACGAGATTTCGCCCTCACCCCTCTTATTTGAAATGTCCTTCGGACCTTCCGCAATCAGCATTCGACTTGCCGTGTCATAGAGGCGCAACGGTCCTTCCGACATCAGGACGGCGAGCATGTCGCCTTGCGGGCTGAAGGCCATGGCGCCATTCACACCGTTCACGTCGAGGTCGACAGGGTTCGGGTCCTGCGCCGTGAACAGGAAGATGCGGCCGTCATCGACCAAGATCGCACCGCGCGTGCGGGTGCGATCGACGATGACGTCCATGCTCCACCCCTTGTTCTGCCCAAGTGCGCTGGAGAGTGTAGTGATTGCCTGCAGCGCAGGTCCGCGTATTGCACCTCCCAGAAGAACCGCCTCCTCCACACCTAATGGGGGGCTACCGTCGCCTTCGTCAAAAGGCGGATCAAGCTTGGTCGATTCAACGATACCGCCGTCGTCGCCGATTTTTTGTAGAAAGTAGCCGGACTTCTCAAGGTGGATGACGATTTGACGCCCGTCCTGGCTGAACCCGACCACTCGGTAGGTCTCACTACTGCCGACATTCGTGAATAGTTTCCAGTTGGTGGCGGGCACCCCAACCTCTGTTTGACCAAAGGTAAAATTGTCCGCACCATCGGAGGTCTTCAACCCAAGGGTTGCCTCACGAACCGCCTTTGCCTGAAAGACGGCAACGCGGCCGTTTGCCCCCGCAGCCGCAACCACCGGATTGTCTCTGGAGCCGCTGGCGGCGACGGCGACTATAGATCCCGGCAGACTGCCGACGCGCGAGGCCGCCAAGTCTTCGACCTGTGTAGGCCCCGTCGGCCCAAGGTCGATTGCAACGACTTCCCCGTCACCGGTGCCGGCGGCCGCGAAGGCTCCGTCCGGTGCGGCAGCCAGCGCGCTTACGTTCGACAAGCCGTCGATAAGACCAACCTCTTCGACCCCCCCGTCAGGCCCGACATCGTAGCGAGAGAGGCCGGTCGTTCCTGTCTGCGGTCCGACTTGCTGCTGCCGTAGATGCAGGTCGGCGGTCAGCGGGCGGCTTCCGGCGAGGACCGGGACCGGCGTACCTCGCCCTGTCGCAAAAAGCCCTCCATCGGCTTCTAAAAAAAGCCCTCCATCGGCTTCTAACTCCGACCCGGTGTGTAAGACGACATGACGCAGCGCGGCGGGTGGTGCCTCCGGGTCGAATTGCCGAGTGAGATCGGCGCTGAGTGTGACCCAGAAGCCCCCGTCTCGTCCCGCGAGCCACCCCGGCACGCCAACGATACCCACGACCGGCTGCTGGATAATTGTTGGGGAGGTCGTACGGTTCGTACTTATGACATGCGAATAGAACGTGCCGCTCGCCGTGCCCACGACAATCCGATCATTGGACAACCACGCAAGGCTGGTCACCATCTCCCGCGCGACGTCCGGCCGCGCGATCCCGCCGTCCAGCACCGTCTCGGCATCGCCCACCAGCCATTGGATGCCAAATCCCACTGCCAGGGCGCATAGGAGAACCAACGCTGTCGCCGGTATGCGCTGCACAAGACGAAGCGCACTGAGCCGGGCAGCATTCAGGCGCTGCCAAAGACCGCGCATGGCTGCGGACCACTTCAGGATGGGTTTGCCGTCCGGCGCCTCGCTTTGTTCGGGGTGAGCCGGCGGTGGCGTTTCGTGGAGGGGAGGTTGCCCGGTAGCCGGATGGGTCTCCCGCGGATCGACAGATGACGGTGGCGGACTGGACGTTGCTGTGTCTGCTCGCCCGGCGACCGCGGCTTGCGTCGCTTCGAGTCCAATGGCTTCCGCCCGCGTGTCGAGACCTTTTCGCTTCTTCGTTTGGCCGCGGCTTTGCTCGGCCGAGCGAGGCGATTGCTCAGGGCCTTCCGCATCCGGCTCTTCCGATGTCGGACTCATCCGAGCACCTCGGATTGATCGCGTCTTATTTTTCTAGTCGTGGCCGCACGCCCAAATGCGTCGGGAGCACGTCCGGCAAACCAGCCCAGGTTCTTCAGCCGCCGGTAGACCGCTACCGCCGGCAGGCCGAACAGGGTGACGACTGCAATGGCGATCAGCGGCAGCCAGACGCCCGGCGCGTGCGGCGCAGCTGTGCTTGACGGCCATAAGTGGAGCATCGCCCAGCACCAGAGCCCGACGGCCACGACCGCGGCGAGCCGCACCAGCACGATTGCGCGCGCGCGATCGAAGAATATCGCTCTGCTGGCCGGCAGATGCAGCGTCGGCACCACCTCCGGTATGTCGCGCAGCATGAAGTCGGCTACAACCTCGTCGGGCGCGATCTCCGCGCCATTCTCATCAGGCAGCCAGATTGTCAGTGTCCGCCTCTTGCTGGTTTCGCTGCGCGGGGGGTGCCGGTCCGCAAGTGCACCGGGTGTCGTCTTTTCGGCACGAGCACTGAGCAGCATCGCTGCCAGCGCCTCGCCGACGGCGGCGCGTTGCTCCAATGTCAGCGCCGAAAACAGGCTTTCGCGCAGCCAGGGCGGCATGCGGCCCTGCCAGAACCATGGCAGAAGGCAGAGCTTGGCGAGATGCTCCTCGTCGTAGATCGGGCCGCGCGCGCCACGGAGCCGATTGCCGAGATAGACCGTGATGACGTAGCGCAGTTGCGGATAGCCAGCACAGGCCGCCAGCCAGTAGAAGCCGTCGGCGCCGAGCCACTTTCCGAGGTCGGCAATCAGTTCGTTGCGGATCTCGTCGGGTGGCGGAACGTCGGAAAGCATCGTGTAGTCGTCATCGCGCACGAGTTCGGGGCGCGGCGGCACCGATTGCGTGGCACCGAGCAGGCCGGCCGCTGCCTTGAGCCAGCCCTGGATGCGCTCGACCAGTTCCACCATGCCGCCCCCTGATACTGGCGGCGGTGGGCGCCAGCGGGCGATCCGGCCCGTGCCGAAGCCGGCGGCAAGATCGTGGAACCCTTCTGCCGTCGCGCGGCCGATCGGAGCGCCGAGTGCGGCGGAAAGGTTCATCTCGCGTTCGCCCCATTCAGCCATCGGTACCGGCGTGAGCAGCATGCGTGCCGGCCATGCGCTCAGGCTCTCGGCGACGAATTTGTAGGGACGTTCGGTGAAGTAGTCGACAAGGTCGCTGCCGTCGGTCACCAGCACCAGCCTGGCGTCTGCATGCAATTCGCGCAGCGCGCGCAGGTCCAGCGGCCCCGACTGCGTGCTGCGCGCGCTGGCTCCGACCAGTGTGCGCGGGTCGGGACTGTATTCGTAGACATTGAGGGGGAGCCCGCCGGTCTCAAGGGCCTCGATGAGTCTCGCGACCCGCTCGCGTTCATGGTCGTTGTCGCGATGATGAGGCACCAGGAACAGAAATTCCACGGCGCGGCTGCGGGTGCCGAAGACAGGCTGGGCGAAACCGCCGCGCTGCAACGTCTGAGCAATGCTGCGTCCGACATCGAGCCGCGGGGAAGGAACCGGCGGGTGCCAGGAGATCTGGCGCACCAGCCGGCGCTCGGGTTTCGGCGCGTTGCTCGCCAACTCGCGTGAGGCGATCGGCGTCGGTGTGCCACGCAAATTCTCCGGCGGATTGGTAAGCGCGGCGCGCCCTGCGCGCCAGCCGGTGACGATTGCCCAGCCGAGCACCGGCAGCAGCGGCACAAAGAGCAGCCAGCGCGGCCAGTCGGGCCAGCGTTGGGGGGTCGGCTGCATGGTGCCTTGCAGCACCGGCTGGTCGAGCGCTGTCGCAATGACCCGCATGACATCGGCAACCGTGGCATTAGGATTGGCTGCGAAGCTGGCATTTGCGGGATCGGTGGTGAAGAGTGTGGCGGCAGCACTGTCGGGAATCGCTATACCCAGCGCTTTTTCAATTGCCGAAGTCAACTCAATCACTTGGAGTTCGTTGGCGTTGAGATCCGCCATTAATCGTGCCGCGTCGGTCACCCTGGCGGGATCCACCTGTAGCTGCTCGGAAATCAGCCGTCGTACCTGAGTTCTGGTCTCCTCGTACCGAAATGCCTGTACCCTTGCATAGAGCTTCGTTTGGGCTCCTTCGATATCGTCCGGCGTCTCCTGTGTTGCTACATCGATGCCGAGCTTCAGACGGTCGCGGTCGAGCCCGGTCGCCAGGTCGATTTCGGCGGCGGCGAGCGAATATTGGCCAAGTGCGTAGGCGCCGGCCAGCGTCGGCGGAATCGGCTCGTAGGCCGGCAGCGGCCAGCGCTTCAGCATCGCCTGCAGGAACAGCGCCGGCTCGGTGACGAAGTCGGATTCGCCGGCATAATATTCGGCGAGCGTATAGGGTGAGATGCTGAACCCGTATTGCTCGGCGGCGGCGATCGTCACATCGAGGAAGCGCAGCCGGGCGGAACGTGCGGGATCCATAGGCTGCGACGGATCGATTGGCGCAGGCGCCGTCGTGTCCGTGTGCGGCGTCACGGTTGCGCAGGCGGGAGGGCAACTTCGTGGGACAACGCGTTCAACACTCCGGCCGAGGTGCATCCAGAGCCATGGCAGCAAAACGGCTGCGGCCAGCACGGCAACCACCGCACCAGTCTCGCGGCGGGCAAACACATGCGAGATCGCCTTCCAGAAATCGGCCAGGCGAATTCCAGGAGGAGAGGGCGGCGGCGGTACTCCTAAGATGTCCGTATTGGTGTTCACGCCTTCATTTTTGATCTCGTCCGCTTCGCCTTCGCCAATCTTTGGCAGGAAATAACCGGGCAACGGATGATCCTCAATCGTGCGGCCGAGCGCTGCCGCCGACTCGCGCGTTTCGGCAAGGACCGGGGTGAGGTAGCGGCGCCAAAGGTCCTTCGCGCTTTCTTCACCAACGCGGCGCCAGCATGCGCCGACATTCAGCCCGGTCATCGTCATGATAACGTCGGCGCGCTGGCGTATGGAAACGCGCTGCAGGGTGGCGCCAACGCCCGCCGCGACCCGCTCGCGCTCGTAGGCCATGAAGAATGTGCCGAGCGCGGTCTCCTCCCAGACGAAGCGATAGGGTTGTGCAGTTTGTTCCAAGGCTGTCAGCCTTTCTCGGGCGAGGCTTTCCTGGGCAGCAGATTGCGTAGGATCTCACGATCGTTCGTGAGCTTGGCGAGTGCCACCACAGCAGCCTCGAGCCGATCGCCGAGGTCTGGAGGCTCCTTGCCTGGAGGCGATGCCAGCAGGAAAGCGGCATCGACGATCTCGGAAACGCCTGCCTTCTTGTCGACCGGCTGGTTGCGGAACTTGCCGACGAGGGTGAGCAGCTGGGCACGGTCGTCAGCATTGAGCACCAAAGCCTGACCTGTCCTGGCAATGCGCCGCGCTAGGTTGTTCTCGATGATCGTGTGCAGTCGGGCGTCGTCAGGAAACTGGATCTGGTGGAATACGCAGCGGCGCAGGAAGGCGTCGGGAAGCTGGCGCTCCTCATTTGAAGTGATCACGATGATGGGCCTGTGCAGCGGATCCAAGGGAAAGCTTGGAGTCTGCGGCCGTTTCGATTTCGGGCCCATATTGCTACTGCCGAGTTCGGGCACGCTGAATTGCAAGGTCTCGATTTCGGAAAGTACGTCGTTGGGGAAATCGCGCGACGCCTTGTCGATCTCGTCGATGATGACCACCGTCCGCTGCGGGTGGCGCTGGTCCTTGGGGAGGTCGGACGTGGGATCGTCTGAATGCAAGTAGGCTCGTTCGCCACGGAGCATGTGACTGACATCCTTGTAGCCATGTGCGTCGAGGATCGCCGCGCCGAGCGCCTGATATTCGATGTAGTCGGCGGCCTCGGCACGTTTCTCATCGGCTGCACCATGAAAATTCGCGTCACGAAAACGCCGGACCGCATCGTAGGTGTAGAAGAGGTCTCGTGCCTCCGAGACCGACCGCGTCGAGAAGAAGTATAGCCGCGAAATGCCCAGGCGCCGCGCGATGGCAAAGCCGAGCTCGGTCTTGCCGCCGCCCGGCTCGCCCGAAACCAGCAGCGGCCGTCCAAGCCCGATTGCCACGTCGACCGCAGCTTCCAGTTCGGGGTTGAAGACGTAGCCTTTGCCCTTGTAGTCTTCGGCCATGCCATTGGCGATCAGCGGCACGGCCTTGTCCTCTTCTTGATCAGAGAAAGAGTTGAACCACATGGCCGTTTTCCTCTACTTGACGTTTTGGCAGTAAACCTTGGTAATGTTCCTGAGCTTGGTCTCAAGCGTCATGAATGGCATTTTTCGACCCGCGAAAATCTGATCCACACGGTCGGCCAGCTCTTCCCGGTTTATCCGGTAGGCACGGTCGATCGCCGATATCCATCGCTTCATCTGACCGTCGTCTATATCATCGAAATTGAGGCACTGGCCGCAGCCCGCAGGCGGTGGATCGGTCCAGAATTTCGCCACCAATGCCCGTTGCTTCGCGCTGGGATCACGCCCGTCGATCGGAGGCCGGTCGTCCTGATAGACGAAGAAGACCTGAAAGTTGGACCGGCCGGCATCGAGTAGCGGCGTGCACAGCCGACCAACCTCGGTGACGATCAACCGTTCCCGCTCGGCATCAAACTTGTCGAATGTCTGCTCGATGACGAAGACGGTGCCCTGGTCGGGCACAATCTCATGGTCGATTTCACGAACGATCTTGGCAGCTGCCTCGGTCGGAGCCAGGCGCTTGTCCATTGTGGCCGAGCCGTCCCGCCAACCGTTTTCGGTCCATCCCACGTTGAGAAAGCGCGAAAGGCGTTCCTCGATTTCGGGGCGAGGCAGCTTTTCGAAAGCGAGGCTCGCCTCGCGCAGGCGCGTCATGAAAAACTCCGGCCCGTCGACCGACCGGCAGGCGATGGCATGCACGAGGCTCTTCCTGGTGTTTCTGGAATCGATGATGTTCCATTCGGGATCGTCCCGATCGAGCAAGGCCATAGCCCGCTTGTGCCGGCGCCTCAGGATGTCCTGCTTGATCGCCTCATTGGTCGTGCCCAGTTCGGTCCTGACCGGCTCTTCCCTGGGCGGAAGCATCGATTGATAGATCGACTGGTCGGGCAAATGAGAGAGTTGTGCGGCGATGGCGCCGAGTGGAATCGCGCGCTGGCCTGGCGGCAGGGGTTTCTGGTTCGGCCGCAGTTTGCCAAGTTCCGACTCGGGATCGCCGGCATGGTGCAAAGCGACCGGCTCCAGATTGTTGCCATAGCAGATCGCGCCTGACGAGCCGTGGTTGGTGGGCGCATCATGCGTGACGCGAAGCCAGCCGACATCGACGGAGATGATTTTTCCCGGTGTCGACTCCATAGGCAGGCTTTCGAAGCGATTGTCCGTGTAGCCGCAGGGATGATGGTAGATGCTGATGTTCACGCCTGCCGCGGGCAGAGTTTCGGGCACGGGCAAGACGAGCCAGCCCCGCCTTGCCGGCCGCGTGCCGTCGGGCCAGCCGGCGAGATTGCCCACAGGTAAAGGCTGATCGCCGATTTTTGCGGCGAGCCGGATCACCGCATAGTCGAGATTTTCCGGTTCGGGCGGCTCTTCGATGTTGAGGTCGCGCTTCGCATAGCGAGACCGTGTGACCAGCCATGCCGCCGCCAAGCCTACGCTTTGCCGGGCGCCTTGTTCGAGATAGTCGAAGTGGACGCGCGCGTCGGCCAGACGGCTCGGGTCTCGCTCCAGCTTTTGCACGACATGGAAGTTCGTCAGCACCAGGTCCGGGCCGATCAATGCCCCGGTGCCATAGACACCGGCAAAATCCTGAAGCGCGCAGGTCCAACTCCTGCGCTCCGCCCGCGACTTCGCATCGTTCGCCAAACCCGCCCCCGCTTGACTGGTCACCATCGTTCCGGCGAGAACAACGTGCGGCAGTACTCTCTGTCATAAGAACAGAACCCGCAACTAGCGATCCGCTAATCTAACATACAAAATAAACGAAAAATCTAGCAACTATGGCACCAACTTAGCTCGGTTGCATCTGACAGGTGTCAAGTCTCAGTCTCGAAGAGGCGGTGGGCGCCTGAAACTGGCCTGCGCTTTCGAGCCTCAAGGACCGTGCGCCTTGGGCCCATCTGAGCATCAATAGCCGGCTCCGAATGGAAAACCCTTGGGCTTGGCGATCGTCACGTCGTAAAGCGCCAGAGCGTCTGCGGCGAAATAGCTTCTCAGCGCTCCATCGCAAATTGCATAGCCCCAATTGATCAAAGCTTCCTGCTGCGCCTTGGGCATTGCCTGCAGCCGAGTCGGGATTGCCGCCAGCGCTGCCGGATTGCGCCTGGTACACCCGAGCGTATCGTCAGCCACTTTGTATTCGGCAAAACGCGCCCGTACGCTCCAATAGCAACCGGAATGGTCCTTGCGATCAAAACCGTCGATCAAGCGGCGCTGACGCAGGCTACGCACCTGATTGTCGATGACCTCGAGAACGCGGATCGAATGGCGGGTCCAGTCCGTCGACGATGATGGCTCCGACGCAATTTTTTGGCCAGCATCGCTGACGAGGAGGGTGGCGTACCGTTTCTCGACGGTCTCAAGCCCGAGATTATCATAGACACCGCCGTCGCTCAGATAAACCGAACGACGAAAGCTCGCAGTCGTCAGATCGGCGCCGTCCACGTCGTCGAATGGCTGCGAGATCTTGAGCGGCAACGGGGACAGCAAAGGAGGGAATGCGGACGACGCTGCTACCGCCAAAGCTAACGGAATTGTCGGTCTGCGGACCAGACCAACCCTGTAGTCACCCATGTATTCGCGGCCAAAGCGCCAGAGAGCACTGCTCTGGATGTTGGTCGCGTTGACAACGAAGCGTGGCCCCTCTCCGGCCAGATCGTCAGGTAGATCCTGTAATGTCTTGCCCCCGAACAGTACCTTGTCATAGGCGGCAGCGACCTTTTCGCCGATCGTGCCCGGCAGGAGGATTCCGCCGATGATCGCGCCGGCGTCAACAGAGGTGTCCGCCATCTTGCGCACGGCCTTGACGACGATATCGAGGTTGCTGGCGACATTGGCGGGCCCGAATACCAGCTCGGACCATTTCATCCCTAGTACGGCTGCTGTGATCGAACCTCCCGATACGCTGGAAACGCGCGCGATCCGTTTCAGCAGCCCCGCCTCGTTGAGGCGGATCAAGGCTCCGAGATGGAAAATCATCGCCCGGTATCCACCGCCGGACAATGCGAGCGCTATGCCCTTTTCGAGCTCGGCCGGTTGGTCGTCGGCAAGAATCGTGTTCGCGGGCATGGCATTTTCCTTCTTGAAACCTCGCCATCGTCCGGCGCACGCACCTAGACATGAACAGCGAGCCAGGTGTGGAGGGTCTGCGCTAATTCTTCATCGTGACAAAGCCAATTTGCCGGTTGGAAAAATCGACCTGCATCTACTGCCACATCGATGTCCGGCCGACCATTGAGTCGCGCGTCGCGAATGCCCGCCTCATAAATTCACTGTAAAATCCACGATCGCCCGGGGCGCAAAGCTTCCACTGTATATCGTTTCCGAGAACGGCTCCGTCTGTGTCGCATCGCCACCCACGGCGCGTATCCCCAGCGCAGCAATTTCATAGTTTGCGGTTGCCTTCACAGTGCGGCCGCCATAGGTCGGAAACCGCATTGCGTCGGCTGTGAAGGCTTCCTTCAGTCGTGCCCAGAAACTGCGGTCTTCGATTGTCCCGGCCAGTGGGGATGTGGGGGGCTCTTCTGCCATTTCACGTATGGCAATCTGGATTGGGCCGATCGCGGAGGTGCGGTTCACCTTGACCGAAATCCACGCTTCGTCGCTCTTCAATGCCGGTCGAACTGGTTCCGCCAGGACTGGGTTGCGAATGCCGAGCCGCTGCAACAGGGTGTTCACCCCCGCGCTGCCGCCAGCGATTATCAGCGCCGAAAGGGCCGTTGATATTTTTCCGCTCCACGTCTCTGGCGTCGCGGATGTGACCAAAGCGATCATCCTGGCAAAGATGTCGTAGTGAAAAGCGATCACCACCGTCAGCCCGACGGCGACCATCACTACAGTCTTCATGGCGCGGTTGTTGAACAGCATTCTGTAGACCCGCCATTGGAAGATCGTTGTCAGAGCGCTTTCAATCACAACCACAACGACGGCAAGTGCGGCTAGTTCGGTTCCCATTTTCGTGATGTCCGGAGCAGTCTGCGCAAAGGCCGGATCAGCCCCAACCGTTAGCAGAATCGTATAAAGAAGCGCGCGGATCGTTCTGAAATTTCCGCTTTGCGTAGTCTGAGGTGCTTTGGCGTCTGTGATTTCTGTTTCTGATTTGTTCTGATAATGAGATGTGAAAAGCCCAACTTGTGCCAGCATGTCCCCCCCAGCGAATAGTATCTCGGCCGCCTCTTTCTATTGAAGGATTTCGGTATTTCGTTGTGAAGCAACTCTGATACCTGTCTGTCCACGAATCAAGAGAATATTTTTTGGGTTACGTGCTCAACTTACTATGCCCGGCAGTCGAGTCCGCTGCCCCGTCCACCTCGATAGTACGGGTTGTGGCCAACACAGCGTCGATCTCAGTCGTTCGGCAGCTAGATCAAGGCGACCCAAAGCGGGAATTGACGGTTGCAAATCTTGGTCACCTGAGCTTTCAGGCATAGGTTCAACGGCGGTGGATGCAACTGACCATCCGGGAACCAGCTCTTAGTCGAAAGAAACTAGGGCTTAGCCTTGATCGTACCTAGCGGAGTGCGCTCGCAGAGGATCGCGAACCTCCAACAGGGGAGGTGGGGCACGGCGCGATCAAGGATGCTGCGGCCAAGGTTGGGCCTTTCGAACTCCTGCATTATCGAGAGGAGCGGCAGCTTCAGGTCGCCGGTCGGCAGCACGCACCATATCGCCGATCTGACCGGCAGCTTCAAAACTCGGTCTCCCTGAACCCCTGAACTGGAATCGCCGCAGCGCGAGCGACCGTCGCAGATTAAAGGTGGTCGCGAACTTGACGGAGCTCTCATTCGAGGTTCGAGTCGGCAGACCGCTATATCGAGAGACCCACTATCGAGCGGGCGGTATTCAGCCTTTGGCGACGTCCAACTTCGGCGCTAACCTCGCCAAATGCGGGACGTGTGTAATTTGCCGGCGTTCCCGTTCTTTCCGACCAGTATTGCCAGTTGGACTATTGGGTGCAACGATTGCTTTTTCAGTTTGTTAGCGGCCTCGGGCGATGGGCGTAACGCATGTCGGGTGTCTGGCAGGAGAATATTGTTCGCCTCTGTTCCGGCGACGGACAGGCGCTCGGGACCGGAACGCTTGTATTGACCAGCCAGAATGGGCTGTGCGTCCTGACCTGCGCACATGTTCTCAACGCAGCTCTCGGCCGCGATGACTACTCGCCGGACAGGCCAAGCGATGAAGCGGATTTTGTGTTCGATCTTCCGGCAAGATCCCGCGATCGCAAGTATCATGCGAAGCTGCTGGAATGGTGGCCGCCGCTGCTGGCGGTCGAGCGGGTCACGCAGCCGGTAGGCGACATTGCACTTTTGAAGATCGTTGAGGATGTCCCCGCAAGCGTGCGGCCCTACTCGGCTGAGGATCTTGTCGTTGACGAGCTTGAAGATCGCCTGGTGCGAAGCTTCGGGTTTTCCCAGCCAAATGGCGAGTTTGCTGCAGGCCGGCTGCTTGGCGGCGATGTCGGTGGCTGGGTGCATTTTGCTGCCGAGAGCACGCAGGAATCGTTCGTTGCTCCAGGGTTCAGCGGGGCGCCGCTTCTGGATGATGAGCGCCGGTTCATCCTCGGCATGGTGGTAGCGGTCGACGACGATGCGGCCAAGCGGGTGGCCTTTGCCCTTGGCACTCAGTTGATCTGGACGGCATGCCCACAGCTGGCGCGACCGTATCGTGGCCTGCGTGACTTCGGCGAGCGCGATCGGGCGTTCTTCTTCGGCCGCAAGACATTTGTCGGCAGGTTGCGCGAGAAGCTCCTCACGCACCCGATCGTTGGCGTTGCCGGAGCTTCGGGTTCAGGCAAATCCTCGGTGGTCAAGGCCGGTCTGATCCCGGATCTGCGAAAAGAACGCAACTGGACCATCCTGAAGATGCGGCCAGCCTCCGATCCATGGGTGGACCTGGCGAAGGGGTTGGCGCCGCTGCTGTACGAAGGGCTGCTGCTCGGCGACCGACTGGGCAAAGAGGAAGAATTGGCGGAGAAGCTGCGGGACGATCCCTCGCATCTCGGTGCTTGTCTGAGAGGCGTAGCAAAGGCGCAGCACTCCGACCATGTCCTGGTGTTCGTCGATCAGTTCGAGGAGCTGTTCACGCAGGCTGGCCACGAGGCCGAGCAGTCCGCCGACGGCGAGCTCGTAAAGGCGAGGCGCCCGGACTTCCGGGATCTGATGATACGGACGGCCTCGCTCAAAGGGTCGCCATCGGTTCAATGGATCTATACGCTGCGGGCGGACTTCGCTGGCCAGGCCTATCGCTACCCCGCTTTCGTCGAAGCGCTAAAGGATGGTGAGGAGAAGCTCGCCGACATGAACGGAACCGAGCTTCGCCAATCGATCGTGGAGCCGGCACGAAAGCTTGACGTCGCCTTCGAGGAAGGCATCGATGGCGGGCCGTCTCTCAGCGAGCGCATTGTCGACGCGGTGGAGGCAAGGCCGGGCTCGCTGCCACTGATGGCGCACCTCCTGGAGAAGCTGTGGGAACAGCTGGACGACCGACAGATCACCCATGCGGCCTATGACCGCCTGCGTGGTCTTGAGGGCGCGCTCGATCGTCATGCCGACGGAGTCTTCGAGAGGCTGACGGAGGAGCAGAAGCTGCGTGCCCGACAGCTTATGTCGCGGCTGGTAAAGGTCGAGGAGGGCAACGAGCCAACCCGGCGCGTGCGCACACGCGCGGAGTTGGGCGAGGAATTGTGGGAAGTGGCTGGCCTGCTTGCTGATCCGGGCAGCCGGCTGCTGGTGATCCGGGGCACCGACGAAGACGTGGGTCAGGCAACAGCCGGGGGTGGTGAAGCGCAGGCACAGCGACAGACCGTCGAGGTGGCGCACGAGGCGCTGCTGCGCAACTGGGGCAAGTTCAGCGACTGGTTGAAGCAGGATCTTGCCTTCCTGCTGTGGCGCCAACGGCTCGAGCAGCGGATGGGCGAGTATGAACGCTTCGGGCGCTCCAAAAGCCAACTGCTGCCAGAAGACGCTCTCACCGAGGCCAACAGTTGGGCCGTCAATCCCGCCGTGGACCTCAACAAGGGCCAGCGAGACTACATCGACCTCTCGAATACTATGGCTAACGAGGAAGCGGACCAGCGCGCAAGAGATACCAAAGCCCGGATCGTCCTGCTGACCCGGCAGCGTCGCTGGTACGTGACAGCACTGATGCTCGCAGTCCTGATCATTGTCGGCGGTGCATATGCTTATTCCCGCTTGAGCAGCCTCCAGGCCGAAACCGAGTTGCAAAGGACCAAGGCAGTGGTGAGTGAGGCCGAGGCTGTGCTGCAAAAGGCAGAGGTCGAGCGTCAGAAAGCTGAGACCGAGCGGGAAAGGACTGCCGCAGAGGATCAAAAAGTAAAGGCAGATCTGCAGACCGCGGAAGCCCTCAGGCAGAAGGCCATCGCCATAGAAGAGCGCAAAAACGCCGAACGCGACGCGTCGCGCTATTCGGCAGCAATTGCTTCAAGCCTGCTCGACAATAACAGCCCGGTGCAGGCGTTGCTGGTGGTGCGCGAGCGTCTTCCCAAGACATTCACGCCGGATCTGCTGAAGGACCGTCCTGAAGCGCTGGCCCAGTTGTACAGATCTGTGGCAAGCATTGATGGCTTGCCGGGCGTCCTGCGAGGCCATGAGCGAGCGGTCAACGCTGCTGCCTTCGCGCCTGACGGCAGGACCATCGTCACCGCCTCTGAGGACGACACCGCCCGGCTATGGGACGCCGCCAGCGGCAGCCTGCTGCATGTGCTCGACGGCCATACGGGCCCAGTCCACGCTGCCGCCTTCTCGCCCGATGGCAGGACCGTTCTCACCGCCTCTGATGACCGCACCGCCCGGCTCTGGGACGCCGCCAGCGGTCGCCAGTTGCATGTGCTCGAGGGCCACACGGACACGGTCACTGCTGCCGTCTTCTCGCCCGACGGCAGGACCGTCGTAACCGCTTGTAGTGACAGCGCCGCCGGTGAGAGCGCAGCCCAACTATGGGATGTCGCCAGCGGCACTCGGCTGCATGTGCTCGAGGGGCATGGGCGCTCCGTCATCGCTGCCGCCTTCTCGCCCGACGGTAGGACCATCGTCACCGCCTCGGCGGACCATACCGCCCGGCTATGGGACGTCGCCAGCGGTCGCCTGCTGCATGTGCTCGAGGGCCACACGAACGTAGTGTACGCTGCCGTTTTCTCGCCCGACGGCAGGACCATCGTCACCGCCTCTGAAGACAAGACCGCCCGGCTCTGGGACGCCGTCAGCGGCAGCCAGCTGTATGTACTCGAGGGCCACACCGACGCTGTCTACGCTGTCGCCTACTCGCCCGACGGCAGGACCATCGTCACCGCCTCCCGCGACACCACCGCCCGGCTTTGGGACGCTGCCAATGGCAGCCAGCTGCATGTGCTCGACGGCCACATGAATTTGGTCACAGATGCCGCCTTCTTGCCCGACGGCACCGCCGCCTTCTCAACCGACGGCAGCACCGTTGTCACTGCCTTTTATGACAACACCCCTCGGCTATGGGACGCCACCAGCGGTCGACTTTTGCATGTGCTGCAGGGCCACGCGAACGTCGTCAGAGCTGCCGCGTTCTCGCCAGACGGAAAGACCATCGTCACCGCCTCAGGTGATAAAACGGCCCGGCTGTGGGACGCCGCCAGCGGAAGCCGGCTGCATGTGCTCGAAGGCCACACAGACTCAGAAAGAGCTGCCGCCTTCTCGCCTGACGGCGAGACCGTGCTCACCGTCTCGAATGACAGTACCGCACGGCTGTGGGACACTGCCAATGGCCGCCGGCATGTTCTCGAGCGCCACACCCAGCCGGTCAACGCTGCTGCGTTCTCGCCCGATGGCAGGACGGTCGTCACTGCCTCGAATGACAACACCGCACGGCTGTGGGACGTCGCTAGCGGCCGCCAGCTGCATGTGCTTGAGGGGCATGCCGGCCCTGTCGTCGCTGTCGCCTTCTCGCCCGACGGCACGACCATCGTCACCGCCTCCGATGACAGAACCGCCTGTATGTGGGATGCCGCGAGCGGCGGCCAGCTGCATGTGCTAGCGGGCCACACGGATGGTCTCTACGCTGCCGCCTTCTCGCCCGATGGCAGGACAATCGTCACAGCCTCATATGACCACACCGCCAGGCTGTGGGACGCCGAGAGCGGTAGCCAGCTGCATGTGCTCGAGGGGCATACGAGTTCTGTCAACGCTGCCGCCTTCTCCCCCGATGCCAAGACTGTCGTCACCGCCTCTTTCGACAACACCGCCCGGCTTTGGGACGCCGCCAGTGGCAGGCTGCTGCATGTGCTCGAGGGCCACACGAACTTCGTCAATACTGCCGTTTTCTCGCCCGACGGAAGGATGGTCGTCACCGCCTCAAATGACAACACCGCGCGGCTGTGGGACGCCGCCAGTGGCCGCCTGCTGCACGCGCTCGCGGCGCATACGAATTTCGTCGCCGCTGCCGCCTTTTCGCCCGATGGCAAGACCATCGTCACTGCGTCATATGACAACACCGCCCGGCTGTGGGACGCCGCCAGTGGGAGCCTGCTGCATGTGCTCGAGGGCCACACGAGCTATGTCATTGGTGCTGCCTTCTCGTCGGACGGCAAGACAATCGTCTCAGCCTCCGGCGACAACACCGCCCGGCTGTGGAATGTAGGGCCGAGAACCTTGGCGTTGAACGCCGATGGAAGCATTGCGAGAACCTCTGACGGACAGGTCGTGTGGCAGCTGCATCCGTCCTTCAGCCAGGGCCTTCTCGACCGCGCCTACCAGCTCGTTCCTCGTGACCTGACACCCGAGGAGCGGACAAACCTGCTGAAGGAGAAGTAATATTTCTATCCTTCGATGGTCCAAGGAAAATCAGCAGCGTTCCAATAAAGTTCAGGGGCAAATAGGGCAGAGATTCAATCGAAACTTTCCTAGAGTGTCTTCTGCGGTGCTCTGACCATCCCAGCTCCGCGATCGACAAAATCCAATCCTGCTACAAACCGGTTAACATTGCAGCTTGCCAACAACTGGGCCCGCACCATTTCGCCATTTGCTCGGCCGTTGGTTTTTTTGGCCCATTCCCACCACAAAGCGGCGGTGCCAGCAACGTGCGGGCAGGCCATACTTGTCCCACTATCGAGCCGTAATTTGTCATCGAGCGCTGCAGAAAGAATGTCCACTCCGGGAGCGCAGAGCTTCGGATTGATGTTGGAGAAGGACGCGACGCTCAAGCCAGCGGGGGAAAGGCTCGCGGCGCCGACTGAAATGATGTTTGGCGAGGTCGCCGCCGGAACACTGACGTCAATGACGAAATCCGGGTTGTCATCTCTCCGGCTTTCATTTCCCGACGCCGCTACGATCACCATGCCTTTCTGGTCAGCGGTCTCCACAAGCAGGAAGTCGATAAGTGTCCGGAACAGAGAAATGTTCTCGCGATAGGCCCTCAATGCCTTGGAGGTAGCAATCTTCTGCGGATTGCCGCTGTCCTGCAATCTTTGCTGCAAGGCGGGGAAGTCGAAGCCAAGGGACATCGAGACGATGTTGGCTCCTTCGCTATGCACCCATTTCAAGGCTTCGAGCACCGCAGATGCATTGCCGCGGCCCTTGTTGTCGAGGACCTTCCCGACAAGGACATCGGTTACGCCCCGAGCGATGCCAATCCTCTTGCCGTCAACATCACGCCCAAAAATCGTTCCAGCGCAGTGAGTTCCGTGGCCGTGCGTGTCCTCCGCGCTGTCCAATGTAAAATTCCTCTGGGTTACGCTTGCACCAAGAAAGGCTGGATGCTTGCGCTGAATGCCTGTGTCCAGCACGGCAATTTTGACGCCGGCGCCGGAAAGGTCAGCGGGATTGCCGCCGAGAACCTCGCGGACGCCCCATGCATCATTAGCTGCTGAAGACCGAGCTTCGCCGCCAACCGCGCGAGCATTGACCGGTTCGATAAGCGAAAGCGGCATGTTGAGCGCCACAAGGCTGTTTGGATCCCGTCTTGCATCTGCCGCCTGCCGCTCGTTCAGGCTTGCCTTTTTGATGTTCAGGTTCTGAGCCGTCAGCTTGGGTCGTTTCGCGACGAGCGTGTCTCTGCGGCTTGCATCTACGGACATCGATTCAGCCAGCATTTCATTGATCGACATATCTGACGAAGTTTTTTCGATGCCGTCCAACTCGAGCTTGAGAATGATGTAATCGAGGTCTGCCACAATTGTCCTCCATGGTCATAGTGGACGATACCGATCTATTTGTCCCGACCAGTATTGCCAGTTGGACTATTGGGTGCAACGATTGCTTTTTCAGTTTGTTAGCGGCCTCGGGCGATGGGCGTAACGCATGTCGGGTGTCTGGCAGGAGAATATTGTTCGCCTCTGTTCCGGCGACGGACAGGCGCTCGGGACCGGAACGCTTGTATTGACCAGCCAGAATGGGCTGTGCGTCCTGACCTGCGCACATGTTCTCAACGCAGCTCTCGGCCGCGATGACTACTCGCCGGACAGGCCAAGCGATGAAGCGGATTTTGTGTTCGATCTTCCGGCAAGATCCCGCGATCGCAAGTATCATGCGAAGCTGCTGGAATGGTGGCCGCCGCTGCTGGCGGTCGAGCGGGTCACGCAGCCGGTAGGCGACATTGCACTTTTGAAGATCGTTGAGGATGTCCCCGCAAGCGTGCGGCCCTACTCGGCTGAGGATCTTGTCGTTGACGAGCTTGAAGATCGCCTGGTGCGAAGCTTCGGGTTTTCCCAGCCAAATGGCGAGTTTGCTGCAGGCCGGCTGCTTGGCGGCGATGTCGGTGGCTGGGTGCATTTTGCTGCCGAGAGCACGCAGGAATCGTTCGTTGCTCCAGGGTTCAGCGGGGCGCCGCTTCTGGATGATGAGCGCCGGTTCATCCTCGGCATGGTGGTAGCGGTCGACGACGATGCGGCCAAGCGGGTGGCCTTTGCCCTTGGCACTCAGTTGATCTGGACGGCATGCCCACAGCTGGCGCGACCGTATCGTGGCCTGCGTGACTTCGGCGAGCGCGATCGGGCGTTCTTCTTCGGCCGCAAGACATTTGTCGGCAGGTTGCGCGAGAAGCTCCTCACGCACCCGATCGTTGGCGTTGCCGGAGCTTCGGGTTCAGGCAAATCCTCGGTGGTCAAGGCCGGTCTGATCCCGGATCTGCGAAAAGAACGCAACTGGACCATCCTGAAGATGCGGCCAGCCTCCGATCCATGGGTGGACCTGGCGAAGGGGTTGGCGCCGCTGCTGTACGAAGGGCTGCTGCTCGGCGACCGACTGGGCAAAGAGGAAGAATTGGCGGAGAAGCTGCGGGACGATCCCTCGCATCTCGGTGCTTGTCTGAGAGGCGTAGCAAAGGCGCAGCACTCCGACCATGTCCTGGTGTTCGTCGATCAGTTCGAGGAGCTGTTCACGCAGGCTGGCCACGAGGCCGAGCAGTCCGCCGACGGCGAGCTCGTAAAGGCGAGGCGCCCGGACTTCCGGGATCTGATGATACGGACGGCCTCGCTCAAAGGGTCGCCATCGGTTCAATGGATCTATACGCTGCGGGCGGACTTCGCTGGCCAGGCCTATCGCTACCCCGCTTTCGTCGAAGCGCTAAAGGATGGTGAGGAGAAGCTCGCCGACATGAACGGAACCGAGCTTCGCCAATCGATCGTGGAGCCGGCACGAAAGCTTGACGTCGCCTTCGAGGAAGGCATCGATGGCGGGCCGTCTCTCAGCGAGCGCATTGTCGACGCGGTGGAGGCAAGGCCGGGCTCGCTGCCACTGATGGCGCACCTCCTGGAGAAGCTGTGGGAACAGCTGGACGACCGACAGATCACCCATGCGGCCTATGACCGCCTGCGTGGTCTTGAGGGCGCGCTCGATCGTCATGCCGACGGAGTCTTCGAGAGGCTGACGGAGGAGCAGAAGCTGCGTGCCCGACAGCTTATGTCGCGGCTGGTAAAGGTCGAGGAGGGCAACGAGCCAACCCGGCGCGTGCGCACACGCGCGGAGTTGGGCGAGGAATTGTGGGAAGTGGCTGGCCTGCTTGCTGATCCGGGCAGCCGGCTGCTGGTGATCCGGGGCACCGACGAAGACGTGGGTCAGGCAACAGCCGGGGGTGGTGAAGCGCAGGCACAGCGACAGACCGTCGAGGTGGCGCACGAGGCGCTGCTGCGCAACTGGGGCAAGTTCAGCGACTGGTTGAAGCAGGATCTTGCCTTCCTGCTGTGGCGCCAACGGCTCGAGCAGCGGATGGGCGAGTATGAACGCTTCGGGCGCTCCAAAAGCCAACTGCTGCCAGAAGACGCTCTCACCGAGGCCAACAGTTGGGCCGTCAATCCCGCCGTGGACCTCAACAAGGGCCAGCGAGACTACATCGACCTCTCGAATACTATGGCTAACGAGGAAGCGGACCAGCGCGCAAGAGATACCAAAGCCCGGATCGTCCTGCTGACCCGGCAGCGTCGCTGGTACGTGACAGCACTGATGCTCGCAGTCCTGATCATTGTCGGCGGCGGGTTAGCCTATTCCAGTCTGAGCAGCCTTCAATCCGAAACGGAGAAACAGAGAGCCAAGGCTGGCTTTCTAGCTGACGAGGCGCGAAAGCAGACTATTCTTGCCGCTGAGCAGGCCGCGCTTGCTAAGGCGCAGGTCCTCAAAGCTCGAGTAAACGCATCACGGTTTTTAGCTTCTAAGGCCGAGGAAGCAGCAAGTAGGGATGAAGAGCTTGCCCTCGCACTTGTGCTGGCAGCGTTGCCGACCGAGGCGGAGGCAACTGAGACCTGGCCCCTTGTTGCTGATGCGCAAGCGAGCCTCTTTCACATCATTGTGGCGGAACGCTTGTCGGCCGTCCTGCTGCATGAGGACGCTGTCAAAAAAGCCATCTTCTCGCCGGATGGCAAGACGGTGCTGACGGCGTCCGACGACAAAACAGCCCGTCTATGGGATGCCAGGACGGCTGTGCAAATCTCGTTGATGCGGCACGAGGGCGCTGTTCATAGCGCCATCTTCTCGCCCGATGGCAAGACTGTACTGACGGCGTCCGAAGATAAAACCGCCCGCCTGTGGGATGCCAAGACGGGAGGGCAGATCATGCTGCTGCAGCATAGGGACGCGGTAAACAGCGCCATCTTCTCGCCCGATGGCAAGACGGTGCTCACGGCGTCGGCTGACAAAACTGCCCGCCTGTGGGATGCACGGACTGGAGCGCAGATCGCGCTGATGCAGCACAAAGACGTCCTCAATGACGCCACTTTCTCGCCCGATGGCAAGACCGTTGTAACGACGTCGTCCGACAAGACCGCCCGCGTATGGAATGCCAGGACGGGAGCGCTGATCGCACTGATGCAGCACGAAGACACCGTCTATAGCGCCGCCTTCTCGCCCGATGGCAAGACGCTGGTGACCGCGTCGGCCGACAGCGCCCGGTTGTGGAACGCCAGTACGGGAGCGCAGATCGCCCTGATGTGGCACGACGACACCGTTAATAGGGCCGCCTTCTCGCCCGATGGCAAGACAGTGGTGACTGCTTCGCAAGACCACACAGCTGGCCTGTGGGATGCCGGTACCGGAGCGCAGATCGTGCGATTGCGACACGACCATGATGTCAACAGCGCTGCATACTCGCCGGATGGTAAGACCGTGGTGACGGCGTCGGCTGACAAAACGGCTCGACTGTGGGATGCACGGACTGGCGTGCAGATCGCACTGATGCAGCACCCTGACGCCGTCGACGGCGCCGTATTTTCACCCGATGGCAAGACTGTGGTGACGATATCCGAGGACAAGACCGCTCGCGAGTGGGATGTCGGGATTAAAGCGCAGATCGCGCTGCTACAGCACGGGGACCGCGTGTGGAGTGCGGCCTTCTCGCCTGATAGCAAGTCGGCGGTGACGGCGTCATATGATGATACGGCTCGCGTGTGGGATGCCAGGACGGGAGCGCAGATTGCGCTGATGCGACACGAGGACATGGTTGACAGCGCCGTTTTCTCGCCCGATGGCAAGAGGGTCCTAACAGCGTCTTGGGACGACACCGCCCGCCTGTGGGATGCCGCGACGGGAGAGCAGATCACCTTGCTGCAGCACGGGGACACGGTTAACAGCGCCGCCTTCTCGCCTGACGGCAAGGTGGTTCTGACGGCATCAGATGACAATAGCGCCCGCCTATGGGATACGGGGACCGGAGCGCAGATCGCGCTGCTGCAGCATACGGGACCTGTTTTCAGCGCCGCCTTCTCGCCCGATGGCAAGATGGTAGTCACGGCTTCAGCGGACAAGACCGCCCGCCTCTGGAACGCCAAGACGGGAACGCAAATTGCAGTGCTGCAGCACGACAACACCGTCTACAGGGCCGCTTTCTCGCCTGATGGCAAGACGGTTGTGACTGGGTCTCATGACAACACCGCCCGGCTGTGGGATGCGCGGACCGGAGCGCAGATTGCGCTGCTCCAGCATGGCGGCAACGTTATTTGTGTCGCCTTTTCGCACGATGGCAGGACGGTAGTTACGGCGTCCGCTGACGAGACTGCCCGCCTGTGGAATGCCAAAACGGGAGCGCAGATCAAGCTGCTGCAGCACGGAAACGCTGTCACCAGCGCAACCTTCTCCCCTAATGACAAAACGGTGCTGACCGCGTCTGCTGACAACACTGCTCGCCTGTGGGATGCTGGGACCGGATCGCAGATTGCGCTGATGCAGCACAGCGGAACCCTGTTCGACGCCGCTTTCTCGCCAGATGGCAAGACAGTAGCTACGGCATCTTTTGACGGCACCGTCGGGCTGTGGAAGGTTCCGCTGCCTTATGATCTCGCTTTGCCCGTTGCACAAGCATCCCAGTTCCGCTTGCTTTCCGACGCCGAACTGCAGAGCTACGACGTCGAATTGCCCGAGTGGCAGGCTAACCTTGACAAGCGACGCGCCACGCTCTTGCCTTGCGACAGATTGGCCGGGCAGCCCTTCGATCGTCGCGTCGGTCTTGGCGGGATGCCATTTAACGAAATCGATGCCGCGGCCGCGATCGCAGCCTGCGAGGCGGCGGTAAAGAGTGCGCCCGGCGAGCCGCGCTTCCGCTATGAACTCGGGCGCGCGCTAGAAAAGGCAAAGCGCTTTGCGGATGCTGTCGCGGCCTATCAGACAGCTGCCGATGCCGGGTATCCGGACGGCTTCATCAACCTAGCTTACGCCTATCAAGAGGGCAACGCGGTGCCTAAGGACAATGTCCACGCACTTTCGCTCTTTTCTAAAGCGTTCGATTTGGGCGAGGAGAGTGCGGGCTTCCCGCTTGGCCAAATGTACTGGCAGGGGGAGGGCACGAAAGAAGACGGGGCAAAAGCAGTTGCGATCTGGAGTCAAGCTGCCGATGCGGGAAGTCCGGATGCGCATGCAGAACTAGGCAGGTTGGCCGAGCTCGGGACAACAACCACGGCCGCCAATCTGCTCGAAGCTTTTTACCATTACGCTGTTGCCGTGCGGATGTTTGAAGAACACGGCTATCATAAAGAAGCAATTGGACCACGCTACCGCTGCGCCACGCTCGCGCGTAACCTGGAGCCGGAAGCAATCGCGCAAGAGTGGAGCAAGGCACGGGACTTTGTCGCCAGACCGCTCGGTTCAGTCATTGGGGCCCCCAAATGAAATATTTTACCTAATCGAACTCTATTTAGACCGTTTTCTGCGGCGCTCTGACCATCCCCGCTCCGCGACTGTGAGGCGCGGCCACTCACCCACATTTCGAAGGCTGGCGATGCCGACGTGCGGCGCGCGCTCTACGAGGCGGCGCCAGGCCTGATGACGCGCTTCAAGGGCAGGGACAAGGTCAAAAGCTGGGCCGGGAGATCGCCAAACGCTCCTGCCATCGCAAGGCGCGCGTGGCGGTGGCGCGCAAGCTGGCGGTGATCATGCACACCATGTCGAGCGACGGCATGTTCTATGTCGGCGATCCGGCCGCGGGCGAGGGCGACGCCGCGCGGCGCGCCCATGTCAAGAACCGCATGCTGCTGGGAGCGCATCGATAGGCGAAACGACACCAGATGAAACGCATGGCGGCACGCTGACGGACGCCATCTGAGACAAGGAGATCCGCCCCGGCGGATGAGGACCGATGGCGGCAGACCAGGAACGACGGAACGCACGTTATCCTGCCTGCGGCCGCACCGATCGACAGACGGCCGGACTGCGCTCGATTGCCTTTGACGATGCTCCGTCAGACCGATGGAAAAGTGCGCCACGACGGTTCGAGCACTGCACCACTGCGCCGACTAACCCCGTCGCAGAGCGCGGAAGATTGCACGGCGCATCGGAACTCGACGTTCAAAAGCGGAATCGTAGCGCAGTGCATAGATTCGTGTATCATCGCACTATTGAAGAGGAACGACGATGTTGCAGAAGTCTCGCAAAGCACAACCCATTAAAACGGCAGCATAAAAGGGCGCACGTTGCGCGCCGGTTGGGCGGTGGTTTTTCAATGGGTTGGACAGTGATTTCGCAATGTGTGCGTGTTTCAGAAATTCGCGGACACCCATTCCGCTAATTCGCAGACAGCGATTTCAGTAATTACGGGACAGTGATTCCGCTAATTCCCGGACAGTCTTCGGGGCGGATAACGGTCGGTTCTCGGGAGCGCCGTTCTGGCATTTTGCCCTCTCGTCATCGGGTTGAGAGGGGCCATGCCAAGACGGAAGCAAGCGAGACGAACGACAGTGAAAGACCTACGATCCATCCTGCGCCTGACGCATCAGCAGGGCCTCTCGGTGCGAGCGGTGTCGGAACGGCTGAAGATCAGCAAGACTTCGGTTTCGACCTATCTGTTGCGGGCGCGTGAGGCTGGCATCTCGGACTGGCCGCTGCCGCCGGGCTATGACAATGACGTATTGCTTGAGCGGCTTCTGTTTCGCCGGTTGGCTGTCCGCCGTAGGATCTGGACGAGCCCGATTGGGCGATGATCTCGCGCGAGCTGAAGCGCAAGGGCGTGACGCTGACGTTGTTGTGGCAGAAATACCGCGCGGCGCACCCGATGGTTATGGCTACACCTGGTTTTGTGACCGGTTCGGCGCTTTCCAGCGCCGGGCGAGCGCAACGTTCCGCAACCGCCACGAGGCGGGCGCGGTGAAGCAGACCGACTACACGGGCCACACCGTGCCCGTTGTCGATCCCGATACTGGCGTCATCTACCAGGCTCAGATCTTCGTTGCAGTGCTGGGCGCCTCGTCCTTCACCTTCGCCCATGCCAGCTTCAGCCAAAAACTGCCGGACTGGATCGAGGGCCAGTGCCGGGCACTCACCTTCTTCGGCGGGGTAATAAGGCGATCGTCTGCGACAATCTGAAGGCCGGCGTCGCCAAGGCGCTGTGGTTCGAGCCGACGCTCGACCAGACCTTCGCCGCCATGGCCGAACATTACGACACGACGATTCTGCCGACCCGCAGCCGCATGCCGCGCGACAAGGGCAAGGTCGAGGGCGCGGTGCTGATCATCGAGCGCTGGGTCCTGGCCCGGCTGCGCAACCGGCGCTTCTTCAGTCTCGGCGATCTCAACGCCGCCATTGCGGTTCTGCTGGATCATGCCTTTCGGAAAGCCCGACCTCCCGCAGCAGGCGGCGGAAATAATTCTGCATCTCCGCCTCGGAAGTGCGGCTGCAGCAACAGGCGCGAGAGCAGCGCGCCCATAACCATGTCGCTGAGGATGTCGGTATCGGCCCCCGATCGCCATCAGTTCGGGATGATCGGGAATGGAGCCGATCAGTCGCGCCAACAGCCGCAGGGTCGCCCGGTCTGTGGTGATACGCGCCACCTCCAAGCTCGTCAGAGCCGTGACCGCCTCCTCGCGCCAGTGGCTGATGGCCTGGGCGGTGAGTTCCTCCTTCCTCGCATAGCGGCGACAGATGGCCGGTCGCGTCGTGCCCGCGCGCGTGGCGATCTTGTCGAAGCTTGCCCCTCGGCGCCTTCTTCGATGAAGAGCTTGAAGTACAGCCTCCAGGATGGCGGCGTCCTTCGCCTGGTCGCGTGAGCGCCCGGCATGTTTCGCCGGCGAGCCGTCCACCATGGCCCCGGCCCGACTATGAGGTTCCTTGCATGACGGCGTTGCTTCTTCTCCCGGTAAAAACGCATCGCCGCGTGATGTGGGTCAGCGCGAGACGATTGTATGGACGCCTGCCGGCAAGCGAATTCGATCCTCCGTCGTCACTTCTCGCCCACGCGGCCGGCGCGTGTCTTCAGGATTCCGACAACCGATCATGTCACTGCCGCCTTAACGCCAGGTCTGATGGCGGCCCTACGATCAGTCGCACCCAAGTCTCGATCATTGTTCGAAATCTTCATCGTCAGGAAGTCGTGGATCAACTTGAAAAGGGGGCTGTAGAGCTTTCAATTACGATCCTGCCGGACGCCCCGACGAGCATCAAGCGCGCGTCTCTCTTTCACGTAGATTGGATTTCGCTCGTTTCGCCGGCCAATGCTGCTGGGCTAGGCCACGAACCGGGGCCTGCTGCCACCCCATCTGCCGCGCGTGGCGCGTGTGCGACACGGTCCTTGGCAAGAGCCAAGTCTTCCAACGCCTCGCGCCCGACATCACCCCCAATGAGACACTGAAGATCATGGTAGTGCCTTGAGATGCGCGCCTCGCCGGGCTGGGTCGGTATGCATGAGCTGGGCCGCCGCTCGTATGGCGTTGGGCGGCACGCTATCTCATTTCACACCGGCGCCTTCCAGATAGGTGATGATCGCCGCGCGCTGGGCGGCATTGGAAACGCCGACAGTCATTGTGGTGCCAGGCACCATCTGGCGCGGCGCTGTGAGGAAGGTGTCGAGCGACTGACTGTCCCAGACGATGTTCGAGTCCCGCAACGCGGCTGAAAAGCGTGCTCCCTCGATGCTGCCGGCCAGGCGGCCGATGACGCCAGACAGATGCGGACCGGCTCTGTTCTGGCCGGCTCCATGCTGTGGCAGGCTCCGCAGCGCTGCCGGAACAGCCGCTCGCCCTCGGCCTGCTGCGCGGAAGTGGCGGCAGGCAACAGCAGGCCGGCGGCCAACAGCGTAGCCAGGGATGTACGCGCTCGCACGATGGACGTCGCCAGGGATGCGGTTGCAACTCCAGCGGACATGAGGGCGTTGCGTGTCGTGGCTTGTGAATGGTTCATCGGATGACCTCTGCGAAACGTTGAGGGAAGGAGCTTTGCTGCAGGCCGGAGGCTTCCGGCAGGACCATCCGCTCAACAGCGGTGGCTGGGCAGGCAAGGTGCTGGAGAGGATCCAGGTGGTGACTTGTCCTTCGTTGCGGCGGCGATGATCTAATCGTGGCGCGGCAGCGCGCGAGTTCCGATCGCGGGACGGGTTTCGGTCAAACCGGCAAGGATCGTAGTCCGGTCGGAGGGTTCGTCTCAGGCACAGGCGCCGGGGCAAGGTGCTTGGCCATGTCGATGAGCGGCAGCCTGATGACAGCGCGAAGGCCCTCGCTCCGGTTCTCCAGCACGATATCGCCGCCGTGGTGACGGGCGATGGCACGGGCGATTGACAGGCCGAGCCCGACGCCGCCAGTATCCCGGTTGCGCGACTGCTCCAGGCGGAAGAAGGGAGCGAACACCTGTTCCATCTTGCTTGGCGGAATGCCGGGTCCTGCGTCCTCGACCACGATGTCCAGGCTGTCGGCACTCCGGACCAGGCTCACCCTTGCCTGTTCGCCGTAGCGGATGGCATTCTCGACGAGGTTGCGGATCGCCCGGCGCAGGGAGTCCGGCCGGCCGCGGTACAGCACCTTGGGTCCATCGCTGACGGTGATGTTTTGGCCGAGCTCAGCGAGATCGTCGCAGAGGCTGCCGACCAGCGCCGAAAGATCGACGGTTCGCGTCTCCTCTACCGTGGCGTCCTCGCGCGCGAAGGCGAGCGCCGCTTCCGTCATCGTCTGGATCTCCTCGATGGTCTTCAGCATCTTTTCCTGGAGTTCGTGATCCTGGACAAACTCCGCGCGCAGCCGGAGCGAGGTCAGCGGCGTACGCAGGTCGTGGCTGATCGCCGCCAGCATGCGCGTGCGGTCCTCGACGAAGCGCTGCAGGCGCTCCTGCATGCGATTGAACGCCTCGGCGGTCTGGCGGATATCGTCCGGCCCCGATTCCGGTAGCCGCGGCACGGCCTCGCCGCGGCCGAACAGTTCAGCGGCATTGGCGAGCCGTCGCAGCGGACGGGCGATTGCCTGCGCCCCCAAAATAGCTATGGCGGACAGGATGAGTGCGGTGAGAGCCAGCGATATCGCCGATTGCGTCGTCCAGAAGGCGTTTGGCATCGCCTTGGCGTAGGCGGCATTCAGCCAGGTGCTGTCATCGAGGCGGACCGAAAGGCCCATGCCGTTTGGGGCGGCGTCCATATAAATAAACTTGGCCGGCCGCGAGAAGGGTTGGCCACTGCCGGACAAATCCATCATGCGCGGCGGCACGGAAGGATCGGCGGCATCGACGGCGGTCGAGGCCTGTCCGTTCATATAGCCGGCATACTTGCCGGCAATCCCGGGCAGCGGCTTGGCGAGCTCTGTCAGGGCCTCCTGTTGCCAGGCGAGGGGATTGTTCGGTCCGTCGTCCGAGGTCCAGAAACGCGTATAGGCGGTGCCGCTGACGTTGAGTATATCAGGCCGAAGCGAGGGCGGCGTCGTGTCAAGCAGAAGCGCAAGCGAGGACGTGCGGCTGACGAACTCGCCCTTGGCCGCCGCGTGCAGGGCCTGGCCGCGCTCGTCCCACGAGATCAGGAAGGTGATCGCCTGCGACAGGGCGAGCGCAAGCAGTACTAGGATGAGGAAGCGGGCCGCCAGGCTGCGTCTCCACAACAGCATCATGCCTGGGCCACCTCGGCGGTGAAGCAGTAGCCGCCGCCCCAGTGGGTCTTGATCAGCATCGGACTCTTCGGATCCGCCTCGATCTTCTTGCGTAGCCGGCTCACCTGGTTGTCGACGGCCCGATCGAAGCCGTCGGCAGTGCGCCCGACCGTGAGGTCGAGCAACTGATCCCGGCTAAGCACGATTCCGACATGCTCGATGAAGGCAGTGAGAAGGCGGAATTCAGCCGTGCTGAGCGCGACCGCCACGCCGTCGAGCCCAACCAGCTCGCGGCGGCCGACATTCAGCGTCCAGCGGTCGAAGCGCAGCGCGTTCGATTTGAGCCGACCGCGCTGCGGCGGCAGGCTGTGGACGCGCCTGAGTACGGCTTTGATCCGCGCCAGCAGTTCCCGCGGATTGAACGGCTTGGTCAGGTAATCGTCGGCCCCGATCTCGAGGCCCACGATCCGGTCGATCTCCTCGGCCATGGCGGTGAGAAAGATGATCGGAACGTCGACCGTCCCGCGCACGTGACGGCAGGCGGCAATGCCATCCTCGCCAGGCATCATGACGTCGAGGACGATGAGATCGGGCAGGCTGCGGTCGAGCAGCCGCTTGAGCGCGGCCGTGCTGTCGGCGACGCTGACGCGATAACCCTGCTGGGTGAGGTATTTCCCGACCAGGTCGCGGATGTCCCTGTGGTCGTCGACGACCGCGATGTGCCGCGCCCCTTCCATGCAATGCTCCAAAAGCCGCTACCAAATAGTCGGTCAGTATCGACGACATCTAGTTTGCGTCTACACGGATGATCACCTTTCGCACATGGCGGCAACTCGCGCGACATCAACAAACCGTGAGAAGTGTAACGAAGTGTAACAGAATGCCTCGTCTGCGACAGCTTGCGATGAACTGCCGTTCAACGGGACAAGGTTCTGCGACAGGTCCTGGCTAATTTTGGCCTCGTCGCTAGCCGGGACTTCCAGTCTCTGCCGCCGGGCCACGCCGCGCGGCATCCAGACGGGCGGTCCTCGCCAGCCTTTGATCGAAAAGGGTTGCACAATGGCCAGATTGATCGTCAACGGCACGCCAAGGGACATCGAGGTAGATCCGGACACGCCGCTGCTGTGGGTGATTCGCGAGCAGATCGGACTTACCGGGACGAAGTACGGCTGCGGGGTTGCCGCCTGTGGAGCCTGCACCGTCCATATAGACGGCGCCGCCACGCGCTCCTGCGTGCTTCCGGTGAGCGCGGTCGGGCCGGATCAGCAAATCACCACTATCGAGGGGCTTTCACCGGACAGTTCGCATCCGGTCCAGCAGGCATGGCTGGCGCTCGATGTGCCGCAATGCGGCTATTGCCAGGCCGGCATGATCATGGCTGCGGCGGGGCTACTCATGCAGAACCCGAACCCCACGGACGAGGACATAAACGGCGAGATCACCAACATCTGCCGCTGCGGCACCTACAACCGGGTGCGCGCCGCGATCAAGCTTGCCGCCAAGGGCGGCGAAGCCGCCCAACGCGGTTGAGGAGGACGATCATGACCGCCATAATTTCCATCTCCCGCCGCAGCTTCATCATCGGCGCGGCCTCCACGGCCGGCGGCCTGTCCCTCGGATTCAACGTGCCGTTCATCAAGCCGGCACTTGCCGAGGCCGCCGAGACCGCGCCGGAGATCAATGCCTGGGTGGTGATCAGGCCCGACGACACGGTGGTCATCCGCATCGCCCGCTCCGAGATGGGGCAGGGGACGCTGACCGGCCTGGCGCAACTCGTCGCCGAGGAGCTGAATTGCGACTGGTCCAAGGTAACGACCGAATATCCGTCGCCGGCCCAGAATCTCGCGCGCGACCGCGTATGGGGCAATTTCTCGACCGGCGGCAGCCGCGGCATCCGCGAATCGCACGAATATGTGCGCATTGGTGGCGCCGTCGCGCGCGAGATGCTGATTGCCGCTGCGGCCGCCGAATGGGGGGTGCCGGCCAGCGAATGCACCGCAAGGATGGGCATGGTCACGCATGCAGCATTAAATCGCGCCACCTTTTATGGACAGTTGGCCGCTGCCGCGGCGCGGATGACGCCACCCACCAACGCCACGCTGAAGGACCCGAAGGACTGGACCATAGCCGGCAAGCCGCTGCCGCGGCTCGACACCACCGACAAGCTCAATGGCAGCCACGTCTACGGCGTCGATCTCAAACTGCCGAGCATGCTCAACGCGGCGATCCGGGCCTGCCCGTATTTCGGCGGCAAGGTGAGGAGCTTCGACGCGGCGGCGGTGGCTGAAATGCCCGGCGTGCACACCGTCGTTCAGGTCGACGAAACCGCTGTTGCGGTTGTCGCCGACACGTGGTGGCGGGCGAAGACCGCTCTCGATGCCCTGCCGGTCGTCTGGGACGAAGGTCCCAACCGGCAGGTCACCAGCGCCTCGATAGCGGCGATGCTCGAAGAGGGGCTCGGCGCCAATGACGCCTTCATCGGCGCCGCGCAAGGCGATGCGGGTGCTGCCCTGTCCGCCGCTGGTCGGACGGTTACCGCGACTTATGCATTTCCCTATCAGAACCACGCGACCATGGAGCCGATGAACGCGACGGCACTCTACACGCCGGAGCGCTGCGAGGTATGGGTGCCGACCCAGAATGGTGAGGCGAGCCTGGCTGCAGCGGCCGAAGCCGCCGGCTTGCCGGTGCAGCAATGCGAGGTGCACAAGATCCATCTCGGCGGCGGTTTCGGCCGGCGCGGCAACTTCCAGGACTATGTGCGCCAGGCGGTCAGCATTGCCAAGCAGGTGCCGGGAACGCCGGTAAAGCTCATCTGGTCGCGCGAAGAGGACATGCTGCACGGCGCCTACCACCCGACCACGCGATGCCGGCTGACGGGCGCGCTCGACGCGGACGGCAACCTGACCGCTCTGCACATGCGCATATCCGGCCAGTCGATCCTCGCCGCGGTGCGGCCGGAAGGCATGCAGAACGGCATGGACCCTGTCGTTTTCCAGGGCCTCGTCCTCGCCGGCATGGAAGGCACGCTTGGCTATACGGTGGACAATCTGCTTGTCGACCATGCCATGCGAAACCCGCCGATCCCGCCGGGCTTCTGGCGTGGCGTGAACCTCAATCAGAACGCGCTCTACGTCGAGTGTTTCATGGACGAACTCGCCCATGCGGCCGGTGTCGACCCGCTCGCCTTCCGACGCAAGCTGATGGCCAACCATCCAAAACACCTCGCCGTACTGGAGGCGGTTGCCGAACGGGTCGGCCGGGACACCCCGCCCGCAGCCCGCGTCCACCGCGGTCTGGCGCAGATCATGGGCTTCGGCAGTTATGTCGCGGCGGCAGCGGAGGTTTCGGTCACCGACGGGCAGCTCAGAATTCACCGCATCGTGGCGGCGACCGATCCGGGTCATGTCGTCAATCCCGCACAGGTGGAGCGGCAGGTCGAGGGCTCCTTCGTCTACGGCCTTTCCGCCTGCCTCTACGGCGAATGCACCGTCAATGGCGGCCGCATGGAGCAGGAGAACTTCGACAGCTACGAGGTCTTGCGCATGGCCGAGATGCCGGAGGTGGAGACGATCATACTGCCGTCCGGAGACTTCTGGGGCGGCGTCGGTGAGCCGACTATCGCAGTCGCTGCGCCGGCCGTCCTCAATGCGATCTTCGCCGCCACCGGAAAACGCATTCGCACGCTGCCGCTGAAGAACCATGACCTGGCATGACATGAGGCGCTCGAAGAACAGGCGCGGTGGACGATCGTTCGCGCCCGTTCTGCTTGCGGGGCTCCTGGCCAGCGCGTCGGCATGGGCCGAGGCGGCGCCCGGCGCGACGGCTGCACCGGCTGCCACGGACCGGCGGCATTCGGCTCGGCCATCCCTTCGCTCGACGGCCACGCTGCCGACGACATCGTCGCCCAGATGCAAGCCTTCCGTTCCGGTGAGCGTGAGGCAACGCTCATGGGCCGCATCGCCAGCGGATATACCGACGAAGAGACGCGCGCCATCGCCGAATGGCTCGCCAAACCGGAGGCGGCACGCCATGCCCAGCCGTAGAGCCGTGATCGGCGGTGCGGCGGCCAGCGTCGCCGCGGCCGTTCTTGCCACGCCGCAGGTGCGGGCACAGGCGCGGCCCCGGGTCGTCGTGGTCGGCGGCGGCTTCGCAGGCGCAAGCTGCGCACGCGCACTAAAACAGCTGGATCGCGACCTTGCCGTGACGCTGATCGAGCCAGAGACCGCCTATCTGGCCTGTCCGTTCAGCAATGCCGTGCTTGCGGGTCTGCGCGGCCTCGAGGCGCAGACCTTCGGTTATGACCGGTTCGGCGACATCGAGCTCATCCGCAAGCGCGCTGTCGCCGTCGATGCCGAGCGCCGGCTCCTTCGGCTGGATGACGGTACGGATATTGGCTACGTCAGGCTGGTGATGGCACCCGGCATAGACCTGCGCTTCGACGCGTTGCCGGGCTACGATGAGGCGGCGGCGCAGATCATGCCTCATGCCTGGAAGGCGGGGGCGGCAGACGCTGCTGTTGCGCGACCAGCTCGCCGCGATGCCGGACGGTGGGACGGTCATTCTTTCCGCGCCCGCCAATCCGTTCCGCTGCCCGCCCGGTCCCTACGAGCGGGCAAGCCTGGTCGCGCATTACCTCAAAACCAGCAAGCCACGCTCCAAGCTGATCATCCTCGACGCCAAGGACCCCTTTTTGAAGCAACGGCTGTTCGAGGCGGCCTGGCCAGAGCTCCATCCCGGCCTGATCGAATGGGTGCCGCTGTCCTCGGGCGGCAGGGTGACGGAAGTCGACCCGGCGACAAGAATGCTGGTGACCGAGTTCGGCAGCCACAAGGCCGATGTAGCCAACGTGATCCCGCCGCAACGCGCGGGCGGGATCGCGCAGTCGGCCGGTGTCGCGGATCAGACGGGCTGGTGCCCGATCGATCCGGCCACCTTCGAGTCCCGCCTGCAGCCGGCGATCCACGTCGTCGGCGACGCGGCGATCGGCGGAGCGATGTCGAAATCCGCCTTCAGCGCCAACGCCCAGGCAAAAGCCTGCGCTGCGGCGGTAGCCGCCCTGGTCAGGGAGCGGCAGCCGGCGCAGCTGAAGCTCATCAACACCTGCTACAGTCTGGTCGCGCCCGGCTACGGCATTTCGATCGCCGGCGTCTATCAGCCGCGCGACGGCCTGCTTGCCGAGGTGGAGGGTGCGGGCGGCACCAGCCCGCTCGAAGCGCCGTCCTCCGTCCGCGCACTGGAAGCGGCCTATGCGGAGGACTGGTTCCGGACGATCACCAGCGAAGTGTTCGGATGACGAGGACGACTTGCCTCACTCTCACGGGATTGCTGCTTGCCGCTTCGCCCGGTGGCAGCGAGGAGGTGGGATCCTACCTCGTGACCGGCGATGTGATCATGGAGCCTCTGGTCGACAGCAGAGGCGATCCGGCTCGCGGCGCCGCGCTGATCTCGGACCGGCAGCGCAGCCTCTGCACGCTCTGCCATAGCGGGCCGTTCCCCGATGCGCATCTGCACGGCACGCTGGCGCCCGACCTGACCGGCGTCGGGACAAGGCTTTCGGAAGGCCAGATCCGGCTGCGCGTGGTCGACATGAAGCGCCTCGCGCCGGATACGATCACCTTCCTACCTACCGTGTCGCGAAAGAGGAAGACCGGCGCGTCGCCACTGTCTGGCGCAGCAAGCCGATCCTGACCGGCGCCGACATCGAGGACATCGTCGCCTATCTCACGACGCTGAAAGGGTGATCATGCGCGAAGATCCGCTTCGAGTTCACGCAGGCCTGGTCGGGCGGCGGCAGTTTCTTCGGGCCGGTATGACCGGCCTTCTGGTGGTCGGTCTGCCGCGCCGGGCCGTTGCTCGTCCGAGCCTCGATGAAGCGATCCGTACCTTCACCGGCGGAGCCGAAATCCTCGACGGTCGCATCCGGCTCGATTTGCGCCTCTGGTCGAGAACGGCAACGCGGTCGGGATCACAGTCGCCGCCGAGAGCCTGATGACCACGGACGATCATGTCCGGCGCATCGCGGTCTTCAACGAGAAGAACCCGGAGGCGAATGTCGCGGTTTTCCATCTCGGTCCGCGCTCGGGCCGCGCCACCGTCTCGACGCGGGTCCGGCTCGCGACCTCCCAGGTCGTTGTCGCGGTCGCTGAGATGAGTGACGGCAGCTTTTGGTCGAGCAAGGCGAGCGCGATCGTCACGCTGGCCGCCTGTATCGAGGACCTCTCATAATGGCGCGCGTGCTCGTCAACGTGCCGAAAACGGCCAAGCAGGGCGAGGTCGTCGAGATCCGAGCGATGATCGCCCATCCGATGGAAACCGGCTACCGTGTCGGCCCGAACGGAATCAACATCCCCCGCGACCTCATCCGCCGGTTCGCCTGCACCTATAACGGCGAGGAGGTGTTTTGGGCAGATCTCCATCCGGCAGTGTCGGCCAATCCGTTCCTTGCCTTCACGCTCGTCGCCACGACGAGCGGCACGATCGAGTTCGCCTGGACCGACGACGCCGGGAAGACTCAAACGGCATCGGCCGAAATCACGGTGCGCTGATGCGCGCCCCTTGGGGCCTGGTGGGGATCATCGCGGCGGGCGTCTGCAGCCTGGCCATCGCTGCCGGCATCGAAGACGCCGAGAAGCGCTCCGGCTTCGACTTCATGACGCCGGAGACGCAGGCGCTGCAGGCCGACGACATGAACAATCCCGGCATGCTGTGGGTGCTGCAGGGCGAGCAGCTCTGGCAGCAGTCGGAGGGCAGGGCGGATGTCGCTTGCTCCGGCTGCCATGGCAATGCGACCCGGACAATGCGCGGCGTTGCCACGCGCTACCCGGCCTTTGACGAGGCGACGGGACGGCCGATCGACCTTGCCGGGCGTATCAACTCCTGCCGAGCGGAGCGGCAGCAGACCAAGCCGCTGGCGCTGGAGTCTGACGCATTGCTTGCCCTGACAACCTATGTGGCGCATCAGTCGCGCGGCATGCCAATAGCAGCGGCAACCGACGCCCGACTCGCGCCGTTCCGCGACAACGGCCGGCGTCTGTTCCGGAGCCGCATCGGCCAACTCGATCTTTCCTGCGCCTCCTGCCACGACGACAATTGGGGCAAACGGCTCGGTGGCAGTGCCATCCCGCAGGCGCACCCGACCCGCTCTACCGACTGGAGTGGCAGATGATCGGTTCGCTGCAGCGGCGCTTGCGCAACTGCATGATCGGCGTGAGGGCCGAGCCCTTCGCCTTCGGCGCGCCCGAATTCGTCGACCTGGAACTCTACCTGGTCGAGCGCGCGCGGCCTGCCGGTCGAGACGCCGGCCGTGCGGCCGTGACGCCGGCCGGGGACTCCGCGCAACTTTGGCAAGCAGCGTCCTTGTGGGACTGCGACAGTTTCGCTCCTTGGTCGGCGCTCGCCTAGCGGACCTGATGACGGCCCCATCCATATGTGACGGCCCACACGGATAGGCGGCCGAGGAAAATTGTATCCAAATCTGTCGAAACGAGCGAAATCCAAGGACTGCGAGGCTCTCGCGTACATTCGCATACATCTCGATGCCACTCGGGCAAACTCCTGCGACAGGCCCAGCATAAGGTTCAATCGTGAGCAGGAGCCTCGTCATGGTGACGAGACGGAAAGCCGAGAGCGGTCTCGCAAGCAGGAGTCAATGCTGCGCGAGGCGCCGATTGGCGGTCTGCTCATTTTAAGAAAGGAAAAATACGATGAACAAACTCGTAGCAGCTTTCACCCTCCTCACCTTGTCGACAGGAGCCTCTCTCGGCGCCAATCAAAACCCGGACCGTGACCCTACCCGCGGATTCGCTACTGGTGTCGAGAACAGCGAAATGACCTTGGATGCCAATCACACGGCTTCCTTGCCTCGACCCGTGGTGGCCACGGAGGAAGGACAACCACAGTCCGGCAAGGTTCCTAACGAGCGTGCACCATGGGCGGGCCGTTAGGATACTGAACTTGTCTCCCGCAATGTCCAATCACCCGCCATGCAACGAGGGTGGTTGGACAGGCGGCGCAAGAACAACTTGCCGTCTATGGATGGATTGAACGTCTTCAATTACTTGCTGGTGACGCTGAAGCACCTCTGTCAGGTGCAGCGCGCTAAGCTTTGACGGGTGTCTTGCGCGCCTTCTTCACCGGCGACTTGACTCCCGTTGCGGCTGTTGTCGCTGCTGCCGCGCGAGCAGCTCGTTTTGGTTTTTCTGCCGCAGCTATTTCTGGCGCTGCTGCCTTGCGTCCCAGGCCTATTGATTTCGCCAGGGCCGAGCGAGTGGCCGCGTAGTTCGGCGCCACCATCGGATAGTCGGAGGACAGGTTCCATTTCTGCCGGTATTCGTCCGGACTCAGATTGTAATGCGTTCCGATATGCCGCTTCAAGGATTTGAACTTTTTCCCGTCTTCCAGGCATATGATGAAATCAGGTGACACTGACTTCTTGATCGACACCGCCGGCTCCAGTTTGGCTGCGGTCGGAGCCACAGGTGTACCGATCCCCTGCAAAACGACATAGACATCCCCGATCAGCTTCGACAACTCGCCGACCGGCAGCGGATTGTTCGAAACGTAGGCGGAAACGATGTCGGCGGTGATTGATATGAGATCAGCCTGCTTGTCTTGCTCGCGGGCAACGGTCATTAAGTTTTCCTCTTGTCTAAGGGGTGCATTGAAAAACGGATAATCTGTCTATTGCCGTCAGGCAATGATTTCGTCCTGCCTCCAACAAACCTCATCGGTTGCAAATATCAAGCCGCCAAGCTTCGCTTCCCATCGTTCTGCGCGGCTGCGGATAAAGTTCCGATAGCGTGGGACTATGAACAAACTTTCTCCTCGTCTCCCCGCGCGAGGCCGCAGACCCTACGCTCGCCCGCCCCACGAAACCTCGCTGCTGCACCGCAGATTGAGCGATAAACATGCGCGCACAATCTTTGTCGTCGCGACACTTGGCGGCGCGGTGCTTGTCGCCACGTCGGAGTGAATTGGACCTTCGGGCGCAGTTCATCTGGAACGCATCGGCGACGTTCAGGTTAGGCTGTACCTCGTCGGTCAACAGGTCCGGCAGGCTTATTTCGGGGCGCAGCACCTAACGCGGGCCGGAACATAGTTGAGCATCTCGCTGACGCTATCGCAGATGCTGTGCAGGGTCCCACCGCAATGGTCGCAGACGGAGCTGTCGACGTCGATGACCCGTTCAATGCGCGGCGGATGATCGGGCAGCGGCTGGCGCTCTGGTTGCGCTTTTCCGGGTTCGCCACCGGCGCGGAATGACGTTCGCGCACTCGCACGATATCGCTTTCGATGTCCTCCGTAGCAGGCTCAAACTGGTCGGGGTCCATGCGCTCGGAATCCGAGAAGGGATCCGTCTTGGGCTGCTCCTGGATCAGTAGGGCGAGCCCGTCGAGCCCTTTTCTCATGACGTGTAGCCCAGCACCAGATCCACCTTCACGTCCGCCGGAACGACGAGATGATGCGTCTCCCAGTCGGCGAAATGCAGCTTGACTGCATCTGCATTGGTGCAGATGGATGCAAAGACGCGCCGCCCGTCGTCCAGTCGGGCTGTCTCATGCCGTCCGGCGGATGCACGAGATGCGCAGGGCAGTCGGTGCCGGCGTTCGTTTTTTCGCCCCACGGATGAGCGCAACCGTTGCCAATTGCGGCGCCTTGCGAGCGGTCAGTGTCGGCGACACGGCGGCGAGCGAAGCCGACCTTGTTGCGCGCGCCCGGGTCAAGACCTGGAAGGCGCTTGGCGCAGCCCGATGAACAACGCGACGACGCTTGACGCGCAACGCGGGCGCGGCATGCAGACGCAAACTGAACACACGAGCTCCGCTGCGAAGCGGATGAGGACCGGTGCAGACCAGGAACGACGGGACGCACGCTATCTTGCTTGCGGCCGAGCCGATCGAAAGACGGCCGGACCGCGTTGGACTGCCTGTGACGCGCTGCCCCGTGAATCCGATGGAAAGATGCACCCCGACGGCAAAAGCGCTGCCAGCATGCAGCCCGAAAACGCGTCGGCGAGTGCGCATGACTGCACGGCGCACCGGATCTCGGCCGCTTCCCGGGAAAGCATGTTGCGGACAGCCGCAAAGTGTTTTTGAGTAGAAAAGGAGAGAGACGACGATGGTAAAAAGAGTACCGGAAGCACAACCGATTAGGACGGCTCTCCTAATCGGGCTCGCCCTTAAGATCGACCGCCGAGAGTGGTAGCGGCGCAAGGAATCTGAGAGCCTGACAGCGTGTTGTTCACTGCAGTCAGGAGAGATTCATGAACAACCCGGTTTACATTGGACTTGACGCATCGCTGGATGAAACAAGCATCTGCATCGTCGATTGCGACGGCAAGATCGTATTCGAGACAAAGGTGGAGAGCAATCCGGACGCGCTCCACTCCGCACTGAAGGGCTACGTGGAGCGCGCTCAGCGCATCGGCATCGAGGCGTCTTCGATAGGCGTCTGGCTGGTGCGTGAGCTGCTATTGCGGAAGCTGCCGGTAATCGTCGTCGAGGCCCATCACATGCGCACGAGCCTGAGCGCGATGCGCAACAAGACCGACAAGAACGACGCGCGCGGCATTGGGCAGATGATGCGCATGGGGTGGTTTCGTGCCGTCCACGTCAAGGGCGTGGAGAACCAGCGGTTTCGCACGATGCTGGCCAATCGCAAGCTTCTCAAGCGCAAGTTGGTGGATCTCGAGAACCACAGCTGCGGGTGCATGGCTTGAAGGTTGGCGCGATCGGCCGGCACGAGTTCGAGGCCCGCGCGCGAACTGCTGGACGGCGCCGATTTCGTCTTCGAACGGATGATCGACAGCTTGCTGGCGGTCCGTAACGCGGTCCTTGAGGGCTACGAATCGATTGCACACGATGTTGCTAAATGCGGTCGCTGCCGATCCTGTCTGTCGGCGCTTCATGACCGTGCCTGGGGTCGGACCGGTAGCTGCCCTGACGTACAAGGTTGCGATCGATGATCCGCATCGATTCAGCCGCTCCCGCACTGTCGGCGCGCATTTTGGCCTGACGCCGAGACGTCATCAGTCCGGCAGCTCGATCGACTTCACGGGACGCATCACGAAGCAGGGCGACATGACTGCACGCGAGGCGCTGTGCGAGGCGGCAGCGGCCATGTTGCTGCGTTCGCGCCGCGGCTCGGCACTCAAGGCGTGGGGGCTCAAGATCGCCAAGAAGCGCTCGATGCTGTGCGCGATCACAGCAGTCGCCCGCAAGCTTGCCGCCATCCTGCACCGTATGTGGGTTGACGGCAGTGTGTTCGATCCAGGCGCCGGGGCGGTTGTCACGCCGACGATGCGCGCGACGCTGAAGGCGCTGAGAACAGCTTGACGATGGGCGCGTCTCGACAGTTTAGAGGAGGTCCTGAGATCTGAGTTCGAAGAGTTCCCGTGCGCACGGGCGGCGCCCTGGCAGGGCGTTGGATGAGACTGAGTCCGCTATCTTGCCGGCATCCGCCCGCCACCGGGATGAATGCGCCGTGATCGCTAGGACCGTCTCGTCATGAGGCCATCAATACGGCCCGAAGGAGAGCATGCGACGGCTGATTTGAGCCGAGCGCGTAGTAACGCAGGGACCCTGCCGAGGGAAGCGTGGTTGCAAGAAGTGCGCACGAGTTTACAGTGACTATGAAGCAGAATTGGAGATGTCATGCAGCTGGAAAGCCATTATTGTAGTTGACATTAGGGGCCCGATTAGTAAGGCAAGATAAAGCGAGCTGGCGCTCGCCCTCGCTTCGCTCGTAAGTGTCTGTCTGCACATTGTTTTTTCCGGCGCGTGCGGACACCGAGCGGTACCACGCGAGGTGCGAACGGTACCGGCTGGTCCGCTATCTTGTTGATCTGAAAAGCAAAACGGTGGTGCCTTAGCGAGGTGCGATCCGCCATTCTACGCCGCAGCAAGTCTTTGCGCTCCATAGCACGCTCAGCGTTCCGGCCGTCTTGAAACGGGAAATCCGCCTCCCGATGCTGTCGTCATGGCAGATCGTGACAGCGACAGATTCCAGGTTCGCACCGGCCGGATGCGCCGCGGCGGCGCGCCGGTCAATTCGCGCGCACTGCCCTTTGTGCGCCAGGTCGAGATCGCCATCCGCAAGCAAGGCGGCAACCCCAATCGCTTGGGCGGAAGCGGTCATGCCGGGAAGCGGAGCGGCCGCTTCAATGCCCGCGGCCGCGGCCGCAAGGTGGCGGCAGATTTGCCAAAGGCCAGCGGCGGCTGGCGGCAGGACGAGAGCGGGGTCCGGTTTCGCTCGCGCCGCGTCGTGGTGAAGGCCCGCGTTGTCAAGCTGCCGGGGCGAGGCAAGGGGAGTGGGCGCGGCCAAAAGTTCGTGACGACCAGCAAGGCCGTCGATGCGCATCTGCGCTATCTCCAGCGCGACGGCGTGACCAGGGACGGCGAGAAGGGCAGGGTATACTCGGCCTTCGACGACGAGGCCGATGGCAAGGCCTTCGTCGAGCGCGGGCGGGGCGACCGGCATCAGTTCCGCTTCATCGTCGCGCCGGAGGATGCCGCGGAGATGGAAGACCTGCGCTCCTTCACCCGCGATCTCATGCGACAGATGGAGACCGACCTCAGCACGCGCCTCGACTGGATTGCTGTCGACCACCACAATACCGGCCATCCACACACCCACATCCTGGTGCGCGGCATCACCGGCGACGGCAAGATCCTGAACATCGCCGGCGACTACATCGCCCATGGCATCCGCCATCGGGCAACCGAGCTGGTGGAACGGGAACTCGGGCTGCAAAGCGAGATCGAAGTCGCCCGCAAGCTGGCCAACGAGGTGGACGCAGAACGGCTGACAAGACTCGACCGCATGCTGATCGCCGAACAGCAGGAGCACGATCTTGTCGACCTCCGTCCCAATGCCAGCGACAGCTACACCATTTCCAGCAACCGCTATCTGCTGATCGACCGGGCGAAGACACTGGAGCACTTCGGCCTGGCGAGCGAGATCGAGCCCGGCCGGTGGGTGATCTCCGACAGAGCCGAAAGCACGTTGCGAGGACTTGGCGAGCGCAACGACATCATCAAGACCATGCATCGGGCACTCGAGGAGCACGGTCTCGCCGATGAGCGGGGTGCGGCCCAATATGTCATGCACCGGCAGACCATCACCGAACCGGTCGTCGGCCGTGTGCTCGCCAAGGGCCTTGCCGGCGACGAGATGAGCGATCGGCTGTCGCTCGTCATCGATGGCGTCGACGGTCGCACGCACTATGTCGAGACTACCGATGCGGCAAAGCTCGACGACATCCAGCGCGGCCACATCGTGGCACTCGAACCGATCCTGCCGAAGCAGGGGCCGCGTGCGGCCGACCGCAACATCAGTGTCGTGGCGGGCGAGGATGGCATCTATCGCCCGAGCAGACACCTGGAGGCAATCCGCGAGACATTTTTGGAGCAGGGCAAGGACCCGGACGCCTTCGTCCGTTTCCATGTCCGCCGTCTCGAAGCGCTGCGACGCGTCGGCCATGTCGAACGCATCGACGACGACCACTGGCGCGTTCCAGAAAACTTGCCCGAGCGCGGCATCGCCTACGATGCGCGCAGCCGCGGAAAGGACTTCTCCCTCCGCCTGCTCTCGACGCTCGATCTTGACGCGCAGATCGGCAGCGACGGTGCCACCTGGCTCGATCGGGAGCTTGTGGCCAAAGCCCCTGTGCCGGTGGTCCGGTCAGGCTTTGGTCTCGACGTCGACAACGCTCTCGACAGACGGGCTAGCCAACTCGTCAGGATGGGCTATGCCGAACGCGATGCGACTACCCGGACGATCACCTTCTCGCGCGACCTTGCAGCCACGCTGGAGCGTCAGGAGGTCGCGCGCGTCGGCAAGGAAATGGCCGCTGCGCGCGGCCTCACCTTCGTGCCCGTCCAGCCCAGCAACAATGTTAGCGGCACGCTCCTCGGCTCGGTCCGTCTTGCCAGCGGGCGCTTCGCCATGCTGGAAAATGGTCTCGGGTTTCAACTGGTGCCGTGGCAGCCGATGCTCGATAAGCGCGTCGGCCAGCACATCACTGGCCTCGTGCAAAACAGCGGCGGCATCGACTGGAGCTTCGGCAGAAAGCGCGGAATCGGGGTTGGGATGTGAGGGCAGTCGATGCTCGTAACTTGGGCACTCAGTCACGCCTTTGGCGGCTCTCACCCTAAGTCCACTAACCTTCCGCCACCGTTTCTCGCCGTCCCCGGCACTCACCGTCTTCGGCCTTTTATTGTTGCTCAGATACCGGGGAGGGCCTGACCATCTGAGCAACGGGCGCCGCTCCACAGCCCGCATTGATAAGTGCGACTTCCGCTATCCCGGCACGCCTCAGTTGCGGAAGGAGCCGGTCCAAACAACGGTCAGAGTTTGCCTTTTGCATCGTCAGATCGACGCGCCAGGCGAACACCAGCACCGCCTCCGTTCTCCGGGATGAATTCGATCCCGGCCGCTTCGAAGACTGCACGAATTTCGGCGAGGGTTGAATTCTTTAACTGCTCGCCTCTTTCTAACCGGGCGATGGTATCAGGAGATACGTTTGCGTTTATGGCTAGTTCTCGAGTTCCCCAGCCCAATGCGACGCGTGCCATCTTGCATTGAACTGCATTCATTTCGTAACCGTGATACGATTCTTGTTGATCCATCGTGACATTTTCATTATCGTACCGCTGATACGATTTTCGCTTGAAAGCGGCTGCTGTTGGTGTGCAACCACCCTCAGCAGCCTGACCACAACCAAGCTGTTCAGGAGCTCGGATCATGGCTGATTCCGACAATAGCATGACTCTGCCTTTGGTCACTCGCCGACAAATGCTTACGGGAGGAATGATCACGTCCACCGCTTTGATGCTTGAGAAGAATGCGCTTCCCGGGGATGTAGCAGCAACCAGCATGCCCTCTGACCCTGCGATGGCGCTTTGGCGCGAATGGGAGATGACCCGCGAGTCGGCCGAGCGGCATTGCCGCCGGCAGCAGCGCCTGGAGACCAAGCTTGTCGAGAGCGTCGGCTTTCCCTGTGTGACTGTCCGCCTGCCCAACGGTGAGGACGTGACGGTCCACTCGATCGAGGCGCTCAACGAAGTGCTCGGCACAGACCCGGATATGGCGGCTCTCCGCGAGAAGGCCGAAGCTGATTTCGCGGCGCATCAGGCACGGTGGGATGTGGCTGCCGAGGAGACCGGTTACTCCGCCGCCTTCAGGGCCGAGCGAGAGGCTGGCGACCGTGCACACGATCTGCTGGAAGCGTTCTCGATGACCCCCGCCACGACTCTCGCCGGTGTGGAGGGCAAGCTCGATGCGGTTTTGCGCGAGGGCGAAGCCTGGGAGAAATCCTCCGAATTCCCCTGGCCGCAAATCCGCTCGGCGCTCAGTGATCTGGTGCGCATCGGAAAGCAGACGAGGCCTGCTCACGAAGGTCCCAAGTTCGGCAGGCGGCAACCTGGCGGCCGTCTCCGCGCCTAGCATCCGTCCCTGAATCGAGGTCCGAAGCGAAATCCAGCCAGGCGCCGTTGCGCTGAACCACGATCCGACCGCCCCCGGAAAGGAGCGCACCCGCAGCGTGAGCAAAGAAAGTCAAAGTCCACCGGACCGAACAGTCGACGAAAAGTAAAGAGCGTACAATCAAGAGTCAGCGGGCGAGTATGCCTAACATGCAGAAGGGAGGCCTCCGACGGATCTCTATGCGTAAAGGACATTAGTGCTGGCTTAAATTCGAGGTATCTAATGTAGAACGCGGACTTTTTCGGCATTTCGGCAACACTTCTTCTTTTCTCTTCTTCACGCATTGCTTTTGCGGCGTCTGACGGCGGATACAAGAAAACAGGGCAATTTGGGTTTGCGGGAACGCATGTGGGCGCGGCTACGCCGATAGTCAGGCTGGACAGTGGCGTCATCTGTTTGACGCTGATGACGCAGTATTTGCGCCAGCCGGCCGACCCCGACGCAATTCGCCATGACCTTGGACTGGGCGAGCGTGTCGCCGATCGGGTCGACATCGTGCGGGCGGCGAAGAGGCTGAAGCTCAAGGCCAAGATTGCAAAGCCTTCGCCCAGGCGGCTGGACCGGCTGCCGCTGCCGGTGATTATCGAAAAGGCGGACGGCAGCTTTGCGCTGCTGGCGGCCTTGTCTGCCGGCAAGGTGCTTTTGCAGGATCCGCAATCGGGCGCGCCGCAGGAGTTTTCTCGCGCCGACTTCGATCTGCTGTGGGGCGGCTACGTCGTCCTTGTCACCAGCCGGGCCTTCTCGCAAGGGTTTTCGCGGCGCTTCGATTTCTCCTGGTTCATTCCCGAGATCATCCGCTATCGCTGGATCTTCGCCGAAGTGCTGCTCGCCTCGTTCTTCGTGCAGCTATTAGGCCTTATCTCACCGATCTTCTTCCAGCTGGTGATCGACAAGGTTCTGGTTCACAACGGCCTGACTACGCTCGAAGTGCTGGTGATCGGCCTGTCGGCTGTTTCGATGTTCGAGGTGCTGCTCACTGGCCTGCGCACCTACACCACCATCCATACCACCAGCCGCATCGACGTGGCGCTCGGCGCCAAGCTGTTCCACCATCTGCTCGGCCTCCCGATCGCCTATTTCGAGGCGAGGCAGACCGGCCAGACCGTGGCGCGCGTGCATGAGCTCGAGAACATCCGCGCCTTCCTGACCGGCTCGGCGCTCACCGTGCTGCTCGACGTGCTGTTCCTCTTCGTCTTCCTGGCGGTCATGTATCTCTACAGCCCGTGGCTGACGCTGATCGTCATCTGCTCGATCCCGGCCTATGTCGCGCTGTCGATGGCGGTGACGCCGGAGTTTCGCCGCCGCATCGAGGAAAAGTTCAACCGCGGCGCCGAGAACCAGACCTTCCTCGTCGAGTCCATCGTCGGCGTCGAGACCCTGAAGGCCATGGCGGTCGAGCCGCAGATGCAGCGGCGCTGGGAGGATCAGCTTGCCGGCTATGTCGCCGCCGGCTTCCGCACCGCCAGGCTCGCCAATTTCGCCAGCAACACCGCCCAGTTCATCTCCAAGGCGGTGATCGTCGCCACCATGTGGTTCGGCGCCAGGGCGGTGGTAGCCGGCGACATGACCGTCGGCCAGCTGGTCGCCTTCAACATCATGGCCGGGCGCGTCTCCGGCCCGGTGCTGCGGCTGGCACAGCTCTGGCAGGACCTGCAGCAGGTGCGTATTTCCGTCGATCGGCTGGGCGACATCCTCAATGCGCCGGTCGAGCTATCGGGCGGAGGCGGGCAGGGCTCGCTGCGCAAGATATCGGGCCATGCCGCCTTCGATCACGTCACCTTCCGCTACCGGCCGGGCGAGCGCGAGATCCTGAGCGACGTGTCGTTCAAGACCGAACCTGGCGAGATCGTCGGTATTGTCGGCCCCTCCGGCTCCGGCAAGAGCACGGTCGCCAAGCTGCTGCAGCGGCTGCATGTGCCCGAACGCGGCCGCGTGCTGGTCGACGGTGTCGACCTGGCGCTGATCGACCCGCGCAGCCTGCGGCGCCAGATCGGCGTCGTCTTGCAGGAGAATATTCTCTTTCGCCGCACCGTGCGCGAAAACATTGCGCTGGCTGACCCGGCGCTGCCGTTGGAGCGGGTCATCGAGGCAGCAAAGCTGTCGGGCGCGCACGAGTTCATCCTGCAGCTCAAATCCGGCTATGACACCGTGCTGGAGGAACGCGGCTCCAACCTCTCGGGCGGCCAGCGTCAGCGCATCGCCATCGCCCGGGCGCTGGTCACCAACCCGCGCATCCTGATCTTCGACGAGGCGACCAGTGCGCTTGACTACGAGTCGGAATATGTCATCCAGCAGAACATGCGGCTGATGGCCAAGGGCCGCACCGTGTTCATCATCGCGCACAGGCTGGCCGCGCTTCGCGACGCCACCCGCATCATCACGATCGAGGCCGGCTGCATCACCGAACAGGGCTCGCATGACGAGCTGCTGAAGCTCAACGGCCGCTACGCCCAGCTCTACCGGCTGCAGGCCGAACAGCGCCCGACCGCGCCACCAATGCCAGCAGAGGCGGCGGAGTAGGCGATGGGGCGCTATTGGCAAGCAATCAGCGAAGGCGTGGCGCGCGAGACCGGCAGCAAGCGCCCGCCGCTCAACCGCGACGAGCGCGCCTTCCAGGCCGCCGCCATCGAGATCCTCGAAACGCCGGCCTCGCCGGCGGCCCGCATCTTCTCAGGCCTGATCATGCTGTTTGCCGTTGGCGCGCTGGCCTGGTCGTGGTTCGGCCGCATCGACACCTATGCCACCATCCAGGGCAAGCTTATCCCGATCGGCAAGGTCCAGGTCATCGAGCCGCTGATCACCGGTACGGTCAAGGCGCTTCACGTCAGGGCCGGCGACCATGTCGGGGCGGGCGACGCGCTGGTCGAACTGGAGCCGGCCGAATACGCGGCCGAACGGCAGAAAAACGCCGGCAACCTTGCCGCCGCCGAGGTGTCGAAAGCCCGGCTCGAGGCGCTGGTCGATGCAGTCGCTGAAGGCACGCGGTCGACCGAGGCAGGTTTCGTGGTTCCGGCCGATGCACCGTCGCCGCTGGTCAAGCTGCAGCGCCTGCAGATGCGCCAGTCGCTTGCCGCCTATCAGGCCGAACAGGAGAGCCTCGAAGCCGAGATCGCCCAGAAGCGCATCGAGATCGAGCGCGGCAACAAGACATTGGTCGAACGCCGCAAGCTGGTCAGCCTGGCCGGCGACAGGCTCGATATCTTCCAAGAGCTGGAAAAGCGGCAGGTCGGGATCAAGACCAGCACCATCGACGCGCGCCAGAGCGAGCAGGACCAGTTGATGGCGGCGGTGTCCGACGAGGGCCATATCGCCGAGCTCGAAGCCACCATAAGGACGCTTGTCGTGCAGAAGCGCGCGCGCCGCGAGGCCTATCTCGACAAGGTCGCGACAGAACTGATCGAGATCGACCGTTCGATCGGTGTGCTGCAACAGGACCTAGTCAAGGCCGAGCTGTTCGAGCGCGCCAGCCTGCTCAAATCGCCGGTCGCCGGCCGCGTGCAGCAATTGCAGATCAACACGCTGGGCGAAGTGGTGCAGACCGGACAGAAGCTTATGGTGATCGTGCCGGATGGCACGGCACTGGAAATCGAGGCAATGCTGCTCAACCGCGACAAGGGTTTTGTCCATGAAGGGCAGGAGGCGCGCGTCAAGCTCGAAGCTTTCCCGTTCACCCGTTACGGCACGCTCAACGGCAAGGTCCTCACCGTCTCCAATGACGCCATTCCGGCAGGCGCGCCGCAACAGGGGTCTCCAGCCAAGGAGGAGACCGCGCGCGACGCCGCCGGGCCGCTGGTATTTCCTGTGAGGATCGCGCTGAATGAGACGTCGATCAGAGTCGAGAGCAAGGATGTCATGCTGACACCCGGAATGTCGGTGACGGCGGAGATCAAGACGGGGAACCGGCGGGTGATCGAGTTCCTGCTCGATCCGTTGATGGAGATGACGGATGAAGCGTTTCATGAAAGATAAAAACGCATTCTTGAAAATCTTGCATGTGTCAACTCTGACCATAGCACTCGCCTTCGACGTCTTAGGAGCGCTGGCACAAAATAATTCTGATTTCGACGAAAAGGCATTCGTGAAGATGGTTCGGTCAGGTAAATGCGACGACGCATTCCGCTCTATTTGGCACAGAGTGGCGACAGGCGAAGTAAAACCGACAGAAATACTTTCATATTACATCGAGAATAATCAGATTGTTCTAGAGGATTTAAATAAGTACGATATGTCTGACAGAAAGATCTCCCTGATGCTTCGGATGAAGATTTTTGGTCGCGGCAGTCGTGGAAGCGACAATCGATTGATGCGTCGTTTGTTATCGCCAGAAATTATGCAGCCTGGGGGCAAAAAAATCGGAGCGTGTCTGGCCGCCTCTAAGGGCTCTGGAGAGGCAGTGCAGGAATGCATTGAGAATGCGCAAACCGTGGGCATAGTCGACGACTTTATGAAATTCTACTTCTACGCCGACAAAGCAATGAATGACGCTGTCGTAGTGCAGTGCGGGAGGAATTAACATGTCTGATTTGTTCCCATCAAGAAAAATGACGCCAGGTGAAATTGATATGGCGCGACGTTATTACGGCGATGAAATAGACTACAGCAAAGTTGATATCAACAAATTTTCGTACTTCGTAGGCCAACCAAGTTATACGTATGTTACGCCAAATAATGGGATTTATATTGGAAAAGACGATCCTTCATATCAAGATGATTACTCTAATCCAACTCTCAGTGTAGGGCAAAGATCGCAGTTTATGCACGAGTTGATGCATATTTTTCAATATCAACATCGAGCTGGATTATTCAATTCGGGTCTATTTAAAAATAACTTTTTTTATAGAAACCCTTTTGTTCCTGGCAGTGGCCCTTATTACGAGTATGGCCCGTTGGCTAGTGTTAAGAGCTTCAACGGCCTAAACATCGAACAGCAAGCCCACTTATTCCAAGACTATTTTGAGACGGTTGAAAAAGGCGGCCAGAGACCAGATTTGGCACCCTTTGAAAAAGTGCTTCCGCGAATTTTTCACTATAGCCCGGCAATAAGGCTGCCCGACCAAGCGCCAATTCCTGGACCTAGGAATTCCGACCCAAGTCTGTCGCCTTCAACAAATCGGGGTAGCGCGCGCGGCGGTAGCGAATTTGGAGGCAGTTCGCAACCGGGTGCAAGTGCTCAGCCTTCCGGGAGCGAGCGGGGTGGCAATGTTCGTGGCACCCCAAGCACCGGTCCCAGATCATCTCCCGCTGCCAGCCCTTCGCAGTCGCCGACCGACGCTCGGGCTCCAGATAGAGGCACGATGCCTAGCAGTGGGGCCACGTCGCCTAGCAGAGCTATCTCCACACCCTCGACCGCCCCAACGCCAACTTCTCGCCCGGAGAGTAACTATGCCCCAGGTGCGATAACCAGGGCGCCCCTTGCGGCTCCGACGTCCGATCCGGTTCCAGGACACTATGAGGCAGACCATGGTTTCTGGCATTGGGTTGGAAAACCGGAAGACGAACCGGGCTATGGCGTTCTACCGAATGTAAATCTACCGAATATAGAAATAGATCCTACGCCTACTCAGTCCATTCACAATATGAGCATTCCGGGCAACCCGCTGGGGGCTTTCGGTAATGCGGTTGCCGGGGTATTCGGCGGTGTGGTTGGCGCCATCGGCGGTCTTATCGGTGGCATCGTTGGCGGCATTGCCCACGCCATTGGCAACGTTTTTGGGGGTGGCGGTAGCGGTGGTAGTGGCAGTGGCAGCACCAGCGGTTCCGGTGGGGCTCCCACCTCCTCCGGCGGCGGCTCCACCGCTGTGGGCGATCATGCTGGGCACTACAATGGTGGCTACCCTGTTCTGCTCGACCTGTCCGGCAACGGTCTGTCCATCGATCCGCTGTCTTCATCGTCGCAGTTCCTCGATCTCGACGGCGACGGCTATCAGCATCGCACCGCCTGGGCGGATTCCGGCACCGGCGTGCTGGTGCTCGATGCCGATGGCGACGGCAAGATCAGCCGCTCCAGTGAGTTTGTTTTCACCGAATGGGACCAGACGGCGACGAGCGACCTCGAGGCACTGAAGAGCGTCTTCGATACCAACCACAACGGCCTGCTCGATGCCGGCGACGAGCGCTGGTCCGAATTCAAGGTGATGGTCGACGGCCAACTCGTCTCCTTGGCCTCGCTCGGCATCGCCTCGATCGGCCTGACGCCAACTAGCAGCGGCCAGAATTTTACGGATGGTTCGGCCATCACGGGCACGGCGCAGTTCACCCGGACTGACGGCACCACGGGCACGGTCGGCGATGCCGTTCTTGTCTCCGATTCCAATGGCTACACTATCAAGAGCACCACTGTCACCAACGGCGACGGCTCCAGGACCACCGATCTTGCCGGCTATGGCAAGGATGGAACCCTGGCGTTCCAGAACCGCATCACCGTCAGCGCCGACGGTCTGTCCACGACGACGCAGTTCGACGATGACGGCAATGGCACCTATGAACGCTCGCAGACCGACGTGACGACGATCACCGCCGGCGTGCGCAAGCGCGTCGTCAGCGACTTCAACACCGACGGCTCGCTTGCCGACCGCACCACCACGACGACCAGCGCCGACAAGACGACGGTGACGACCACCCTCGACCAGGATGGCGACGGCGCCGTGGATCAGACGCAGGTGTTTGTCAAAAACGCCGACGGTTCAGCCACAACCACCGTCTCGGAAACCAGCGTCAACGGCACATTGCTTCGGAAAATTGCGACCACAGCATCGGCCAACGGCCTGTCCAAGACGGTGCAGGTCGACTCGACCGGCAACGGCGTCTACGATTTGACCAGCACCGAAACCACGGTCATTGCCGGTGACGGCACGCGCACCAAAACTGTTGCGAACACCAGCAGCAGCGGCACCCTCATTGCCAAGGAGCAGACCGTCACCAGCGCCGACGGTCGCACGCGAACCGTCTCGCATGATCTGGACGGCAACGGCACCTACGAAACCCGTGATGTGACCGCCATCACTGATGGCGCCAATGACGTCTCGGTTACCACCGTTTCCAGCTACAGCTCCACCAATGCGCTGATAGGCAAATCGGTCATCACCACCAGCGATGACGGTCTGGCGAAGACGGCTTCCACCGATCTGGACGGCGACGGGCTGTTCGACGTCATTTCCTCCGATGTGACGGTGGTCGGCGCTGGCGGCAGCCTGACCGAGACCCAGCAGCTAAAAAGTCGAGATGGTTCCCTGCTGGGCAGTTCCACCACCGATACCAGTGCCGACCGCAAAACCATCTCCATATCCACGGACGGCGACGGCGATGGCCGCACAGATGCCGTCAAGACCATCGTCATCGACGGCGCAGGCGTGACGACCACGACCGGGATTCTGTACAATCCCGATGGTTCGATCGTGGGCAAAACCTTCGACCAGTCCTCCGCGAACGGCCTGTCGCTGACCAACAAGGCCGATCTGAACAGCGATGGCGTCTACGACGTTATCGTTACCGACGTGACCATACCCGACGCATCCAGCAACCACACGCGGACCGTGACGACCACCAGCGCCAGCGGTGCGCTGATCGGCAGCAGCGCCGTCACCACAAGCGCGGACAGCCTGACCCAGACCGTAAAGGACGACATCAACGCCGACGGCACCGTGGACCGGACGACGGTCCAGGCTACCGTGCTCGGCAGCGACGGCAGCCGCACCGTGACCACGACGACGACCAGCACCAGCGGCGCGATGCTTGCCAGGACCGAGGTCAAGACCAGTGCCGACCGCAAGACGACCACCACCACGATCGACGCCAATGGCGACACCAAGATCGACCGGACGCAGGTCGCTGTCGTCAATGCGGATGGCAGTCAGGTCGCGACAATATCGGATACCGACATCAATGGCGTGCTGCATGCCAAGTCAGAAACCACGCTCTCCGCCAACGGCCTGATCAAAACCAACAAGCAGGACGTAAACGGCGACGGCGTCTACGATGTGATCACACAGGCGGTGACGGTAATTGCCACGACCGGCGTCCGCACGAACACGACTTCGCAGACCTCGACCAATGGCACGCTGCTGTCAAAGACGATCGCTGCGGTGTCGGCGAACGGATTGAGCGTCGATGCTCAGTTCGATGCGGATGGCGACGGCGTCATTGAAGGGAAGTCCAGCGACGTGACGGTCCTCACGCTGACGGCTCGACGACCAGAACGGTTTCCAAGCTTGCCGGCACTGGCGCTCTGCTCGGCAAGACCATTACCACTACCAGCGCTAACGGCCTCACGTCGACGCTCCAGGCCGATGTTGACGGCAACGGCACCATCGACCGGACCAGCACCGCAACCACGATCCTGGCTGCCGATGGTTCCAAGTCTGACACGATCGCGGTCAAGAACGGCAGCAATGCCCAGATCTTCCGCACGCAGACGATTGCCAGCAGCGACGGGCATACAGTCACGACGACGAACGACCTTGATGGCAACGGAACCACAGACGAGAACGTGACCACCGTTCTGAACGCCGATGGCTCGACTACCGAAACCGCCCGCACCTATGATGCCGGTGGCGCGCTGACCTCGAAGGCAACGCATACCATCAGCGCCAACGGCCTGTCGGACACGCTTGCCACCGATCTGGACGGCAACGGCGCTGTCGATCAGTCGACCACCGATGTGATCGTCCTCAATGCCGACGGCAGCAAGACCGAAACCGTCACCGATCTCGATGCTGCCGGCGCGGTCAAGGACAAGACGACGATCGTCACCAGTGCCAACGGACTGACCAAAACAGTGACCTGGGCCGCGGTCGGCACGACCACCAGCCGCTCGATGACCGACACAACAGTGCTCAACGCCAATGGCAGCACGACCGAGACTGTTGCCTACAGGAAATCGAACGGCTCGCTGGAGAGCCAGACAGTCACCACCGTGAGCGCCGACAAGCTTACCAGCACGACCACCAGGGATGTCGACGGCAACGGTTCGGTCGATATCACCACTACCAATGTGAAAAATGCCGATGGCAGCGTGACCTCAACGATGTCTGGACCGAACAGCGAGGATTGGTCGTCGGTTTCGACCACCACAAAAACGACAACGGTCAGCGCGGATGGGCTGCACAGCGTAACCCTCTACGGGCCGACGTCGAGCGCCCACATGCCGACGATGACCGCCAAGACTACCAGTGACACAACGATCGGCGTCGACGGTTCGACCGTGACGATCGTCAAAGATTATCAACTGACGACGACATCGACTCCGACACTTTTCCTGGCCGACCAGACCAGGATCACAAAGGCCGGTGACGGCTTTTCCACCACCAAAGAATGGGACATGAATGGTGATGGGACCTATGACAGCAGCCAGACCGACGTAACGGTGCTGAATGCCGACGGCTCGACGGTGCGGACGGTCAGCAAATATGAAGGCGCAGTCCTGAAAAGCACTTTCGTCACCACGACCAGCGCCAACGGCCTGTCGATCACGACCAACTGGGATGTTTTCGGAACGGATCCCTTCAGCCAGGACACGACCGACGTGACGACGATCAATGCCGACGGGTCATCGACGCGAACCGTCACCAATCTGAAGGCCGACGGCTCGCAGCTGTCGAAGTTCGTCACGGTGACAAGTGCGGATGGCAGGACGACGACCACCCAGGAAGACATAGATGGCGTGGTCGGCTTCGACCGGACCACGAGCGACAACGTGCTTACCCTGGCGGATGGCGCAATCGTCGAAACCGTCAAGAGATCGACCACGGGCGGCGTTCTGCTGGACAGCGGGACCGTCACGACGAGCGGTGACAAGCGGACAATTTCGATTGTCCGTGACGTCGACGGCGACGGCACCGTCGACCAGACCGAAATGACGACGAAGGCGGTCGATGGATCGGTCAAGACGGTGATCACCGATTTCAGCGCGGCCAACCACAAATCGGCCGAGGTCACCATAACGACCAGCGCGGACGGCCTGAGCACGATTTCGGAATGGGATTTCGACGGCAACGGAACCGTCGACCAAAGACGCACCGCGACCAAAACCTCTCTGGGAGATGGTTCGGTAGAAACGCAAGCGAGGGACAAGTACGTCTCGGTCAGCCAGCTCGGCTTTCCGTCCGAGTCTTTCGCCGGAGCATGGAACACGGTCACCAGCGATGACGGCCGCACCGTCTATACCGCGACGGACATCGACAATGGCGGTGTGGACAACATCCGTGCGGCCATTGTTGCGGCGGATGGCTCCGTCACCGAAAACTTCCACAACGGCTATCATAATGCCGCTCTGCTCATTCCGGGCGTGATTTATTGGAAGAACGATGTTGCGGAAAACGATTTCCTAAATACCGGCGCCGACGGGCTTGTTGCGGAAAACGTCATCGTAAAAACCAGCGCGGACGGCCTGACGACAACGACATATTTCGACTTCGACGGGAACGCCACCAACCCGACCAGCAATCCGACTTCGAACCCGAGCACGACCAACTTCGAGGTTGTCGCGGTATCGCAAGCCCAGATCGATGGCTCCGTCGTCACCACATTCACGGAAAAGAACAACAGCGGCGTTGTTGTCGCCAAAGGCACGATGACGACCAGTGCCGACGGACAGACCACGACCTTGCTGAAGGACGCCGACAACAACGGCACTTATGAACACACCGAGACGGCCGTCACTCGCATCGACGGGTCGATCCGAAAGGTCGTAACGGACTATAATGCCAGCGGAGTGGCGACCAAAACCGTGACCACCGACGTCAGCGCCGATGGCAAATCGACCTCTGTGGTGATCGTAAAAGACGCCACCAGTACCGGCACCACGACTGGCGTCGGTGTCGAATTCATCGCCACGGGAGCCACCAACGACACGATCACCGGCAGCGCCGGCGACGATCACATCCAGGGGGGTGCCGGCGTCGACAAGATCAATGGTGGCGCCGGCGACGATGTCATCGACGGCGGCACCGGTGCGGACGAATTGAGAGGCAATGCCGGCAACGACACCTATATTGTCGACAATGCTGCCGACCAGGTCATCGAGGACCCTGTCATCACCGGTGTCGATAGTGGCATCGACACGGTGCTGAGTTCTGTGACCTACACGATCTCCGATGAAGACGTTGAAAACCTGACGTTGACCGGAACGTCCGCCATCAATGCGACGGGCAATTCTTCAGACAATGTTCTGACCGGCAATTCCGCCGCCAATTCGCTCAGCGGTGCTTCGGGATCTGATAGTCTCTATGGCGGCGCCGGCAACGACTCGCTGACTGGCGGTAAAGGCAGCGATACGCTGGTTGGCGGGGTCGGCAATGACTACCTGAACGGCCAGGATGACGGCGACACCTATGTGTTCCAGCGCGGCGATGGCAGCGATACGCTCGAAGACATCGTGTCGGTGACAACCACCGCATCTGCCGACATCAACGCCGCGCAAGCTTTGGGTGTTTCGGCGAGCGGAACAGTCAATACCTGGGTCGGCGGCTATTATTGGCAAACCAGCACGAATTCGCTGTTGAAGCTGGCGGACGGCGGCAAGGACTCTCTTACCCTCACCGGCGGCATAACTGCCGACAACCTCTCCTTTGCCTGGACGGGTGTTGGTCAGGACAATCTCGTTGTCAGCATCGCGGGTGGTCCGGTCGGGGATAGCATCACGATCACTCAACAGGCGCTTGCCGCCGCGAAAATCGAGAAGCTAACGATCGACGGGTGGGGCACGATGCTCTTCGGCGTCGCGACCGCACCTGGCGCAACGCTCAACGGCACGTCAGCCGCGGAACTCCTGTTTGGCCTCAGCGGCGATGAAACGATCAACGGCAACGGCGGCATCGACTTCCTTTTTGGTGGAGCCGGCAACGATGCCATCTATGGCGGGTCTAGCACCGACACGTTCTATGGTGGCGCTGGGAACGATACCCTGAATGGTGCAGGGGGTGATGACCGCTATGTCTTCCGTCGCGGTGACGGCACCGACGGCGTCAAGGATTTCAACATTGTCACGACCACCGCAGGCGCCGATATCACTGCGGCACAAGCGAAAGGCGTGTCCGCAACCGGCATCGTCAATACCTGGGTCGGCGGCTATTATTGGAACACCAGCATCAACGGCCTCCAGAAAGCGACCGAGGGCAATGTCGATACACTGGCATTGGAAAGCGGCATTAAGGCCGAAGATCTCTCGTTCTCGTGGACTGGGGTGGGCGGCGACAACCTTGCAATTACGATCGCCGGCGGGCCGACAGGCGATAGCGTCGTGCTCTACCAGCAGACGACAGCCGCTGCCAAAATCGACAAGCTGGCGCTCGACGGCTTGGGGACGCTAAACCTTTTCGTTGCGACCGCGCCAGGGGCAACGGTGACCGGTAGCACGGCAGCGGATATCATTTTTGGCCTTGCGGGCAATGAAGCCCTGAATGGCAGTGATGGGGACGACATCATCTATGGTGGCGCGGGCAACGATACGATCAATGGTGGGATCGGCAACGACGCTATCTACAGCGGCGCCGGAAGCGATTATTCCAATGGAGCTGCCGGCGACGACCGCTTCGTCTATCGGCGCGGCGACGGCAGTGACGCGATCGACGACAATACGTCTATCGTCACGACAGCGTCAGCGGATATCACCGCGGCGTCAGCGAAAGGCGTCTATGCCGGTGGGACCGTCAATACATGGGTTGGCGGCTACTATTGGCAGACCAGCACCAGCCAGCTTCTCAAGCGGCAGGAGGCCGGAACAGATACTCTTGCCCTTGAAGGGATTTCCGCAAACGACCTGTCCTTCTCCTGGACGGGTGCAGGCAATGACAATCTGCTGATCAACATTGCCGGAGGGCCGGTAGGCGACAGCATACTGCTATATCAGCAGAGCGTCGCAGGCCACATCGAGAAGCTGACGCTCGATGGCATGGGCACAATGAACCTCGCGGTCGCCACGGCCGCTGGTGGGACCGTAAACGGCAGCGTGGATGCCGACATCATCTTTGGCCTTTCGGGCAACGAGGTGCTCAACGGCAATGCCGGCAACGATGCGCTTTACGGCGGCGCCGGCAATGACACGCTGTCGGGCGGCACAGGCAACGACAGCTATCATTTCAACGCGGGAGGTGGCGCCGACACTATCGTCGAGTCCGGCACCTACAGCGACAATGACGAGCTGGACTTCGGCACGGGACTTGATGCGAACGAACTGTGGTTCAGCCAGCAGGGCAACGACCTCGTCATCTCGGTCTTGGGAACAACCGACAAGGTGACCGTCAGCAACTGGTTCGCCGGTCCAGGCAACGTCGTCGAGACCATCAAGTCCGGCGATGGGAAGGTGCTCAACCATTCCGAGGTCGCAACGTTGGTCGCCGCCATGGCCGGGTTCCAGCCGGCAACATCTCCCGGCGGTACAGGCATCCAGCCCGGTGATCCCCGGCTCGGCGATCCGGCCCAGATCGGCACCATCGCCGCGGCGGTACAGTCCTCCTGGGCGACGGCTTGAGGCTGAGTGATGGGGCAAATGCGAACCGGCTCAAGGGCCGGTTCGCTTCGCGACGGCGGGTCGAGTGGCCGCGCGGAGATGCAGCCATTCTCCCATCGTGGCAGCCTGTTTTATTTCCGGACGCAATTCTCGGGCAGCGGCTGTCTTTTGCAGAATCGGGGATCGGCGAAATCCAGCTCTTCGACTGAGCCGGTGACCAAGCCCCAACTGCGCTGCTTAACCATCGAAATCTCATAAAAATCGACCCCGCTGTACTTGAAATCTTCATCCTCCAGAGCGACGGCTACTCCCATCTCTCGCAGATACTGTTTCTTTTCCAGATGAGCATTGGCTAGAACCTTGGCGACCCTTTTGGCCGATTTTATCTCAGTGAAGCTCCTGTCGCCGTTTGTGTACAGGACGGCTTGTCCCTTGTGGACCCGAATAAGGTTGCGGTCCGCGGGCGTGTGATGGTGCTCCGGACCCGCTGGCTGGCCATGGATTTGCGTCCCCATGCATTGCGGCGGCGACTGTGGTGACGGAGCCAGTGATTCGATGGCAGCAGTTCGGTTCGGAGTTCAGGTTAAACTATAGACAAGTGGAAAATGAGGGTTCCGGCGATAGGACTAGACTAGAATGGGGCAAAACACGAGAACGCTGAACGCCGCTTCGGCTCGTCGCAAGAAGGATCCCCTACCTGCCGGCCAGGTCCGCCCTCGTGCGATACAGACTGAGATACAAACTGTGATACAAGCCGCCACCGAATCTTGGAAAAAACGCTTTACAATCAATGTCGGAGGCAGTGCGGCGTTGCATCTCGACCGCACCATTAAATTCGAAAGCGGAACCTCTAACCCGTTGAATTCGAGCACGGCGGGGAGCGTCCTTGTCAGGGCGCGAGGCTTTTTGCCTGGTTGCGATCACGAATGTGGCCCAGTGAAGAAGCAATCGGCGCGCGGAGCCATCTATGCGGTTGGCGTGCAAACTATTCGCGCACCAAGCGTCCGGTTGCCCACCAGATCACAAATACAACAACGATCGATGCGTAGCCGTTCACGGCATGGTGGCAGCCAGTGTACACCGATCCGTACAGGATCAGGGCTGCAAAGGTCCAACCGAGAACGAGCCGGCGCTGGGTGTGGTTCGAGGGGCAGCTCGATCTCGACGCTGATCGGATGGTTCATGGCCTATGGTCCAGCGACGATCGCAGCGAAAATAAGCACCTTTGCGCTTGCCTTGAAGGCATCCTATTCTGGCGGGTAGTATCCGCTCGTGGGCATAGAATGTCGGTACTGCCTTTCTTAAGAATTTACGCGCCGCTCAACGCGGTGCTGGCTGCGACTGGGCTTGTGGCGGTGGCTACGCTCACGACACCGGACCTGTCCGGACGAAGCAGACTGGCTTTGGCTGCCGTGCTGGCGGTCATTTGGGGCGTCTATCTCCTGGAATTGGCCGAGAAACTGCTCAAGCGCCGGGCGGGAGACGTTCGGGACAGGACGCCGGCAATCGCCATTGATGTGCTCGCGGTTTTGGTTCCACTCGCCGCATTTCTGCTCGTCGGCACGCCCGACCGGAGCCTCTACTGTGCTGTCTGGCTGCTGAAACCGCTGCGCGACTCAACTTTCTTCCCGCTGCTGGGCAGAATCCTGACCAACGAAGCGCGCAACCTGATCGGCGTCGCCACGGTCTTCGGCATCGTTCTTTTCGGTTTTGCGCTCGCAGCCTATGTCATCGAGCGCGACGTCCAACCGCAACAGTTCGGCAGCATCCCCCAGGCAATGTGGTGGGCGGTGGTCACGCTGTCCACCACCGGCTATGGCGACGCTATTCCGGAAAGCTTCGCCGGCCGCGTCCTTGCCGGGGCGGTCATGATGAGTGGCATCGGCATCTTCGCGCTCTGGGCTGGCATTCTTGCCACCGGCTTTTATCAAGAAGTCCGTCGCGAGGATTTCGTCCGCAATTGGCAATTGGTCGCCGCCGTGCCGTTGTTTCAGAAGCTCGGCCCGGCCACACTAGTCGAGATCGTGCGCGCATTACGACCTCGCATCGTGCCGGCGGGCGCTGTGATCTGCCGCAATGGCGAGACCGGTGACCAGATGTTCTTCGTCGTGGAGGGGCGCGTCAGCGTCGCGACGCCGAACCCGGTGGATCTGGGCCCTGGCGCCTTCTTCGGCGAGATGGCGCTGATCACCGGCGAACCGCGCTCGGCGACCGTCAGCGCCACAACGGTGGTCTCACTCCTGTCGCTACACTCGGCGGATTTCCAGATGCTGTGCAGCAGCAGCCCGGAGATCGCAGAAACCATCCGCAAGACCGCGCTCGAGCGGCGCGGCGCGGCAGCTAAGGGTTGACCGTACTAGGTGTTCGTCAGAGGAGGATGTGATGGCAAGGCTGCCAGCTGCCTGCCGATGGTGGCTGGCTGGAACTACATGCTTTGCCGCTGCCGAACCATCCTCAATACAGGTCGCCACAGAATCGTAGAAAAATGGCTTAAAATCAACGCGGGAGGCGTTGGGGCGCTGCATCTCGACCGCACCATTAAATTCGAAAGCGGAATCTCTTGCCCGTTGAAATTCGAGCACGGCAGGGAGCGTCCATGTCGGGGCACGTGCTTTTTGCCTGATTGCGGTCGCGAGTTTGGCTTATGCGAAGTGGCCATCGGCAGGCATGGCCATCTATCGACAAGCGCACATAACTATTCGCGCACCAGGCGTCCAGTCGCCCACCAGATCACCGATACAACAACGATCGATGCGTAGCCGTCCACGGCATAGTGCCAGCCGGTGAACACCGATCCGTACAGGATCAGGGCTGCAAAGGTCCAACCCAGAACGCCAACCCAGCGATTGATCGATGACAGCAAATAGGCGTTCAATGCGGCAAAGGCGACATGCATGCTTGGCATGGCCGAGATGCCGCCGCCAAGACTTGGCCGGCCGCTTTGGTAAGCCATCAGGAGATATGCCGCGGGTTCCCGCACCATGTAACTATGGTCCAGCCTGTCCAAGGCCACATTCAATCCGTGGAAGCGATCCACGCCGACAAAGTGGTGGTAGTAAACCGGTCCGACCGATGCCAGCGCCACGGCCAAGACCGTTCCGAGGACGGACAACGTCAGCGCTGCTGCGCAGAGATAGCGGATGCGGGCAATCTCGTCCGACCAGAGCGACACGAAAAGGATGGCGCCGAACCACTGGTAAAACCAAATGACTTCATAGCTGTTGAAGACGACGAACGACCAATTGTTGCTGTCGAGCTTATGGACGATCTCCCATGGCGGCATACCGTGCAGCCATTCATCAGCGTCGGCCAACCAGTTGTCGGCATAGTATGGGACGACGGACGGGATGGCGATCTTGTAGGTAGAGAACGCGGTCAAGCTGGCAAAGAAGAACAGCAGCACCAGCAGACAACCGCGCCAGCGCCCTTGAACCAAATCCAGTGCGTAGCGAACCGGTTGCCGCCGGCCATGGATTAGCGCGGCACAGCAGACGCCACCGATAAACAACACCGGAATGCCAACAAGAAACTTGTGAGAATAGATTAAGGCGGACGTATAGAATATTTCTGGATATAATGCAGATGCGCCTAAAACGTATGTCGCCATGAACAAGGAGAGGCGCAATTGCCATATGGCGGAGGGCCTGTAGCGAGAGGCTTCCGTGGTTAGGGCCAAACCAATTTACCTGTTCTTAACGTTTCGCCGGAGAGACACATACACCGGTAAGGTAAAAACCTTGCCGCCAGGTTTACTTTTCCCCGGTGGTCGACATTTGCCGGTTCGAGACATGGTCGTGCCGTTCAGAGGTAAGGTAGTTGCGGGTCGGCAGTCGCTTGGTAAAGGAGTTCAAGACGACGTCGGCGGAAGCACTCGGCTTTCCGCTCGGTAGCGTTCCGCCATTTTCCGATGTTTCATTTCTTGTTTCTCCACGGCATGTCCTTTTCCCAATCGCCTGCCATGATCGAGCCGTAGGGATCGACAAAGTCCTGGATGGTCGCCAGGCCATGCTTCTCGATTTGGCCGATGACCTGTTTGGCGCTCTTGTAGGCCGCCGGCAATTCGGAGAGGTCTGGTCTTCCCATCCAAAACCGGATGTCCAATCCGCGCGTTTCCGCCTTGAGAACGTCGTCGAGTTCCCGCGAGCCGATCACGTCGCGCAAGTAGCGGGTTCTGCTCATGTTTCGGCCGGCACCATGAGGGGAGAAGCCAAGCGACGCCTTTTTGTCGGTGTGGCCTGTGATCAAGACCGGCTCTCTCATATTCATCGGGATCAGCGTACGGCCATCGTCGTCGGCCGAGAAGCGAGAGAACGAAGGCGTTGCGCCTTTGGCATGATAGAAGAGCCCGTCGTCCCGGCGAAAGACGAAGTTGTGCTCGTTCCAGAACCGATCGACAATCTGGTTGCCAAGGACGCCCTGAACGCGGTCATGGATGCGGAAATGGTTTTGCTTGGTCCACTCGCGAATGATTTGCAGCGCTTCCCAGTATGCGCGGCCTTCGTCGGTCTCAGCCTCGATCCACGCCGCCCCGGAAGGCGTTTTTGGCGACACTATTGCCGTATGCTTTTTGGCCAATGCCATGCCGCGTTTGTACAGCATCGCTCCCGGACCGCGTGATCCGTGATGGGTTACGATAGCCGGCTGTCCGGTCGACCTGAGATGACCGACATAGAGGAAATGATTGCCGTCGCCCTGCGTGCCCATGTTGCTGTCGCCGATAGGCACAATGTCGGAAAGGAAGCGGTTCGACTTAAATCGCACGGCAAGTTCCCGCGACATGTCCCAACCACGCCGATCCTTGCGCCCGCCGGGCCCGAAATGCGTTACGTCGAACGCCGCATCGAGTATCTTCTTCGGATCGTCGTTCCTCTTGAACACCGTGATCGCCATCGAGCAGCAAATATCGGCCGAATGGAAATCAGGGTGGATGGCGTTTCTAGCTGCCACGACACCGCCGACGGGAATGGTTCCTGCCGGACATGCGTCGGGCATGACGACCCCGGACACGACTGTTGGTGTGCGCAGGAGGGCATCCATGGCCTCGACCACCAGGCCAAGGTTTTCGCGCTCGACATCGTTTTCCGGCTCGAGGAAAACGCTAAACGCCAGCGCATTGGTCCTCGGCATCATTTCGACCGGCAACAGTGTTTGCAGATAGGCAAAGATTTCGTCCTGCGAGCGTCCTTCGCGTTCCATGCGTTGCGCGTCGGCGATGGCGCCCGGAAACCACCTGCCCGGCTTAAAACCCCACTGGATGAGTTCCTTGCCGGTGATCACGGCCGTCTCCTGTCGTCAAAAAGATCAGGCTGACTAGCACGCTGCCCGAACGCGCGCACCACCCGAGCTCGGGGGCCGAACCGGCCGGGTGTTTAAACACCGGTCCACCGACCCCTCAGTTGACATATCATAAGTTTTAGCTTATCATAAGTGATGGTTTATGATTATGCGGGAATGGTGGCCTTGGCCGATCCGACGCGCCGCAAGGTGTTCGAGCTCATCGCCGATCGGCCACGCTCGGTCATTGATCTGACGCGAGTGCTTCCGGTCTCGCAGCCGGCGGTATCGCAGCACCTCAAGGTCTTGAAGGAAGCCCGGCTGGTCCGCGCAGAGCCGAAAGGTGCCAGCAACATCTATCATCTCGACCCGCATGGGCTCGGCGAGATGCGTGCCTGGCTCGACCGCATGTGGGGCGATGCGCTCGACGCCTTCAAACGGGAAGTCGACAACAGCAAGGAGAAGAGGAAATGACGACCATGATCAAGCCCGCGCCGGTCAGGAAGTCGGTGACCGTGGAGGTGCCGCTCGACAAGGCGTTCGATGTGTTCACCACAGGATTCGGGCGCTGGTGGCCGGCTTCGCATTCGATCGGCAAATCCGCCCTGACGACCGCGGTGATCGAACCGAAAGCCGGCGGCCGCTGGTACGAGATCGGCGAGGATGGGTCACAATGCGATTGGGGCGAGGTTCTCGCCTGGGATCCGCCGTCGAGGCTGACGCTCGCCTGGCGCATTGGAGCCGGCTGGCGCTACGATCCGGCATTGCTGACCGAAGTCGAGATCCGCTTTGTCGCGCTCGGCGAGAACGCGACGCGCGTGGAACTCGAGCACAGGCTTCTGGAGAACATGGGCGAAACCGCAGAGGCGATGCGCGAGGCCTTCGAATCGGAGGGTGGCTGGAGCGGTCTCCTGGACCGCTATGCGGCTGAGGCCAAGCGCCACGCCGCCTGATCGGGAAGCCGTTAAGTCCAATATCCAGCGAGGCCGTCGCACCCTCGGCCTCGCCGTTTTTGAATCAGTGTCGATCTGCCCATCTGGTTGACCGGGGCGGGGAGATACGCTGCCCTTTACCTGCCGCCGCGAAGGTTTGCAGCGCCGCAGGTTTGTAGAACGTCCTCTCCTCCTACCATCCGGTATGCGCCGCGTCGTTTGGACGCGCGAACGGCGCTGTAGCAATTTGTCGTTGTGCATGGTCCTTTCGCAAAATCGATTCCGATTGTCAGGATCATGGTCTAGACCTGACAGGCACCTTATCCGGAAATCCGATGGCGGGAGGCGCTGGTGGAAGGCCAGGACGAACAGATGACCGGCGCCAGGGCGGCCGAGGAGCGCCGCGCCGACATCTATGACGAGGACGGCGTCATCCTGTCGTCGTTCCTCGCCCAGATCGGTGCCGCGATCGCCGATCGCGATACGCTGACGCTGAAGCGCGAAGTCGACGATCTGCACCAGTCGGAACTCGGCCACCTGCTCGAGGCCCTGCACCCGGAACAGCGACGCGCGCTGGTCGAATTGCTGGGCAAGGATTTCGATTTTTCCGCGCTGACCGAGGTTGACGAGGCGATCCGCCGCGACATCGTCGACAGTCTGCCCAATGCGCAGATCGCCCAGGCGGTGCAGGATCTCGATTCCGATGACGCGGTCTACATTCTCGAAGACCTCGACCAGGAGGACCAGGACGAGATCCTGTCGCAGCTGCCGTTCACCGAGAGGATCAGGCTGCGGCGTTCGCTTGACTATCCCGAAGAGACCGCCGGCCGCCGCATGCAGACCGAGTTCGTCGCGGTGCCGCCGTTCTGGACGATCGGCCAGACCATCGACTACATGCGCGAGGACAACAATCTTCCCGACCGTTTCAGCCAGATCTTCGTCATCGATCCGAGCTTCAAGCTGCTCGGCGCCATCGACCTCGACCAGATCCTGCGTACCAAGCGCTCGGTCAAGGTCGAAGAGGTCATGCATGAGACCAGGCATGCCATCCCGGCCACCATGGACCAGGAGGAGGCGGCACGCGAATTCGAACAATACGATCTTCTGTCCGCCGCCGTCGTCGACGAGAACGAGCGGCTGGTCGGCGTGCTGACCATCGACGACGTCGTCGACGTCATCCAGCAGGAGGCCGAGGAAGATCTGCTGCGCATGGGCGGCGTCGGCGACGAAGAACTCTCGGACAGCATCTTTTCGACCTCGCGCTCGCGCGTGCCTTGGCTGCTGGTCAATCTTTTGACGGCTTTCCTGGCGGCCTCGGTGATCGGCCTGTTCGACCGCACCATCGAGCATATCGTGGCGCTGGCGGTGCTGATGCCGATCGTCGCCGGCATGGGCGGCAATGCCGGCTCGCAGACCATGACGGTCACGGTGCGGGCGCTGGCGACCAGGGACCTCGACATCTACAATGCCGGCCGCATCATCCGCCGCGAAATCGGGGTGGGCTTCATCAACGGCATCATCTTTGCCATCCTGATCGGCCTCGTCGCTGCTGCCTGGTTCCACGATCGCAATCTCGGCGGCATCATTGCGGCTGCGATGATCATCAATATGTTCGTGGCGGCTCTGGCGGGCATCCTTATCCCGCTGCTGCTCGACCGCTTCAAGATCGATCCGGCTGTGGCTTCGGCGGTTTTCGTCACCACGGTCACCGATGTCGTCGGTTTCTTTGCCTTTCTCGGGCTCGCCACATGGTGGTTCGGCGTGCGCTGAACGTCACGTCAATTGACTTTTACGTAAATGCCATGCGAGGCTTTGAAAGGTGCCTTGTCCGCCGATTCTGGTACGCGCCTGGGCGCCGGCGGCGCCGGCCAGTTGGAACTCGCGGCGTGGCCGGGGCATTGGAGTGACGATGCGGGAATATTATTCGATCACGGAGCTGACCCGCGAATTCGACGTGTCGACGCGGACGTTGCGCTTCTATGAGGACGAAGGGCTGGTGCAGCCGGTAAGACGCGGCCGCACGCGGCTGTTCCGTCCGTCGGACCGGCATCTCATCCGCCAGATCATGCGGGGAAAAAGACTCGGCTTCTCGATCAACGAGATCCGCGAGATCATCCAGATGTACAGGGAGCCGCCCGGCGAGGTCGGCCAGCTCAAGCTGATGATCAAGCGCATCGAGGAAAAGCGCGAGGATTTGCGCCAGAAACGCCGCGACCTCGAAGAGACGCTGGCCGAGCTCGACCAGGCCGAGGAATCCTGCGTCGAGCGGCTGGTGGAGCTCGGCGTCACCACCTAAGCCGGTGTCAGCCTCGGCTCAAATCCAGCGCCGCACCCTTTTGGCGTAGTCCCGGTATTTCTTGCCGAATTTGGCCGTCAGCACCTTCTCCTCGCTCTCGATCGTCAGCTTCTGCGTCAGGAACGCCGCGATGACCGCCAGCGGCAGGAACCAGGCGATCCCAGTGACAAAGGCGAGGCTGACCAGCAGCAGCGTGTTGGCGAGGTAGATCGGGTTGCGGCTGACGGCGAAGGGTCCGGTAGTCACCAGATGGTCAGGCACGCCGTTCGGGTTGAGCGTCGTCTTGGCGCGGATCATGGTGCGGATTGCCGTGAACCAGAGCGCGGCAACCGCCACCAACCCCACAAGGCCGGCGGCGAACAGGATGTCGCCGAGAAGATCGCCGATCCACGGCAGCGGATAGAACAGCCCTAGCGCGACGCTGACGATGATGGCGGCGATATAGATCAGCGGCGGCCATGGGATGTGCCCCAGCTTCGGCTGCCCAGGATTTTGCTGCACGGGTTTCGGGTGACTGTCGCTCATTATTGTCCTCCCTCGATTAGCGCGTTCCCGGTTCCGCCGCCTCGGTTTGGGCGGTGCAGGTGCCGGCGAGCTCGCCAATATGCGCCTTCCACTCCGGGGACTGGTCGTCGCTGTTGAGCCGGTCAAGCGAGGCTTCGCCCTGGAGAGTGTCCAGCATGCAGGCACAATAGCTGGAGCAGAACTCGGTGTCGCGTGCCTGCTCGCAGGATATCTGGCAGGATTTCAGAAAACGCACCTCCCTGGTTTCGGCCTGCGCCGGCATGAATTGCGAAAACAGCCAGACCGAGCCGATCAGCACCGGCTGATGGATCAGATAGAAGGCAAGGCTGTGCCGGCCGATGAAGACCAGCGGATTTGCCCAGCGGCCGGGCGCCAAGGCCGACAGCCGCGTCAGCGCGCCGGAGGTGGCGGCGAGCTTGGTAACCGCGATGCCGGCAAGTACGGCGCCGAACCAGGGCAGCAGCGGAACGTAGTCGTTGGAGCGCGGGTTGGTCGCCGACAGGCCGACCCACCACAAAGCCGGATGATCGAAAAGCTCGGATCGCAGGTAGAAAGGCGCAGCGACGACGAATACGGCGACAAGCAGCGTCAGCAGCGCCGGCAGGCGCAGGAACGCCAGGCCGAGCAGGCTGGCGAGCGCGATCTCATGCAATATGCCGAAGAAGATGAAGCCGTCGGGCGTGGCGATGCGGGTGACCAGCGATATTGCGAGCGCTGCCCCGGCAACCATGGCGAAGCGCTTCCAGAAGCCGGTCCAGCGGATTTTTTTGCCATGGGCGAGATAGAGGCTGATGCCGACCAGGAACAGGAAGCTCGAGGCGATGCAGCGCGCGTAGATTTTCCACCAGCCGAAGGCGGTGAGGCCGGGATCGGTGTAGCCGAAGAATTCGAGGTCCCAGGTGAAATGATAGCTCGCCATGGCAAGCAAAGCGATGCCGCGTGCAATGTCGATAACGGCGATGCGCTTCGACTTCGGTTGATCCTGAACGGCTGCGGTCGGCGTGTCGATGCTCATGGTCTCGCTGTCTTGGTTCAGCCCCGGCAAGACGACTATCACGGTTGCCACCGTCAAAAGAAGCAGGGCCTTGCGTCGTGTTGGCGCCGGTCGGCATCAGGGCTGCTTTAGGCCACAGCCGGAAAGCCTTTGGCCGGCGTGCTGGCGTTCTTCGGCCTGGGCGCGGTTTTCGCGACACTCGGCCTGCTGGCGGCGGCCTGCGGCTTCGTCACCTGGCGCTATCTGCCCAAATCGCTTTGATGTGCGAGCGCCGCATGGCGCTCGCGCACCCAGTTGTGGAAGCGGTGCAAGTCGTATTCCTCGGGCATCAGCACGCCGGTCTTATGGCGCATCGAGCGCAGGCCCATCTGGTTGACCTCGCAGATATCAGCATCCTCCTCCAGCACCTGGGTACCGAACGCGACGATGTTGTCGATATCGGCGGCCGGATCGGCGAGCGCTTCGCGTCGCGGCAGACGAGCAGCCAGTTGCGATACCAGATCGCCTCGAGATCGCGCTGATAGGCTGCGATGTCCCAATAGGCTGTTTGACGGCAGCGTCGGCTCGGGCCGCGTCAGGCCGTTGTAGGGATCGCGCTTGTTCGGGCTGGGTTGCATGCCGGCTTCCTCCCCATCCGCCAGCCGACACCCGGCTGCGAAAATTGTCAATCGCGGCGCCGGTCTGCGAACTTGGCGAGGCGGCGCATTCGCCACACGATCCGGCGGAATTTGGTTTGCCGGGCGCGGCGATTCTGCCTATAGTCGCTGATGTCGTCGGTTCCGTTTGGAACCAAGAGGGAATGCGGTTAGGGCAAGTTGTTTGCCCAATGCCGCGGCTGCCCCCGCAACTGTGTGCGGTAGTCCTCTCCATATGCCACTGAAGGTTCGCCTTCGGGAAGGTGGGGAAGGGCGCTGATCCGCGAGCCAGGAGACCTGCCGGCGACAGGAAACTGACTTCTATGCCCTCGGGTGGAGGGCGAAAGGACAAGACATGAATACCGCTTCCGTTTCGCTCGGCGCTTCCGCCTCCTCGCAGTCGCGTCTCATGCAGCTGGCGCTTGCTGCATTCCTCGGCATTTTCGTCATGGGCTTTGTCGGCTTCTCGCATATCGATGCGGTCCACAATGCCGCGCACGACTATCGCCATTCGATGGGCTTTCCCTGCCACTAACAAGGGGCTGACATCATGACACTGTTTCGCAACGTCGTGTTCATCGCGGCGATCGCAGGGCTTGTGGCCGGCGTGGCTCTCGCCTGCATGCAAGCCTATGCCACGGTGCCGCTCATCCTGAAGGCGGAAGTCTACGAACAGGCCGGCGGCGGCCATGACCATGCCGCGGCACCTGCGGCACCGGCCGAAAACGCCGCGGGCACGACGGCTATGAGCAGCGCCGCGCCGGCACCGGCTGAAGCAATGGCTCCGGCGGAAGACGAAGGCTGGGCGCCGGCCGACGGTTTCGAGCGCTTCGGCTTCAGCGTCGTTGCCAATATCGTCACCGGCATCGGCTTTGCGCTGGTCCTGGTCGCGGTTTCGGAATTCGCCGGCGGCATCGGCAACTGGCGCCAGGGCCTGTTCTGGGGGCTTGCCGGCTTTGCCGTGTTCACGCTGGCGCCGGGCCTCGGCCTGCCGCCGGAACTGCCGGCGATGCCGGCGGCCGACCTTGTCCAACGCCAGATCTGGTGGTGGGCAACAGTGGTGGCGACCGCCGCCGGGCTCGGCCTTATCGCCTTCCGCAGATCGTTGCCGCTGGCGATCCTTGCCGTAGCGTTGATCGTGGCGCCGCATATTGTCGGCGCGCCGCAGCCCGATAGCTTCGAGACGGCGATCCCGGAAGGCCTGCACCACCAGTTCGTGGTGGCGGTGACGCTGACCAATCTGGTGTTCTGGCTGGTGCTCGGCGCGGTCGTCGGCGTGGTGCGCGGACGCTTCACGGGCACGGCGACCAGCCTGCGCGACAGCTTTGCCTGACCGCGCTGTCGGGGCACTGACCCTGGTCGTCGGCGGTTGGGCGCGCCCCGCCCCCGCGGCCACCCCCCGCCGCGAGTCCGGGCGGGCCCCCCCCGCGGCGTGTATGGCAAAGACACCACCACGCAACGCGCGGGCACCGCC
>NZ_JAMYPD010000026.1:0-81221 GCF_040320195.1 Mesorhizobium sp. M0768 | reverse complement strand
TGGCCCTGACCTCGGCCGGTGTCCCGTCGGCGATCTTGCGGCCGTAGTCGAGCACGGCGACGCGGTCGGAGAGCCCCATGACCACGCCGATGTCGTGTTCGATGAGGATGATGGTGACGTCGTGCCGGTCGCGCGCTGCGCGCACGAAACCGGCCATCTCGGCCTTCTCGGTCGCCGTCATGCCGGCCATCGGCTCGTCGAGCAGCAGGATCTTCGGCTCGGCGACAAGCGCGCGCGCCAGTTCGACCCGCTTCTGCAGGCCGTAGGGCAGCGTTGCGACCAGGCGATCGGCGACGGCCTCGAGATGCAGGAAGGCGATTGTCTGGTCGACCTTTTCAGCGATCGCGGCATCTTCGCGCCGGGCGCGCGGTAGACCGGCGATATGTTCGACGAAGCTGGCGCGCCGGGTGTGGACGCGGCCCGACGCGATGTTGTCGCGCACTGAAAGCCCACCGAACAGTGCCAGGTTCTGGAAGGTGCGCGCGACGCCGAGCCGTGCCAGACGGCTTGCCGACACCCGGGAGAAGGACTGGCTATCGATCGCGATCTTGCCCTGATCGGCGTGATAGAGGCCGCTGATGATGTTGATCAGCGAGGATTTGCCGGCGCCATTGGGACCGATCACAGCGCGAATCTCGCGGCTTTTGACCTCGAGGTCGACATCCCGCAGTGCCGTGACGCCACCAAAGGAAATGCTGATCCCGCCCAGCGCCAGGATCGCATCAGCCTTTGCCGACAGGCGCGCCGGGCGCGTGTCCTCGACGGGACCAGCACCAGCAAGAATGCCGGAAATTTCGGGCGCGCGCTCGTATGCGGCGGCTCCCAGCGAAGCACCAATCATGAAACGTCCCTGATTTTGAAGGCGTGCGGGCGGCGGCCTGGAGGCCGCGCGTGTCCTATTCCGCGGCGACGAGCTCCCTGTCGCGCGCCGCTTCCAGTTCGCGCACCAGAGGGATGACGCGCTTGCCGAAGAACTCCACCTCTTCCTGGAAATGCAGGAAGCCGAGCAGTATCAGATCCGCGCCGGCATCCTTCAGCTTGAGGATGCGTTCGGCAATCTGTTCCGGCGTGCCGATGAGATTGCTGCGGAAGCCGTCATTGTATTGGACAAGATCCTCGAACGAGGATTTCGCCCAGTTACCCTCGCCTTCCGGCGACGCCTTGCCGGCATTCTTGACCTGATCGGCGAAACCCTGCACCGCCTCCGGATTGGCCTTGGCGATGATCTCGTCGAGCACGGTGCGCGCTTCTGCCTCGGTTTCGCGAGCGATGGCAAAGGCGTTGACGCCGATCTTGACCTTGTGGCCATTGGCCTTCGCCTTGGTCTTGATGTCGTCAACCTGCTTCTTGATCTCTTCCGGCGTGTTGCCGTTGGTGAAATACCAGTCGGAAACCCGCGCAGCCATGTCGCGCGCCGCGCGTGATGAGCCGCCCTGGAAGATCTCCGGCTGCGGATCGATCGGCTTCGGCTTCATCGAGTAGTTGGTAAAGCGATAGAAGTCGCCCTTCAGAGTGAAATTGTCCTCGGTCCAGATGCCGCGCAGCGCACGGATGAATTCCTCCGAACGGCGATAGCGCTCGTCATGGTCGAGCCACAGCTCGCCGATGGCGGCGAACTCACCGCGGAACCAGCCGCTGACGACATTGACGGCGACACGGCCATTGGTCAGGTGGTTGATGGTGGCTATCTGCTTGGCCGCCAGCGCTGGATTCCATGGGCCGGGCAGGATCGCCGCGATGACTTTCAGCGTTGTGGTCGCCGCAAGCAAGGCATGGCTGAACGATACCGATTCGTGCTGGTTGTCGGCGCCATAGCCGGCCGTGAAGCGTATTTGGCTCAGCGCGTAGTCGAAGCCGTTGGCCTCGGCGATCTGGGCGAGCTTGCGGTTATAATCGATGTCCCAGCCTGTCCGCTGCTCGATGTTGGAGATGACAAGGCCGCCCGAAACGTTCGGGACCCAGTAGGCGAATTTCAGGTTGTCGGAATGCGAGGTCATGGTTGGTGTCCCCTTTTTTGATTGGCTTAGCCGACGCGCGCGGCGACGGCGGTGTTCGCGTGACTGGAAGTGAGCAAGGAGACCGCTTCGGTAGCAGCCCGTGAAATGCGCTCCGTGATGGCCGCGCCGACGATTTCGGCTCCGATGAAATCATCGGGCGAGCCGTAGACGCCGGTTGGGACGGTGACGGCGCCGAAAAAGCCGAACAATGGCCGCAGCTGATGTTCGAGAACCAGGCCATGGTATGGACTTCCGCCTGTTGCCGCGAGAAGCACGGTCTTGCCGGCCAGCGCGCGATAGTCGACGAGGTCAAACAGGTGCTTGAGGGCGCCGGTGTAGGACGCCCTGTAGACCGGCGTCCCGACCACGAGCAGGTCGGCCTTCTCGACACGCTGGACGATCGCTTCGCCGGACGCGCCGAGCGCGTAGCGGGATAGCGTCACAAACAGCGAGGGCGCGGCTTCGGTGATTTCGATCAGGCCGGTGTCTGCCGGGGTGCGCTGCGCGATCGCCTTGACCAGCGCGCTCACCACCGCAGTCGTGCGCGATGGCGTGCTTACGCCACCCGATATGCCGAGAACCGAAATTCTTGCCATCGTCGATCTCCTGTTCCACCAAGGGAATGGCCGATTGCCAATGGGATCGGACGATATTCGACAAAATCTATAGAGATAAGGAATTATCTTTCGATTTTCCCAGACCGGTGAGAAAATCGAAAGTGCTGACGCGTCATTAGCATTAGCTATAACATCCGATTGGCGGCAAACCGCGAGGGCAGACCGGCCAGGCTTGATCATGGCGATCGGCCCGTCCGGCCACTCCTGCGCCGCCGATCAGCAATGCCGAGCGGTTGGAAGTGGTAAGAATCTGACCCTTAGTACGGGTGCGGAATGGCGCGCTCGCCCGCAAGCTGCTCCTTATTCTCAATGCAAAAGCACGCGAAGCGCGCAAAGAGTTCGCAAATGCAACTTGACACCCCAGATAGTCGCTCATCTCGATGTGGTTCGGCGGAGGCGAGGCCGGCAAAGTCGTCTTCATCGCGCTGGCGGCTTTCCAACCGACCTTGATCAACACTTGGCAGGGCGCCCGCCGATACCTGGTGCGATGTTGAGCAGAAGCTCGGCCCCCACCGTCGCGGTCCAGGCGTAGATCAGCGCGGCATGAAGGCCGGTGAAGATTTGCGGCAGCGCACCCGGAATGGCGATGATCAGGGCGAAGTCAAACCAGCCGAAGGTCAGCACGTCGGCAAGCTCGCGATAGCCACGCGGGATGCCGGACAGGCCCAGCAAAGCCGTTCAGACCGACGAGATCGAGCATTTTCTCCGCCTCGAGTCGCGTTTATAATCCCGGATAAGCGCCTTGCCGGTGTCGGCCTCGCCGGCGGCGAAGGTTTCAACCGCCTCACCGAGCAGCGCTGCCCGGAACGCTGGATCACGCTCGGCGCGCGCCTTCACGGTCTCCTTGAAACTGCGCGAGAGTGCCATTGCTCTCACGCCTTCGCCTTCTTGCGGCGCTTGTAGTTCGGCATTCCTGCCATCCGGGGTATCGTTCATGCTGCCGGCGTCTTCGAAGGCGGGATGATCGGCGAGGTCCAGCGCGACGCGATGAGGCGCGTTATGGCGCCGAAGGTCACTGGCGGCCTGTTGCTGCATCAAGCGTTCCCTCCTGGTTCGCTCGACTTCTTCATACAATTCTCTTCCTCCGGCCAGTTCGCGCGATTGACAGGTCAGGCGAGCTATGCGGCGAGCAACGCTTTCCTGGACGCTCTCGCGCGCCATAGAAACACAACGAATACGCGCGATCCACTCAGCATTTCCGGTTTGCTCCTATCCTACCACACCTCGTTGCCTCAGGCTCATGACCGTTGGGCGGGGTCTCGGGTGCTGTTCCCACCACCGCCATCCGATCGATACGCGAAGGCATTCCCAAGACGTCGTCATCAGGCAGCAGCAACGGGACAATCGTGAGTGCGGCATTGAGCACCTCAGCCCAACTCCTGTCCGACGTCTCAACAGTAGGATCGTTGCTGAAGGACGCAACGATTTCGCCGTCGCCGCGGAGGAGTTGCTGCATCCGCCAGGGGAAACCGTATCCGCCGATGCCACGCTGTCGATACAGTGCCTCCACCCTCAGCCAATCCCAGTGTTCGGCGCAGCGTGCTTGGATGGATCGGAGGTCGACACCAGCTTCGAGCCCGACCGGCTCGCGGTCGGTCAGAGCACTGGTGTGCGTGGTCCACGACCAGCCCGCTACCTGGTCCTCCTCGTCGACCGCCTTCGTTGATATTTGCAGCCCCTCGTTCTGGAGGACAACCTGTAGATCCAACGGACTCGAAACAGGTACGGGAGATCTTGGTCCTCTGCGTGAACGAAATCAATTTGATGTTCGAGACCGCGTCGAACTGGCTGAAGGAATGGTTGGTGAAATTGCCACTTACGAGAGAGCCTGAATCGCCCCGCCGTGTCCTGTCGCGGCAGTTGAGAAGGTCGACCAAGTCGTCGGCCTCTTCGATAGGCATGTCGATTAAGGGGACGCCCACCTCGACGACCGGCAGCCCCGTGAAGACGTCGATAATGTCCCACGTGCCTTCGGGCGTCTTCTCTATGTCGTAACGCTGGGCCATTGGGGGTTTGGGCGGGATATCTAGAGGTTACAGGCCATCCTTTGGGCTCCGAGAATGGCCTCCCGATTGGACTGCTCTAGCGCCTCAATTTAGCGAAGCGAGCGGACTTGGCAATCCTGGGTCGACCGCCAGATTTCGCATGACGCGTAAGTAACATCGGCTACGAATGCAAACCGTCTTGTTTCCGAAAGACTGACCCAGCGAAACGCGTTCCAGCAGATCTGAACAAAGCAGCCCGTCGAACAAAAAAGGCCGGGCTCGAATGCGGCCCGGCCAAAGGAAGGTCAAAGCCTTCAGAGGGGAACACCGTTTAGCGGAATGGGAGGAAAACCGCCGAACGATTTTGCCTTTCTGAGCTCATTTCACGGCTTTGGCGACGAATGACATTCCAAAGAAAGCGCGAAACGGCAAAGATTCGTGCTCCGACCGCAAACCTGAACATCGGCATAGTACCGGCGTGCCACATCGACATACGAACGCAGTCGGCTTTTCAGGCGACATGTCGGAACAACAGTGCCCCGACCACTTGCCGGTCCGCGGGCCTCGGCCGCCAATTCTTTCGGCAGGCTCAGAAGCGGCATGGTCGCACTCCCGCCGCGCTTAAGAAAAACGGAACGGAAGCCCCTGGACGCCGGCGTCGGCGTCACGACCCGATGCACGGCCGCGCGCAAAATAGCCATTCGACGCCAGTTCGAGCACTGCGCCGTTATTGACGACCAGCGTTCCGGGAATCGAGTCCACATGCCATCACATCGCATTCTCGGGCGACTTCTTTCTTATGGTCAGGTCGCGCAAGCACGAGCTTCGAAGTTCCTCATCCTGCGACAGGCATTGGGTTATCGGCCCAATCTGTGATCTTGGCCAATTCTAAGGACGAATACGGAGTCTAAAGATTCCAAAGTTCATGAACCCGTTGTGATCTTCCAGGCCGGACGGCGGCTGTCGAGACTGCCTCGAAATTCATCACAAACCCAAGGGAGAAAGCCGGGGCAAAGTATCCCCTCGCCTGTCGCTGTGAAGAAGATGCAGGCAATGGTGTTTCAGCCGCATGAACTCGCCCGAGGCGATGATCTCGGTCATGCGCGGCCTCTCGAAAGGCACGGTGATTTCCTTGTGGATCCGGCCGGGCTGCGCCTGCATGACGATGATCCGATCGGCGAGCAGCAGGGCTTCGTCGATATCATGGGTGACGAATAGGATCGTCTTGCGGAATTGCTCCCAGATATCGAGCAGCAATTGCTGCATTCGAAGCCGCGTCAGCGCGTCGAGCGCTGCGAAGGGCTCGTCCATCAGCAGCAACCGTGGCTGATTGACGAGAACACGCGCGATCTCGACGCGTTGCTGCATGCCGCCGGACAGCTGGCCGGGATAGCGCCCAGCAAAGCCGTTCAGACCGACGAGATCGAGCATTTTCTCCGCCTCGAGACGCCGTTGCCCGCGCTTGACGCCGCGCATCTTGAGGCCGAAAGCGACGTTGTCGCGCGCATTCTTCCACGGAAACAGCGTGTGGTGCTGGAAAACGATACCGCGTTCCGGATGGGGGTCTTTTACAGGCTGTCCGTCGACCGAAAGGACGCCGGCAGCTGGCTTGATATGTCCCGCCAAGGCGCCGAGTAGGGTCGACTTCCCGCAGCCAGATGGCCCCAGAAGACAAACGAATTCGCCGGGAGAGACTTCGAAGCTTGCATCACTGATGGCTTCGAACGCACTGCTGCCGCGACCGAGCCGGATCGAAACACGATTGGCCTCGATACGACCCGTTGCCGGGCGAAAGCTGCGCTGATGGGTGTTCATCATTTGCTGTCCTTCGTGTGCCATGGAAGAAGTGCCGCCCCTGCCGTTCGCAATAGGGCACTGCTTCCCATGCCGAACAGCCCGATCAGGATCATGCCGACGATGATTTCAGGATAGTTTTGCAGCGTGTAGGATTCCCAGGTGTAGTAACCGATACCGAACTGGCCGGAGATCATCTCGGCGGTAACGAGACAAAACCAGGACGTGCCCATGCCGATGACCAAGCCCGTGACGATGTTCGGCGCGGCGCCTGGAATAATGACTTCCAACAGCATCGCGGTCCGTGTGCTCCCCAGGCTGCGCGCAGAGGCGATCAGCCTTGGATCGACACTTTCCACGCCATGGACGGTGTTGAGCAGGATCGGAAACAATGCGCCCGTAAAGGTGATGAAAATCATCGAGAGTTCCGACGACGTAAACATCAGAACCGCAAGCGGAATCCAGGCGACAGCCGGGATCGGCCGCAGGAGCTCGAGCGGGGCTTGCAGGAAATCCCCGAGCCACCGTGAGCGACCGATGACGAGGCCGAGGCCGATACCGATCACGGCGGCGATGCCAAAGCCGGCGAGACCCTTTCCAGGCTGCTCGAGACATGGGCAACGAGCTTGGGCGAGCGCAGGAAATCCAATGCTGCCGATCCGACATTCACGGGCAATGGCACATTCTCGAACGTGACAATGCCGAGATTCAGTCTGAGGCTCGATGCCATCTGCCAGAGAATGAGACAGGTGGCGAGGGATCCGGCCCGGCGCAACCAGCGCCCAAGATGGAAATGCGTCATGGCGAGCCTCAATTGCTGGCCATGATCGAGGCCTTGGCGGCGGCGAAATCCAGCACCTTGCCACCATGATCCCAGGCCCATTTCTCGGCGTTTTCCTTCAGCAGGAAGGCGCTGACTTCGCCGCCGTCGGCATGCACGAACCAGGCCTGATTGCCGAGCAGCTTGATGCCGCTTTCACGGTCCTGCGCATAAAACACCCGGACCGGCTTGCCCTCACCTTCAATGGCCTTGAGCGCCTTGAATGCGTTCTGCGGCGACGCATAGTGTCGCACGAGCGGCTCACCCTGGACCCAGATCTCAGCAACGCGCTTGGGATCGCTGATCGCTTCACCGGTGGCAGCATCCTTGGCATTCAAAGGCTGCTGGGCATAATTCTTTAGCGAGGCATCATAGTCGACCCCAGACGCCTTGAATGCGGCCTTTATGAACCGGTCATCGACAAAGCTGTTCACGTCGAGCGACTGGTCGGTCTTTTTCAGGACCCTCAAAGTGTCGATCGCGGTGGCGACAGCCTGGCGGTATTCCGGCTTCCAGGTTAAATCACGGGTCTGAAGCCCGAGCGGTCCATGGAACAGGTAGTCGACCTCGGCATCGACGCCCGTCACCTTTGCGATCAGTTCACTGTATTTCTCCGGCTCCCTGGCGATCAACTGATCGGCCTCGATTGCGGCGCGAAGATAGGCAACAACGATCTCGGGATATTTTTCGGCATAGTTGGCATCGACCAGGGCACCGTGGAAAGTGGGCGTCTTTGCCTGCGATCCGTCATAGATCTTGCGGGCGAAGCCGCGCCAGGGGAAGAGTTCGGCAAAGGGGACAAAATCGGCATGCGCCTCGATCTGGTTTGCCTGGAGGGCCGCGCCGGCAACTTCAGGCGCCTGGGTGATGATCTTCACGTCGCGTTCGGCGTCCCACCCCTGTGCCTTGACGGCGCGCAGCAGCATGCCATGCGAGGTCGATGCGAATGGAACGGAGATGGTTTTGCCCTTGAGGTCCGAGAGCGACTGGATGGGCGAAGCGGTCGGCACCACAATGCCGTTGCCGCTGCCGTTCACGCTGCCCGACAGCACGGTGATGAACAGGCTCTTTCTTCCTGCCTTGATATGGGCGAGACCGTTGAACGAGCCGGGGAAATCCGCCATCACGCCGAAATCAAGCTTTCCGGCGATCTGCTCATTGGTGATCGGCGCGCCGCTCGTGAAGTTCTTCCACTGGATATCATAGGTGACGTCTTTATACTTGCCGTCGTGCGGCAGGTATTTGTCGAGCAGCTTCAACTCACGGATCAGCAATCCGCCCGTGGCGGTGTTGATGGTGGTGTCCTGCGTGCCGATCGCCACGCGGATGGTTTCGGCATCCGCGGCAGAAGCAAAGCCGGCCGCCACAAGGGCAAGGGCAGCCAAATGTGTGCGAAAATTCATGGGTCCTACCTCGTGATTTGATGCCGGCATTCGGCGGTTGGATTTGCCGACGCAGTGGCGATAGCCAACCGCTGTCCCGCAAATTTATGTGCCGATCGGCTGAAGGCATAAGCAATTACTTGCACGATTTCGGAGCCGGTCTTGGATCGCGGGCATCCGGCCGGAATTCGCACGATTAAAAATCGCATTGTAAAACAAGTGTTACATGCGTCGTTCGAACTTGGGCACAAGAATCATCTACGTCAGGCATGAAAGGCGCAACTATATTCCTTTTTTGTCTATAGAATTTATATACTTTTTACGCGTTTTCGGGACGCGCAAGGAGCCGGATATGAGCCTCGAAATGCTTTCGACCGATTTCGAAGCTGAGCGTAAGAAACATGAGCCGGTGCTCGAATTGCCCGAGCAGGTCGTTCTTCCCGGCGATCGTGCGCTTTTTCTCAGCGAAAGCGTGGAAGGGCTCGACGACGGCGCGCATTTTCTCGATACCCTGACATCAGACGAGTGGGCGAAACTTAGGGCGCATGGCCGACGTGTTTCTTTTGCGACCGGTCAGGCGATCTTCACCCAAGGCGAGAGGCACGGTGGCATTTTCATCATCGAAAGCGGCCAGGTTCACGTCTTCTACACGGCACCGTCAGGACGCGAAATCACCCTCGCCTACTGGACAGCGGGGCATTTCATTGGCGGTCCCGAAATGACCGGCGGTGGAATTCATATCTGGTCCGGAGAAGCATTAAGTGAATGCCGGATGCTGTTCATACCGGCCAATGCGTTGAAGAAGCTCGTCGTCGAGCTTCCGAATTTCGCGCTCTGTCTTTTGCAGGGGCTTGCAGCGAAGGGCAGATGCTATTCGGCGATGGCTCAGATGCTCGGCACGCGTTCGGTGATCGAACGTCTGGCGCAGTTCCTGATGACTCTCGGTAACCTTCATGGCGTGCGCGACGGACGGGCAATCGTCATCAATGCCAAGGTGACGCATGACCAGATAGCTGCCATGGTCGGCTCCACACGCCAATGGGTGACGATGATGATGAAGCGCTTCCAAAAGGAAGGGCTGGTAACCGTGACGCCACGTCATATCCGTATCGAACGCCCGCACGCGCTGATGGAAATGGTTTCGAAGCGCGCGGCGGGGTGAGGCCACGCTTCGGCTTCCACTAACCCAGCCGCGTCAGCGCCCAGCCAACAGTCTTGCGTACGTCCGGATCAGCGTCGCCGATATGCGCCATGAGAGCATCCCGCGACGATGGATCAGCGATTTCACCGAGCGCCGCCGCCGACTCCTTGCGCAGCGAAGCCATGTCGCTCGTCAACAGCTCGGAAATCTCCCGAACCGCCGATTGCGCCTTGAGCTTGCCAAGCGCATTCAGGCATTTTTGGCGAACCTGCCAGTATTCGTCGGAAAGGCCGGCGGTCAGTCCGTCGACGGCCGAGGTCTGGCCGATACGACCGAGCGATTCGGCCGCCGCGGCCCGCACCTGCCAGTTCTCATCGTCGAGGGCAGCCGTCACGGCGGCCGCTGCGGCGGGCTGGCTCGTGAAAGACAAGGCGTTGACCGCAACCGACCGAACGGTGGCATCGGCATCGCGCGTCGCGGCGATGAGGGACGGCAAGGTCTCTTCCAGCTTCAGATAGGCGACGACGCCGAGCGCCTGTGCGCGCACATTGGGATCTTCATCCCGCATCGCCGCCAGAGCGGGGCCGAGTGCCCCACGCGAACGCAACGCTTTCAGCCCGCGAAAACCCGCAGCCCGGACCAAGGCGCGTCCATGGCTGACGAGCGGCAGAATGGATTGCGCTGCCGCCGGATCCTTCAGTTCAGCAAGGCTATCGGCTGCCGCTTGGGCCACCGTCAAAACCTGATCCGCCGCCAGACGGGCAAGGCCCGCAGCCGCCTCAACGGCGTCGAACTCGGACAGTGCGATAGCCAGCTGCAAACGCACGGTCGCGTCGGGGTCGGCAACGGCAGTCAGGAGATGCGGCAGCACGTCCGCGCTCGCGGTCTCGGCAAGGTCGATGACGGCAAGCCGTCGCACGGCCGCGTCTGCATCGTTCAGACGCTCGCCGATTTCCTCGATGTCGCCAAAATCTTCGAAGGGATCGAATGCAGTCATGTCAGCGCAACAGATAGGGGATGTTGACGGTTACAGCGCCGGTCGGACAATCCTGCTCGCACGGCATGCAGTACCAGCACTCGTCGAATTTCATATAGGCTTTGCCAGTGAGATCGCTGATGCGCAGGACATCCAGCGGGCAGACATCGACGCAGACCGTGCAGCCCTTGTCGGCGATGCATTTTGCCTCGTCCACGACGACGGGAACGGTTGTGGGTGAAAGCGCAAGCGGCATGGCTTCCTCGTCAGGCTTGATTGGAAGCGCGCAGACGGTCATAGGCCGTCCGCTCCTCGTTCTCGATCGGAACGATGTAGGGTTGGATTGGCCGCTTCTCAGAAACCAGGCGGCCGTCGACCTTGCGGAGAAGCGTATGGCAGAACCAGTTGTCGTCATCCTTTTTGGGATAATCGACGCGGTTGTGATAAAGCCCCCAGCGGCTCTCCGTGCGAAAGAGCGAGGCATGGGCCGCCATGTCGGCGCAGTCGAGAATGGACCACACTTCGAGCGAACGCATCAGTTCATGTGCGTCGCGGGCGACAAGGGCGGTTTCGAGATCATCCCTGATCTCCGCAAGCCGCGCCTGGCCGATCTGCATCCTGGCCGTCACCTTGGGCGGCTGCAGATAGTCGTTGACCAACCGCCGGGCCTTGTATTCCAGCTGGTTGGGCGGGATGCCGTCCTCGCGCCGCGTCGGTGCCAACACCCGCTCGCGCTCCGCCCGGACAAACTCGCTGTCGAAATCCGGAAGGTCGGTTTCGAGCGCGACTTCGGCAGCGTGCTCGCCGGCGACGGCTCCATTGGTGAAGGCGCCGAGCATATAGTTGTGTGGCACGCTCGCCATGTCGCCCGCGGCGTAGAGGCCCGGCACCGTGGTCCGGGCGAATTCATCGACGAAAACACCCGACGCGCTGTGACCCGAACAGAAGCCGATTTCGGAAATGTGCATTTCGATCATTTTTTCGCGGTAATCGGTGCCCCGTGCCTGATGGAACCGGCCGCGCGACGGGCGCTCGACCTTGTGCAGGATCTGTTCGATCTCGCCGACCGTGTCGGCATGAAGGTGGTTGAGCTTTAGGAACACCGGCCCCTTGCCCGACTGTAGTTCGTTGTAGAATTCCTGCATCATCTGTCCCGACCAGTAGTCGCTTTCGATGAAGCGATTGCCTTCACTGTTGGCGGTATAGGCTCCGAACGGACCGGCAACGTAAGCGCAAGCCGGGCCGTTATAGTCCTTGATCAGCGGATTGATCTGATAGCATTCGAGATTCGCGAGCGCGGCACCCGCATGATAGGCCATGGCATAACCATCACCGGAATTGGTCGGATTCTCATAGGTTCCGAAGAGATAGCCGGAATGCGGCAATCCGAGCCGGCCCGCCGCGCCCAGGCACAGGATCACGGTCTTGGCACGCAGCACGAGTAATTCAGCCGTGCGCGTGTTCACCGCAATGGCGCCCGCGATCCTGCCGTCCTTGGCGGTCAACAGGCGCGTTGCCATGAACCGGTTGGAGACCAATATCCTTTCGCGCTTGATCTGCCGGTAGAGCGCCTTCTTGACGGTATCGCCATTCGGCATCGGCAGCACATAGGTTCCGAGATGGTGGACCTTCTTCAGGTCGAAATCACCGTTGGCGTTCTTCTGGAAGCGGATGCCGAAACGATCCAGTTCCTGGATGATGTCATAGCAGCGCGAGGCGTATTTGAAGACCGGCGCCTGATCGACAATGCCGTCATTGGCGATGGTTATTTCCTTGGTGTATTGCTCGGGCGTCGCATATCCCGGGACGACGGCGTTGTTCAGCCCGTCCATTCCCATGCAGATAGCTCCGGAACGCTTCACATTGGCCTTTTCGAGCAGGACCACATTCAGCGCGGGATTTTTCTGCTTCGCCTTAAGCGCCGCCATCGGTCCGGCCGTGCCGCCGCCGATCACCAGCACATCGCAGGTGACTTCCGACAGCCCTTCGACAAAATTATCCATTCTCGTTCCTCACGCCTCAGCATCGGCGATTTCGCGCAAATAGCTCCAGGGATAGATGCCTCGGTCGTGCCCGTCGGAGAAAACCAGACGTATGGCATATGAACCGATCGCCTCTGCGCTCGTCACGGTGACGGTCTCGAACGAATGTTCGTTACCCTCGATGTCCGCCCGCACCTGCTGTGCCGCCCGGCTGCGTGCTCGGAGCACGGACGCCGGGATAAGCGAGACCGCACCGTCATCCCATGTAACGGAGAGAAGGTTGCGCGCGGCGGTGACCTTGAGCTCACGAGGTATCACGGCGTTCCCTGATGGTTCGCCCCATCTTAGGGATCATAGGACCCTGGACACGCAATAAATTGCCTACGGCCAGCATGCTTATTGAAGCCGGGATAAATCGTGGCAAGATGGGGTGGTTGCCGCCCACCTCAAACGGCATCGAGTGTGCCAAATAAGTGGGCCCTCCGGTCGCTGGCCTCTAGCTTGGCCAGTGCGATCGAGTTCACATCTGCTCGCTCCCGGTGCGCCTCGCAATAGAGCGACAAAAGTTGCCTGTATCCCGCGCCCGCTGCACGAACCGAAGGCGAGCCGAGAGATTCGTGGTAGCGGTTGACAGCGCGGTCGCGTTTCAGAAGGTCGATGTACTTGTAAAAAGGAATCCTCTTAGGCGGAAGGCCGCACCTAAATCCGGATCACTATTTCATGCCGCTGCCAGCGTTGTGTCTGGCATGTGCACGCGCGCTGCCGCCGCCAGCAGGTCGGTCTGGGTGATCAGCCCAATAATGCGTCGCTCGGCATCGACGATGACCACGGCATGGCTGCGGCCGTCGGTGAGCGCCGGCAGCAGGCTCATCGCCGGCGTATCGGGAGAGGCGGTGCTAGCCTTCGACATCACAGTCCTCACCGTGTCGGTCGCCTTCGTCAGCTCGCGCAGGCCAACTACACCGACCAGCTCGCCCCCGGCGTAGGTCACCGGCAGCGTCCGGATGTTGTGATCGAGCAGCAAATGACGCGCCTGGTCGGCAGGCGCATGTTCATCGACCGAAATGACATCGCGCGACATGATGTCTTCGCACAGCAGGGTCCGGTGGGAGCGCACCATCGCCTGCAACTCGACCTGCCGCAGCAGCCGCTCGAGATCGTTGCGGTCGATATCGAACGTTTCCTCCAGCGCGCCGAGCGCGGCATCGATATCCTCGGGCTGGAAGCCGACCCGCTCCCGCGCGGGCGGATCGATGGTTCCATGCGCGCTTTTAAGGGCGGGGGCCGCCACATGCGGATAGTTGCGCCGCGACAGTTTATGGATGCCGTAGCCGAGTGCGACCAGCACGATCGAGTTCAGCGCTACCGGAACGAAGGGAAACAGCAAGCCGGCACTGATGACCGCCGGTCCGCCGAACACCGCAATTAAGGCGGCGGCGCCACCCGGCGGATGCAGGCAGCGCGTGAACGACATGGCGGCGATGGCCAGCGCCACCGCAATGCCGGTAGCAAGAACGGGTTCATGCACGAAATGCGCCACGGTCACCCCGACCAGCGCCGAAATCGTATTGCCACCGATAATCGACCAAGGTTGCGCCAGCGGGCTTGAAGGCACGGCAAAGAGCAGCACGGCCGATGCTCCCATTGGAGCAACCAGCAGTGCGACATGTGGGCCAGACCCGTTCGCCAGCGCACTGATCACGCCAGTCAATGCGATGCCGATCATGGCCCCGATGCAGGCGAGCAGCCGCTCGCGCAGCGTTGCACCGGCAAGGATCGGAACAAAGAGACGAAACGCCATGGCATACCCTTGGGCGAGTGGTCGGAACTCCGCGCTCCGCAGTGCAGGCAAAGCCACAGATTTGGAAGTTAAGCCAATTCGGAAAGCCGGCTCACGGGGGAATACTTTTGCGCGAAACGGCCATTGCCAAATGGGTGCAGACATTTTGATCAGCCAGAGGAGGCGGACGGCACGGACGCTGATCCGCTCGATTGAGCGTCTGCGCCTTGCAGCCGATCTTCGCCGCGATCGAGGAAACCGCAGCCCATCGCGATGAATGATCGCCTTCGTGATCCATAACCATCCGAACCGCGCGGGCCCGGATCTCAGCTGAAAACGGCGCGGGTTCAACCTGTCTATCTCTTGTTCGTTCCCTTGAACGCGGCGCGCGGCTTATGAAGAGCAGTGGCGGCCCGCTCTGGGATGACGCCGCCCTCGAGAGGGGATTGGGATAGAAACCGCTCGAGAGTGGATATACGCAGAGCCGGTCGAGCTTGGCTTTACTAATGAATGCCCAAGCGAGGATGGCAGCGAGGGCAACCAAAACTATCACAAATGCAGGGCTCATCGTCTGAATGAGGAAGTAAAGCACAAGTTGAAATCGCCATATTGCATTCATATATATTTCCTGCTGAACAGGCTCGGCTCGTTCTCATATGTGATTGAGCGCCCGGTCTTTTTTCACCTGAAGTCGAACCATCACCCCAGGTGCAGCCGGGGTCCGCTTAAACCAAACGATTCCAGAATTACGCTGTGCGGATCAAGACAGGCCGCAAAGCTATTTCGGCTGAATGGTGGCAGCCTGCAGTTGACCGGCAGCATGATTCCATGCGGCGCGTGAATCCCGAACTTCGACCATGCACCAAACCAAACGATTTCAATAAAGGAGCAAGCCCTGATGGCTTGAAAACAACATGAAAAGAAATCAACCAAGACAGGTGATATCTTCCAGTATCCGCACGAGGGCCTCGACAATGGGGCCTGCCTGCCTGAAGACAGGCAACGCTCACGGTTCGCAAAAAAGCTATGAGCGCTATCTGGAACTTGCACATGCCCAGGCTTTGCTCGGCAACCGCGTCGAGGCAGAGAATTACTACCAGCATGCAGAGCACTATTTCCTCTGCGGAGCTGTCACGGGAACCCCACGGCAGCCTGACGTGAGCGAATCGGCTGTCTTCGGCAACAACCGTCCCTTCGCTATGGTGTATTATAAAGCGTCATCGATCCACCCGTCAGCTGAATGTCGGTACTGTCTGGCGCGCATCAAATTTCGAGCAGGGAGTAAGGGCGGCTTCACCACATGCATGGTGACATTGTAAACCGGCGCTTCAACGGAAAGTCATAAGATTAGCGAGCTTCTGGGATCCCTCGCGCGTGCGAACCTCGCTAATGCGCTGGGCCAAAAATGTTCCCGCCATGTTCTGGCACGATTCCTGTTCCGCTATGCCACCATCGCCGACGTTCTGGCTTTGATCGTTTTGTCTGTCAGGATGGGTAGCCTACGTGGATTGAACGAGCCGCTAGCGGGGTGTGAAGGTGAGGTCGCATAACACGCCTCCTGCCTGAAAATTCGGGCATCCTCAATCGAAGCGACGCAGCCGCCGGTCCACAATCGCCATCGGGAGACCTTTGGACTATATAGCCAGTTCATCGTGCGCTTATACCGCCCTCGCGTCATGTGTGAGCCGAGCAGCAATTTGGGTACGGCAGCGCTGAGCCGGCTAGCAACGGGCGAAGTGACCTGAGCTACGAAGCTTCGCTAGCAGGATGCTGGCCGTTGCACGGTGGTCAACCCTCGCTTGCTCACGCAGCGGAGACGCATTCCAGGCAGCCAATTCCGCCACCAAAAGGGCGGTGTCTCCGTTTATCGACGCGCATCCAAGTTGTCCGTTCTTCCCCACCACGATTATCGCTGTGCCGGTTACGCCATATCCAATCGCAGCCATCCGCTGAACGCAGCTATCGCCGTCGACGCGAACATCGAACAGAACCGACCCTGCGGTTTTTTCCGCGGCGTCAGCCACACGATCACAGAAGGGTCGATTGAGGCCCTCGATATTGCCGAGTGACTGCTCAAACAAGGCCAATTCAACATGCTCCGCCATCATGGCGGCGAGAGTGCGCGCCGGCTGGCGCAATCGGCAAGAGGCTGGGGCTGACTATCCACACACCAGCCCACCTCTCCACCTTTTTCACGGGAACCGAATGACCGTCCACAGGCATGCATCTGCGCGAACCTCCGTCTCGCCCGCGACTGAGAGCAAAACCTTCCCGACGCGCTCGAAATGCCCTCGCATCAGGGCCCACGACAATCCCGTCGAGACCTTGCGCGCGATCGGGGGATTCGGACACCGCCGTCGAGAACCGCGGCGCGTGTTGATCGGGATCGGCATAAAGCGCCAGCCAGTCCTTCTGCTGCGCCTTCGAGGCCATGGTCAGATGCCGCACCGTCTCGGTGTCGATCTCCTCGCGGCGATAGGCTTCGCGAATCTTCGGCGACAGGTCGCCGAGCGCCAGAATGCGCTTCACCTGTTGCTCCATGAGTCCGAAGATGGCGGCGATATCGGCAACGCCGCGCCCTTCCTTGATCAGCCGGGTGAAGGTTTTCGTTGAGAAGCCAAGCCCCGCCCGCATCTCTCCACGCCGGACCGGGCCGCAGCGCTGCGCCGGCGCCACTCAGCCTCCGACTAATAGAAGGTCTGCTGTCCGGCGCTCCAGGAAGCGTTGCGTCTCAATCCGCAAACAGGATAGGCGATGCGAGCGAACGGCGTAGCGCAGTCGGCCGGTTGGCCTGTCGCTCGGGTAGTACGGCGACGACGTGCTCTGGCTTCAAACACAACTGCTCGTTCCGGCCGCGCGGCTGTACCAGGCAGCGAGAGCCGAAGAGAGGACGCATGTGCCAGAGCTCGGTCTAATCGCTGCGCAGTATCTTTGCTTCCAGTGCGGCCGCGACGAAAGCGCGTCGAGCAACTGGCGACCGAGCCTTCCCACGCAGCACCTGCAGACATACGTCCATCGCTACCCTACTCTTCTCGGTCTGGCGACCAATATCCCGCAGCAAGATAGCGGCGGCGTCATTGACGTCGAGCACGATACGCTCGGAGCCATGGCGGCCGACCTGCACAATGACTGGCCTTTCGAACCTGCTCAAGCCGGCCATCTCCCCCCTTGACAGCCAGTCTGCGCCGACAGGCCGCATGCTAAACCGAATGTCACTGCCGCGCGTCGCCCCAGTCGCATGGGCGAACAGGATCTAGACTTTTGCGGTGCCCGCTTTGCAGGCCGCAATCCACTGCATCGCAGAGGTCGCATCTTCCAATATGCCAACCTGCTTTGCAAAGTCGTAAAGCGCGTTGCGCGCCGCACCTACAGGCTTGTCCCCATGGTAGGCATCATGGCACGTCCGAAGGGCAGTTTCGTGGGCACGATCTCTGCGATCTTGCGGCCATTCATCGAGAAGATCGATGGCTTCGGCAAGACTTGCAATCTCTTGCACGATATAGGTGGAGCGCTTCTCGAAAATGGGGCTGTTGAAAGCCTCGGCCTTCATTTGTTCCTCCCGACCTGCTGAAAAGCCAGTTCACGTAAGGCGGTGCCGCATCGACCCCCGCCGATGGTTACACAATGTGTTGTCGGCGCGATGACGCTTCAAGAGGAAAACGCGGGCGTGATGCCATCGGCCATTGGCCGAAGCATCTCAAGGCGCTCTCAATGGTCAAGCGGCGGCCGGTTCTCTCCGCTTCGTTCGGCATGCTCTCCATTCGAGTGGCAAGTTGTAGTTCCTTTGCGGCGGGATCGATACTCCAGGCGAGGGAAGCTCGAAACCTCGCCTACGTCATTGACGAGCTCAAACCGGTCAGTGATGCAGATTGCATAGAAGAAAAACTCGCCAAGTTCGCCGCCACAAAACGCCTGCGGTATGCGGACGGTGCCCGCGCATGGGAATGGATTGAACGAGCCCTGGAATGCTAGCAGGCACTCTCGCCCTGTGGTCGAAGTCACGCATGGAGAGGCGGATGCGGGAAACGCGCACGTCGGGTTCGCGGCGGAGATGAAGAAACTGCCTGGGTAATAAGGCAAGGCGCTTTATCCGTACTCAAGCCACGCCAAGCGCCGGGGATGCGGCAGCGGGTGCGTCAGGGATGCGTGCCCAAAGGGGTGAAGACGACCGCAAGCCGGCTTCAGCGAAGCCCGCAGCCCGGCCCGCAGGGAGACGCCCACCTGATCTCGTCCGGCGCCGATCGGCGAGGCAACGACAAGCCAGGCGCGGCATCCGCCCTTTTCATCCGTCGAGAACCACTGCGGTCGCCTCGATCCCAGACCCCACCGCGGCAGGTCTTGGTCGGGATTGCGATAGCGATGCCAAGAAATGGAGAGTGCCGAAGAATAAGATTATTTTGCTCTTTACCAAAACTTCTGTGTGGCATTTTAATTGCATGAATGGAGATTGAAGAACGAAAATACCCAGGAGAGCTGGCCTCCCCGCTGCACGTCCACGAGCTTGCGGAAGAGTACCGCAAGGCGGCAACCATGCTGCTTCGGCTCGGCCGGCCAGGCAAACCGCTCACTCGAGCGCCCTTCAGATTGTCGGCGATCCATGCGATCGAACTCTATCTGACCGCGCTTTTGCTTCACCGTGGGCACAGCCCCAATCAGATCCGCAAAATGCAGCACGATCTGTCGGCGCGCACGGGGCTCGCCTTGGAAGCGGGGCTGCGCCTTCGCGCAAAAACCGCCCAACATCTTCACTCCCTCAGCCAGAACCGGGAATATCTCGTCACCCGTTACGGCCCGGAGCTGGCTGCAACCGCCTCGCAGATAAACCGGCTTACCGCTACTCTGGACGAGGTGGCGACAAAGGTAACCATATTGATCGGCTTGTCCTCAACTATGCCGCAGCCGGTCGGTCTTACGGCGGAGACCTCGCCTTGATGCGCGCGATGACGTCGGGATCTGAGACGAAGTCATCGAGGAAGTCGTTCCACTTTTCGGCCGAACGGCGAGCATCGGCAAGCATCTGTCTTAGCTCGTCAATGCCGTGCTCGGTGAGAGCGGTGATCGCCTCCTCGGTACCGTCATGGACACTGATGATGCTGCCATAGCTGAGATTGTCATCGTTGCTGACGATCGCTTGAAGGAGCTCGAGATCCTCCCCGATCATTTGCGAAACGTGGTCGATGGTGAAGACGTGGGTTATTGTCGCCATCAAGCGGCCTCGGCAAAGGTGAGTGAAAGGTATCCAATTCCAGGAAGAGTTTCATCAAGGTCGATGCGAGGGCAAAGGGTGTCCAGCCGTCTTCTGCCAGTGCGCCACGGCTCTCGAGCGTCTATATAACATCACCAAACGTTGCTCCAGCAGTGCCGCTGGAGACCACCCACAGGCATTCATGAATCGGCTCGGATCGACTACGCAGTCGACATCGCGGAAAGGAAACCACTCTCTCGGCTTTCGATCCGCCGACGCAGTACCGCAATGCGAAAAATTTTTTCCCAATTGCACAAATAGCGAAACTCTGAAAATAATTTGCCAGCGTAGAGCGACCGGCCAACGGTAGGTTCGACCAGTGATGAGGCCGGGAGGGACGAACGCTTCACAGCTTTGCCTCCCTGTTGCCGAAGGTTGATCAGGACGAAAGGACCCAGTGTCCGTTGCCGCTGACGAAAAAGGAAGACCAGTGACCGATCTTTATCGACGTGAAAGCAAATCAGTTTCGAACATGGCCCAACTTCGTTTCTTTCCTCAAGCGATCGTTGGAGGGAAAGGATCGTATTTGCGAGGTGATGATGGTCGCCAGCTTCTTGATTTTTCGGCCTCTTGGGGGGCTGCCAGCCTGGGGCATGCTCATCCTTCGGTTTGCGAGGCCATTACGCGGGCGTTTTCAGATCAAGCTGGTGCAAGCTACCTGTCTTCCGCAAACGAACCTAGCGTGCTCCTTGCAGAGAAGCTTTTGTCATTGGTTCCAGCACGCAGCCGCGGCCGAGTTTGGTTGGGGCACTCTGGTTCGGATGCCAATGAAACAGTAGCTCGAATGGTCGTCGCAGCCACCGGACGCCATCGAATATTGGCCTTCAAGGGCGCGTACCACGGCGGTACCAGCGGTTCCATGGCTGTTTCGGGTCATCCGGCGCTCAAAGGTGTGGAGAAATTCGGCGGCCTGATCTTAGTGCCTTATCCGAACAGTTACACGGCAGGTGATCCGGCTGCTGCCAGTGCCGCGGCGCTGTCTCATCTCGAGGAAGTGTTTTCGGGAGACGTTCGTCCGGAAGAAGTTGCCGCCTTCTTTATGGAACCAATACAGGGTGATGGAGGATTGCTCGTGCCGCCTGTCGGTTTCTTTGCCGAGATCGAACGGTTTTGCCGTCGGCACGGAATTCTTCTGGTGTGTGACGAAGTGAAGTTCGGCTTAGGTCGATCGGGACTTCTGCACGCCTTCGAACATTCAGGGATTGAGCCAGACATTGTTGTTCTTGGTAAAGGCCTTGGCGGAGGTTTGCCGATATCTGCAGTCGTCGGCCCCGAACCCATTATGAATCACTCCCCAACCTTTTCCTACCAGACGCTACACGGCAATCCGATCTGCGCTTCGGCGGCATTGGCGGTACTTGAGACAATCGAAAAGGACGGTTTGGTACGAAATTCGGCAGAGATCGGCTCTTACATGTTAGAATCGCTTTCGAAGAGAAGCAGAAACTGGGAGTTGGTTGGCGATGTTCGAGGGAAAGGACTTGCTATTGGGATTGAGCTTGTAGGTGATCGGGCCAGTCGCGTACCAGCAAAAATCCAGACCGCGCTGACTGTTTACAGGGCGTTTCAGCTTGGACTCGTAATGTATTATGTCGGTTCGAATTCGAACGTATTGGAGCTTACTCCGCCGCTCACAATGAATACAAGTGAAGCCGACGAAGGCATCGCTATTATTGGCCAAGCACTCCAAGATGTCGCCGCTGGTAAGGTTTCGACCGACTTGATCTCATCCTTTGCCGGCTGGTGAGAGCAGCCAGATCTCGGTGGCGACTGATCTGATCATACGATCCGCATGCCAGGGCGTTGCCCCCTTATAAATAGAACACCCTTTCCCTTCTGAACCTAGAAAATCATTTCATCCAAGATCATTTGTACGTCGGCGGGTCGACGAACCAGTTCAACGAATTCCATCGGCTTGTGGTATCGGCGACCTTGCCAAAGCAGCGAATTGTGGGAATCGCCCTCCCCAAGCTGCACGTCGGTGACGACGCCGATCAAGATACTGTGCGAAAAACCATCGTAGGTATGGCTAAGTTTGCAATCGAGCGCCATCGGCGCGCCAACAAGGAGGGGTGCCCCGGTTTTGCCCGCGACCCAATATTTCTTCTCGAACCGATCTGGACCTTTTTTAGATTGAAATCGACGCGCGACATTGGACAACGCAGGGGATAGGAGATTTACGGCGAAGATGCCTCGCCGTAAAATCGTGTCGTGCGAACTGGCCGACTTGTTGATGCAAACCAGAACAGACGGCGGATCGAAGGACAAACTACAAACCGCGGTGGCGATTAGACCGCTGGGAAGGCCATCTTCTTCAGTCGTGATGATATTGACGGCCCCGGCGAAACGGCCCATCGCCTCCCGAAAGGCATCGTTCCTATCCAAGTCTGTCCTCCGTAACTGTGACCCACATCTGAACCGATTCCAGACGTTTCAGAAGCCTGCACTCACCTGGTCAAGCTTCAGCAGCGCCCGGCCGTATATCTCGCGCCCAATGTCGCCATTGATATAGGCATGTCGCGTGCAGGTCTCTATGTCGCGCCAGATCCGCTGGACCGGATTACTGAGCATGAAAACAGATGCTCCGCCTATGTTCAGCAGCAGGTCTACGGCCTCGCGCACGCGTTTTTGCGCAATCGCCGCGTCGAGTCGGACGCGAGCTCGCTCGAGATCGGTCATGGTCGTACCGTCGCTGACGGAGCGATCGATATCGCTAGCCGCGCGCATAGTATGCAATCGTGCGGAGTCGATAAGGCCACGAGCATCTGCCAGGTTTAGCTGGTAGCTTGGGGACTGCCTCGCATCTGTATACAGGGATGTCACAATGGGCTTGCCGCGCTCGAGGTTCTCCAACGTGAAATCGAAAGCTGCTTCTGCCATCCCGACGGCCGCAGAACATATTCCCAATGGAAGCGCGGTTATTAGCGGTGCCCGATAGAGCGGTTCGTCAGAATGGTCTGAGCGACTGAAACCGGAAATCATTTCGCTGATGAGCATCGTCCGGTGTTCCGGCACGAAGATATCGTTTCCCACAAAGGTATTGCTCCCCGTCCCTGCCATCCCAGCGACATACCATGTGTCTTCGATCTTCAGCTCGGACGTCGGCACCAGTGCAAGCCGTACGTCGATCAGAGCCCCGCTGGCATCTAGGACCGCGGAGCCCACGAAGCTCCACTGTGCTTCGAAGCATCCGGAGGCCCAGGGCCATTTGCCTGTCAACATCCAGCCCCCCTCCACCGCGGTGGCGCTCGCGGTGGGAGCCCATTGACCGATGACAACTGCGCGGGGATCCGAGCCAAAGACATCGGCGCGCGTCTTGTCAGGCATGAGCCCCATCAAAGATGCGCTGCTATTGGCGACCATGGCGAGCCAACCAGCCGCACTGTCGCCGCGGGCCAATTCCTCACAAATCTCGCAGTATGTCTGGATATCAATCTCGTGACCACCGCAGCGGCGCGGCACCAAAGCCTGCAGAAAGCCGCCGCTTCGCACCGCCGCAGCACTCTCCTGCGCTAACCGCCGGTTTCTTGCTGATTCCTCCGCATTTGCACGCAAAAGTGGCCTGAGTGCCCGTGCATTACGCACCAGCTCGGCGCTAGTCAGTGTCAAATCCATCACTGTTCTCCTCCCTTGATTTACTACACGTCGCGGCACATTGATAATGTTGCTCAACGGGGCTGAAGCCCATAGCGGCGTCGGTGCTTTCTCGTTTGCCGCCGGTAGTTGTTACATCTGGGCTGATTCCTAGCCGCCACCAAAGGGTGCGCATCACGAGCGAGCGCCCCGTACGGCTGGCAGCAGACCATCCGGCTTCACTAGCAACAAAAGGACTACCGCCAGAAGGACAATCGCATCCCGGTACGGAGCGGTTCCAGTGGTGAGGAACGGTTCTGAACCGACCTCCAGCGCCCCAAGCACAAAGCCGCCCAGCACGGCTCCCCGCAAAGAGCCCAGCCCACCGATGATCGCAGCGATGAAGGCCTTCAGGACCGGAGTAAAGCCCATGAGCGGATCTACCGAGCCACGCTGCGAAATCCACAATACCGCGGCAATACCGGCAAGAAGGCCCGATATCGCGAAGGACGTCGCAATGACTGTGTTTGCCCGCAGACCAAGCAAGCTGACCATGACGAAGTCTTCGGATGCGGCGCGCATCGCGACGCCCAAGGTGGTTTTGCGCAAGAAAATGTCGAGCCCGATTAGCGCTAGTGCCGTCAGGACGATGGATGTCAGCGGAACCATCCCGATTTGAAAGCCTCCGAAAGTAAGAGTTCCTGACATCCATTCCGGCAGAGCGACCGCTCTTCCGCGAGCGGAAACTCCGTTTTGAAAAAGAACCTTGCAAATGGTGCTTACGCCAAAGCTCGTGATCATGAGCGTCGTCACGGATGCGGACCGCATAGGACGGAAGGCTATTCGATCCATCAGCACCGCAGAGAGCGCCGCCCCCAAACAAGCCACTAGAAGAACGACAGGCAGCGGCAAGCCAAACGAAAGCGATAGCACGATGAGGTACCCTGCAATCGTCATGAGTTCGCCATGTGCGAAATTGATGAGCCCAACGATCGAAAAGACAATCGCCAGCCCGAGCGCCAGGAGAGCGTATATTCCACCCAGGCTAAGAATATTAACCAGGTACTGGACGAATTCCATAACGACCTCCTAGATTGCCAGATACGCTTGCCGGACAAGGTCAGAGTTGGCGAGTTCAAATGCCGTACCACTTAGGGCAATACGGCCATTGGCTACCACGTAGCCCCGATCGGCCACCGACAGCGCCAACTCCACATTTTGTTCAACAAGCAGAATGGTAAGCCCTTCCTTGCGCAGGTCATCGATCAACTCATAGACCTTGTCGATCGTCTGGGGCGCTAGGCCTAACGAAGGTTCGTCGAGCAGCAGAAGGTTGGGCTGACTCATTAAAGATCGGGCGATCGCCAGCATCTGCTGTTCACCGCCTGACAGGCTCCCAGCCTTTTGATCGATGCGCTCGGCAAGGATGGGAAAGCGGGAGAGCATGCTATCGCGGCGAGCCCGAAGCTCCTCACCTTTCGCGAACGCCGCTCCTCCCAGATGCAGGTTTTCGCCTACTGTAAGATGAGCGAAAACGCGGCGGCCTTCCGGCGTTAGCGCTATTCCCTTTCGGCTGATGACGTCAGCGGGCAGGCCGGTGAGTGGCTGACCTTCGAGCAAAACCTGGCCCTCGGCAGGTGGGATAGAGCCGGCGATGCCGGCAAGAATCGAACTCTTGCCGGCGCCATTAGCGCCAATGAGCGTGACAATTTCTCCATTTCCAACGTTTAGATCGACGCCATGGACAGCCTGGACGGCGCCGTAGCGTATTTTCATTCCCTCGACACGAAGCATTGGCGTTCCTACCAGCTTAAGGATTGGGGATTTCATCCTTAGTCGGTCGATACAGCTTCACAAAGGTCGGCTTCCCGCCTTCGATGCGGATCATTGCAACGTCCCGCAGAGCAACACGCTCAGTCCCAGCATACGTCACTTTGCCGAGAACGGTCTGCACATCTTCCAGGCTAGCCAACGCGTCTCTGATCTTTGCCGGCTCGAGCGATCCCGCTTTCCGGGCTGCGGCGTCGAGCAATTGTGCCCATTCGTATCCCGCGGCCTCGTATGAGGTTTCCGCGTCATGTCCGGTCTCCTCCTTGAAGTGCTTGTTGAACGCTTCCATGCCGCTGCCTGGGGTTGGAAACCCGGCTGAGGACTGGACGACGCCATCGACCACCGAACCGAGCCCATACACCGTCGGAGTGCCGATGGCATCCGATTCGATGACCGGAACCTTAACACCAGCACCGCGCAATTGTTTGATGAAGGCTGGGAAATCCGGCTCATACGCCGTCGTCATGATGACGTCAGGCTGCGGTGTTAAGCCCTTGATTTGAGAAACCACAGCAGAAAAATCTGGCTGCCCCATCGAGTAGGATGCTTCACCGACAACGCTGCCACCCTTTTTCTTAAACGTTTCGCCAAAATAGTCCGGGAATTTGGACGTATAGGCGGAGTCTGGCGACTTCAGAAGAAATGCCGTCTTATAGCCGGTCTCCGCGGCGTAGCTGGCCAGCGCAGCCGATTGAACCGTGTCGGACGGGTACGAAATAAACATATAGTCGCCGACAGCAGGTGTCAGGCTGGGCGAACCCGCCAGGTTAAGCATCGGAATGCCCGCTGCCTGTCCGATCTGGCCCGCTGCGATGGAAGGGTCCGCATCGCCCGGGGTAATGAGAAACTGAACTCCGTCATCGATCAATTTCTGGGCTGCGTTCACGGTAGCTGCGGTGTCCGAGCGGGTATCGATGACTTTGAGGGTGACTGTCGCCATGCCCCCGATACCGCCCTTGGCATTCAAATCCTTGATGCCCAACTTGAAGCCGGCCAGACCAGGTTGATCATAAGGTGCCAGGGCTCCAGTCAGGGCCATTGCAGCACCGATCTTGTATTCAGCCGCCGACGAGTATCCCACGGTTGACGAGAGCGCGATCGCGGCGACACCAGCGAGCGCAGTTGCATATCTTAGCTTTTTCATTTTTGAGTTCCCATGTGAGGTTTGAGAATGCTTCGTTTTCCGAAGTCTTATTTACTTGTTCTGGCTGAAACTCCTTCTTCCTTCTGTAACCATTCAATATCCATCATACGAGTAAATCTACGAGTAAATCAGAGATACGATCTCTAGGACGCGTTGGCCCCAACGACCTGCGCCACAGAGCCTGGTTCGACCTGAGCTTTTTTCTCGCCCATCCTTTTGCTTCCGAGATAGGCCGAGATCACGGCAGGGTCAGTTCTGACGGCATCCGCCGTGCCCACGGCGATGCGCTTGCCCCTGTCGATAACGACAATGGTGTCACTCAGCGACATTATAAGGTGCAGGTCGTGCTCAACCACGAGAATGCCGACGCCTGTGTCCTTACGCAGTGCGGCCAACCTGCCCATCAGCTCTTTCGTCTCCGCCGGATTCATCCCCGCCGCAGGCTCGTCAAGAAGGAGGAACCGGGGACCTGTCGCAAGCGCGCGGCCGATTTCCACGAGACGCCTTTGTCCGTACGGAAGGCTGCCGGCAAGCCGGTCCCCTAATGTTTCCAGCCCAAAACGCGCCAGGGCGTCATTGGTGCGCCACACAGCTAGAGCCGTGTCGGCCGCACATGCCTCAGCGGCAACAAGAACATTCTCCCGAACGGTCATGTCAGCAAACACACGAAGGTTTTGGAACGTTCGCGCCAAACCTGCGCGGGCAATCAAGTGAGGCTGCTTATTTTCGATCAGGTCCGAGCCAAGCGCCACATGACCTGCACTGGGTCGTAGCTGGCCAGTCAACAGATTGATCAAGGTGCTCTTGCCGGCGCCATTCGGACCGATCAACCCGGTGATAAGGCCGGCTTCCGCTTTAAAAGACACTCCGTCGACGGCCCTCACACCGCCGAAATGACGAGACAGCTGATTTGCCTCCAGGGCGTGTGCACCCTTTGGTGCCTGAAAATCCTGCGCTCCTGGAATGAGCTTGCTAGCTCGCCCCTCCAAAGGGTCCCATGAGTTTGCAAGCTCGAGTTCCCGGCCACCAACCAGACCAGTCGGCCTGAAAAACAGAACGAGGATCATGGCCAGGGAGGCACCAACGAGGGGCAGTCCGTACAAGGCCGGGACAGCGAATCCCAGGATATTACCCCCGCCCTCTAGCGCCCTCAAAAGCTCCGTGACTCCGGTGATTACGATCACGCCCACCAGAGCACCCGAAACGGACCCAAGCCCGCCGACGATCAGCATCGAAATCAGCAGAAAACACGACTCAAAGTAGAAATCCTTGGGGCCGAAGGCACCTAAAAACTGAGCCATCAACGCCCCGGCAATCGACAGAATCGTGCCGCTCAACAACCATGCCTTGAGTCGTGCCTGGCGAACGTCAACGCCCACTGCCGCCGCTGCTACTTCATCTTCTCGCGTGGCTCGGACCGCGCGCCCGGTCCTTGTATCCCTGAATGTTCGGGCAACCGCGATCGACAGCGCCGCCACGCATAGAGCAACCACAAGGGTGGTATTGCGCGGCACGCCGTAGAATGTTTGGCTTCCGCGCGTGATATCCTTTGTCGCTACCAGAACCGTGTAGACGATAATCTGCAATGCCAGAGTGGCGATGGATGCTGCCGAACCAGACAGGCGCCGCATAACGAGGCCGCTCACTCCCGCCAAAATCAACCCGGCGACGGCAGCTACAATCAACGACGGCCAGACCGAGAGACCATATCCCGCCATCCAGGCCGGGAGGTGAGGAAGTGCGGTCCGCTGAATAGCAGGGCTCATCGTGAGGATGCCTGCAGTGTAGGCACCTATCCCCATGAAGGCTGCAGGACCGAATGACACGATACCTGTATTGCCGGAAAAAACCTGCAGCCCAACGCAGGCAGTGACCACGATCGACATCGATGTCGCGATGCGGGTCCCATTCGCACCAAACAAAACACCAGCCAAGATCCCTGCCGCTACTAGGATCGCGGCCAGAGCCAGCGAATCCATCGACACAGCCTTGATGCGGGAATTGACCATTCCGTCTGCTCCTCTGCGGAATTGCGACTATTGGACAGCTCAACCGTCATGTCAATATCATTACATCATCCTGTCATATGAAAAATTGTGCAGAAGGCGCTACAGCCGTCTGGTTGCGGGTCTAAAGATTGCGGATCGCTATACCAGGGGTTGGAGAATTTGATGTCCCGGGTGTTCAACTCAGCCGAGCTTAGCAATGCCATCGATGCAGATCGGCGCGCGCTGCCAGCAGTTCTGTCTGCCCATCACTCATCCTGAGATTGCCGACCGTCTACTTTTTTTGCATCAGAGCTTACCTTTGAAGAGATATTGACACGTCCCCAGCCCGCGGCTACCCTCGTGTAAGCTTTGAGTATCATGCCGGTTGGATCCCTTCCTCCCGCCCACAATTTGCATTTCGGAACGAGCCTTCAGCAATCGGCTAGTTCCGCCACGCCCGCTCATCATTCATGAACAGTAAAGGTATTCCGATGCGGTCTTCTGTTCCAACTTACGAAAATCGCGTGCTCAGCGCTTATGAGGGAGAAATCTTGGGGGAAGAATTTTTTAGCGTTCTTGCCCAGAAGGCTGACAGCGATCAATCTCGTATAAAATTGCGCAATTTGGCCGCCATTGAGCGGCTCGTTGGAGAGGCGCTGTTGCCGGTCATTACGCGTTACAAACTTCAACCAAACAGCAAAGTATCGCTTGCCGAGAAGGGACGCGATGAAACTGTTGAGTACGCCGAGCTTGGATGGACTGAGTTTGCGGTAAAGCTCAAGAGGCTATTGGAGCCATTTGTTCGTGACTTTGAGGCTCTGCTTGCAGAGTCGCCGGTTGAAGACCGGCCCTATATCCAGTTACTCCTTGACCACGAAATCGCGCTTTTCGCGTTCGCCCAGGCGGAAAGTGAATACTCAAGCGATGGTCAGATTTATCTGGACAACTTTCTGCAACGGCATAAAGCTCTTTTGCGCGATGGAAACTAAGAAAATCTGTCTTCATACCAGCTCCTGCTGTATCTGAACATCACCGAGTTCGCCGGCGGCGGCTTGGTCTGAGTCACGCCGCCTTGATCGGTTCTCCCTGGAGTTGGCCAGTGGCATGTCTCCGCTCCGCTGTCCGCGGTTGCTGACGGTACACAAGCCAAGTTTCGAATAAGCCGAACCCGTTTGATCTGGGACCAGGATCCTCTGGAACGAACCAAAGCCTTCGCGTTACATCTCCTGCATCGCCCTGCGATGCCTTAAGGGCTCACCCCTTCCAGACAGCTTGGGGGATCTGGTCGACTTGGTGATGGATTGGCGAGCGGCGTGACCCTGCAGGTTGGCTCAAGGCGATAGCCGCAATCCAAGCGTAGCGGGCGCGGCGCCGACTTTGGTGGCTCGCCATCGTGCATTATTGGGACAGCCCCCTAACATATTTTCACAATGAGAACTTTTGTAATATTCTCTTCAGCAATGCCAGTTGGAGGACACGATGAACGTTAGAGACATGCTGCTACACGGGGCCATTTCGTTGACACCATCAGAGGAGCGGATCGTTCAGGTGCTCCTCACCGACTATCCTGCAGCCGGGCTAGGCACTGCTACGAGCCTCGCAAAGCGCGCCGGCGTCAGTGACCCTACCGTCGTTCGCCTTGCCATGAAGCTCGGTTTCGAAGGGTTCCCTGCCCTCCAACGGCGGCTACTTGCAGATGTTGAAGCAAGATTGCATTCGCCCTTGCTTATGATGGAAGCCAAACGGCCCGACATGGGGACGGATGGGGAACAAGGAGCTGCGATCGCCTACATGCATTCGGTGGCCAGCAACCTCAACAAAGCGCTGACATCGACGCCGCTGGCGTCATATCAACGCGCCGCTCGCCTGGTAATGGATACAAAGGGCAAGGTCGTCCTGCTCGGCGGGCGCTACAGCCGTTTTATCGCAGGCATGCTGGCAGCGTACTTGTTGCAATTTCGGCCAGACATCATGCATATCGACGCCCTATCGGCGCAAAAGACGGACGTGTTAGTCGACTTGGGAAAGCGCGATCTCTTGATCGTGTTCGACTATCGCCGATATCAGCTGGACGTTGTTGCGTTCGCTCAATTGGCTGCGGCCCGCCGCGTTCGCATTCTTCTGTTTACCGACCCTTGGTTATCGCCCATTTCCGAGTTTTCGGAACTAACGCTGACCTGCCCAATTGAGGTTAATTCGCCCTACGATACGATGGCGTCATCCGTGGCGCAGATCGAAGCCGTTATCGCTCAGATCCTTGCTTCCATGGAGAAGCGGACGCGCGAACGTATCGAGGAATTGGAGGAGATCCGCCTCCAGGCGAGTGCATCACTGGATAACGCACGTCTTCTCGAAGAAGAAAAGCCCGCTCTGGCATCCACGGCGAGCAAGTAGACCCACCATGGATGCAGATGCGTTGAGGACGTTACGAGAAGCGATGCAGCGAGAACTTCCTGAGTAGTTCTTGCCGTTGACCCAACGCCCATTTTGCGACGACTTCGCCCATGGCAGGCCCCAGCTTGAAGCCATGCCCGCTCGAGCCGGTGATCACGAAAGTTCCTTTTGCACCGGGAATCTCGTCGACGATAGGAAGGTGGTCAGGGCTCATATCGTACTGACAGGCATAGCCGGGACGGATGCCCAATTCGGCAATCTCAGGAGAACGGGACATGATATGTTCAATCGCCCAGACCGATTCCTCTTGCGTGATCGTTCGGTCCAATTGGCCCGCGATATCGAGGCGATAGTTCATGCGAGAGTGCGCTTCTTTAAGCTCATCGTTCTCGACGCCTGTGCCACCGCCACCCCAGGTGCCGACCAAAATTGTATTTTCGCCTTCGGGTCGAGCATAGCAGTTCGTGGTTTCATCGACCCAGCAATGCGGAAGTAGCTTCCTTGCGACACCAGGCGCATCCATCACTGCCATGAAGTGACGTTCGATAAATGTCGGCAGGTCAACTCCAAGCTTAGCCACGAGCGCTTTAGACCAGACACCAGTCGCAAGAATTATGCGACCGGTAGAGATGACGGTCCCATCACTTAGCGTCGCTCCAGTCGTGTTTCCATTTGTTACTTGAATTTCAGTTACCGAGCGGCCGCCCATAAACTTAACGCCATTCGCGCGAGCTCGATTGACCAATTCGTTAGTTGCGCCGTAAGGGTCGCAGTGTCCCGATTCGTCTTCCCATGCGGCAAAAGTGATCCCCTCCATATTGAAGTGGGGGAGAATTGCTTGCGCCTGTTCTCCGGTTAGCCCCTCGATTCGGCTTCCTTCATCGTCGCGGATCCGCTTAACAATCTCGCGATTTGCGGGTTCGTGCTGAGGGCCACAAACCCACAGGCAGCCAGACTGATGAAAAGCGCCGGGGAGGTCCTTTAGGATCTCGATCCCGCGTTTTGCGAGCAAAGATAGCTCGCGATCACCATAGAACGCGTGGCACACGGCGGACGACGAACCGGTCGGCCCGGAAGCCGGATGGTCGGCCTCGACTTGGGTAACGTTCAGATTCTGGTTCGACAGATAATAGGCTGCCCCCGCACCCGCAATTCCCGCTCCCGCAACGAGTACGTCACAGCTGTATCTTTCGCTCATTTGATGCTCCGTGTTACAAGAAACAGCCCAACCGGCTATCCTTATCGATGCAGCCACTTCCGGTACGGCGAGTCGTGGAGGGCCAGGACGACGATTGCACCGGCTCGCGGTCAACTTCCTCCGAGCACGCCCGCTGCACAAGGTTCGCCCTCCCGCCCTTGGCCAAGCCTCCCGCTTATAGGCTGACTGAGCAGCGAAATTAATGTGGAATTTTTTTCCTGTCTACAGCTAATTGCAATCTTTGAAGAAATTCTTTCAGTCTGCAGCGCTCAACCTTCTCGCCCACCTTCGACCTTCCGGCACGCTCAAGAAACCAAGCCTCACCCGATCTATCGCGAACCTGAGGCCATGGTTGAACCCAATGTCAAGCCGGAAGAACTTTTTTCATGACGCCGAATGGACGCGTCATTGACAAATAATTTTCAGCAACTCATGCTTCAGGAGATAGCATGTTCGTAGCACGCGGTAGGGACGCCCGGATCGAGACATGCTGCCAGCATACGAAATCGAGTGGGGTCCCGTCCCGGAAACGGTGCCAATGTCGCCTGTCGGCCGACAAAGATAGCCAATTATAAAGTTTGGAGGATAACATGGAAAAAAGAACGGCGTATCATTCAATATACGAGAATCTCGGGGCCCCCATGATCGACTTTGGAGGTTGGAAGGTCGCCTCACACATAACTTCTACTAACGAAGAATACATGATGATCCGAAACAGTGTCGGCTTTGCTGAGTATGACTTCCAGAGCTGTTTTGGGGTGTGCGGACCGGAAGCGTTTCAATTCATACAGAAAATTATCGTAAACGACTTGGGAAAGATCACCCCGGGCGGCGCTCTTTACTCAAGTATACTGGATGACAACGCTAGTCTAATCGACGACGTTATCGTTTTTTGGATTAGCGATGATCGGTTTATCATACACGGTGGAATTACTCGCGACGCCTCGCGCAAGTGGATCATGGAAAAGTCCGATGGTCGAAAGGCCTGGGTTACTGAATTGTCGAACACGTTCCTTTCCCTACAGGGTCCAAATTCAATCCATGTGCTTCAACAGGCAGTGGACATTGCAGATCTTGAGCACAACCGCTTGATACAGGTTGATTTCGAGGGCGTTCCAACCACGATTGCACGGGTGGGTTTTTCCGGTGAACTGGGTTACGAGGTCCATTTCGGGCCTGAGTATGCTCACGGCATGTGGGAAAAATTCACTGCCTATTGCGCGAAGTACGGTGGTGGCCCGGCCGGACTGATGGCCGCCTTCCCGATCGCGGTTGATAAAGGCTTTCTGTTCGGTGCCGACTTTTATGCGGGTGGTTCCCCTCTTGAATACGGCCTTGGATGGTCCGTAGCTTTTGACAAGGGCTTCTTCCATGGCAGAGATGAGATGTTGCGCCGCAAGCAGGCAGGACTCCGGACCAAACTCGTAGGAATTGAGGCCGACGTAAAGGAGCCTCAGATAGCGGGAGGTTTGAAACTGACCAGCGGCTCCAAGAAGAACGCAGGTGAAACGACGATCGGCTGGGTCAGCCCACTGCTCGATCGCAATATTGGGCGAGCATGGGTCAATAGCGAATTCGCCGAGCCTGGCACGGAGTTAGAGGTTCAATCCAACGGCGGTCCCAAGAAGGTGAAAGTCACCGCCAGCTACCGATTCTTCGATCCCAAAGGCGAGCGCGTCAGGGTAAATCCCCGCGAGATGCTCAACGTCTGATCGAGCACAGATAGGCAGCTCGCCGCCGTCCGAGCGTGGGGCCGGGCAAAGCAACGATGCTTGCCGGCCCCAGCGGCGCTCTTGCCCTGTGGGCCTCTCGCGAGAATCGCACCCAGCGGCACCCCTACCGTAATCGGCGTCCATAGCCAGCCCATCCCGAGATCGAGGTCGAGTCATTCGACCAGAGTCTTCGGTCGACTCGCCCTCGTAGGTAAGCCGGTTTTGTGCCCGCTATTCGCCGGCCTGATTCAAAGCTGTGGAACGGACCGAGCGCTTGCCTTTCTTGCTCGATCTGGGTTGCCGATCGATTAAGAATCTGACATGTTGACGCACTTCAAGATGATTTGTAATTTCCTCTTCATGAGGTTGAGGGGGAACTGATTGATGCAGTTTCGAGATATGCTGCTTCAAGGCGGCGTTTCGCTCACCCCGTCGGAGGAGCGCATTGTTCAGGTGCTGCTCACGGATTATCCGACGGCCGGCCTGGGCACTGCAACAAGCCTGGCGAAGCGTGCCGGGGTCAGCGACCCCACTGTGGTTCGTCTGGCCATAAAGCTCGGCTTTGAGGGTTTTCCCGACTTTCAGCAGCGGTTGCTTGCCGACATCGAAGCGCGATTGCATTCCCCACTGCTTATGATGGGAGCGAAGCGGCCAGAGTTGGGCACCGACAGCGAACAAGGTGCGGCTATAGCCTACATGCATTCGGTTGCCGGGAGCCTCGACAAGGCGTTGACGACCACTCCGCTGGCTACATATGAGCGCGCAGCCCGACTTGTCATGGATTCCAAAGGTAAGGTGGTTCTGCTCGGAGGACGCTACAGTCGGCACGTCGCCGGAATGTTGGCGAGCTACTTATCGCAGTTTCGAGCCAACGTTGCCTACATTGAGACCCTGTCCGCCCAGCAGCTGGATCTGTTGGTCGACTTAGGAAAGAGAGACGTTCTGATCGTCTTTGACTACCGCCGCTACCAACGCGACGTCGTCGCATTTGCCCAACAAGCCGCCGCCCGCCACGTTCGCATTCTTCTGTTTACCGATCCATGGGCGTCGCCGATCTCCGATGTCGCAGAAGTTACCCTTTCCTGCCCGATCGAAGTCAGTTCGCCCTATGACACAATGGCACCGGCGGTGGCGCAGATCGAAGCCCTCGTCGCCCAGATTTTTGCAGCCACCGGTGAGCGGACACGCCGCCGGATTGAGGAACTCGAACAAATCCGTCACGAGAGCAATGTGACACCTAATGAGGCCCGCGCGCACAAAAATCAGAGCAACGGGGCTTCTCGTCAAAAACTCCAATAACCGGCCCGACGAGCATCTTCTTAGCTTTTCTTGAGCTATGACTCCCTTACTGGTTCTCTCTGATGCGAGACCGAAGTCCTCAACGAGTCCCATTTCTTTATCCGCTGGCTTGCCTGGGGCCAGTTCGCCTCTGCGACCCGGGTTAGGAGCGCCTCGACCAACGCGAACGCCGCAACGTTGCTGTCAAATGCAGTCTCGTTCTCAATGTGCAGCGCTATCACTTCTGATGCATATTTCGAGATTGGTGACATCCATCGATCCGTTATCAGGATGATCTTCAGCCCACTGTGTTTTGAAGCTCTTTCGGCGAACTGTTCAAGGGAACGTTGGTACCTTCGAAAATCGACAAGGACTAATACGTCCCTTTGCCGCATGCGCAGTATATACTCAGGCCACCAGTCGTCCTCAGACGATACCTGGTGAACACCAGCGCGGATCTGTTTCAAATGCCTAGACAAATACTGCGCGACGAGATCGCTGATGCGACCGCCCAATGTGAATATATCCGATTTGGGGTCGGAAAGAAGTGACCCCACTCTTTCAAACTGGGCGGCCGTGATCGCTCCGGCGGATGCCTTTAGCAACTCTGTAGATTTTTGGATGAAATTCTCGAAAAACTCGTCCGTTATTCCACCTGTTGTTGTTCGCAAATCGAGCGGAGACTTCTGTCCTTGCCTCAGCTCCTTGATAAGCTGTTGTTGGAATTCCTGCAGGCCCTGATAGCCGAGTTTACTCACGAAGCGCGAGATTGAGGGAGCAGAGACGTTTGAGGAGGTGGCAATGACCTGGATTGGCTCAAGCCCGGCAAACGGATAATTCGACAGAATTAGCGCAGACAGGCGCCGCTCCGTGGCGGTCAAAGAATCTGCTGCTTTCCTTATCTGCTCCCTTACGGTTTCGCCGGCAATTGTGCTATCGGTCATAATCTCTCCAAAGCCGGCCACCCCGCAAACCCTTAAGCACTGCTGTTTTTAGTATGCGGGAGTGACACCTAGCTAGCAAGCTCAAGCGCTCCGCCACGACAATGAGGTGCGGCTAACCAGCACTGGGCGTTAGCCCCCTGGGGCGTGTTCCACGCCTTGTATTTCGGCAATGAGCTCTCGGGTCGTGACCTGACGACAATACCCCTGAATCGCCCGTAGCGAACTATCATGGCGCTCCTGGGTATAAGTCAGGCATGCATCTGTAACCTGTGTGACGAGGTAGCCCAGGTCACAGGCATCCCTGATCGCGCCCTCAACACACTGGTCCGTAACCAACCCTGCGAGCACGAGCTGTTTAACACCGAGATTGCGCAGGATGTAATCGATATTCGTGGAAATGAAGACGGAAGATGACGTCTTGGGCAGAACTATCTCATCACCCTGAACAGCTATCTGATCGATTACCTTGCCGTCCCATGACCCCTTCGGGACATGGAATCCAGTTATCTTGTAGTCGAGAGATCGGTCTCGACCATCAGATGTTAAGCTTTCGATCGTTGTGTACATTACTTCAATACGAGACTTCCTGAAGGCGGCTTGCAAAGCCTGCATGTTCGGAATGACCCGAGTCTCAAGCTCGCTGAAAAACCAGCCGTACTTTGCTGCAAAATCGGCTTTCGGAAGCCCCGCAAATTCGGCTCCATCACGGTGAGCACTGAAGTTTTGGACATCGATAAAAAGTAAGGCGGATTGCTCCGGCACCAAGGGCACATTGCGAGTAAGGCTCATTTCAGTTCCCATTCAAATAGTCTTCGATAGATGATGTGACGATATCGGCCCAGCGCTTCTGACCTTCGGCCGTCCGGAGATGATCATTTCGGATCTCAATCAGGCTGTTGTTCAAGCCACGTGTCTCGCAATGCCGCGGCACAAACCAATCAGTCGAGTCGTTGACCTGATAGGGCTCATTCATACCCACGCTCAAAAGCGGATACCTGCGTGTAACAGAGTCTCTCAGTCGCGCTGACGTGTCCGTGTCAAGACGGTACAGGAAACCAATATCCCACGGGCGCCACACGTTGTTCATGCGAGGGGTGAAACTGTGAACCGATATCGCCACTGTGTGTCGACCCTCATCCAGACGTCGACTAATCTCTGCGTGAAAAGGCTCGAAGATCTCGGCCACGCGAGCGGTGCGGTCGGCAATGTCGACTTCCTGATTGCCGGGTATTCTGATCCCATCGCTTATTGCAGGAATAGCGTCGAATGCCTCCGGCGGCCTATTGCAGTCTATGACCAGGCGACTATACGGCTGAAAGACAGCAACTGCATCTAGCCGCCGCGCCAAAAGCCGTGCCACTTCGGCTGCCCCGATATCCCAGCCGACATGATCGTGGAGCACCTCGAGAGAAACGCCCAGATTTCCGAGCGCAGCGGGGATCGCCTGGCCCGCATGCTCACACACCAAGAGCACAGAACTTGAACCGTCGGGATTTATGACCTCAAACGGAGCCGGATCGCCCTGCCCCAGCAAGCCTAGCGTATCATAACCCTGCTTCATGCTATTATCTGTCCTTCGAGAGATCGACGGGCTTGGTGACGCCTGAGCCACCAAGGCATTGAGATTTCAAATGACCCCTGGGGGCCAACTCTCTGAGGAATCCCCCGCCGCACGCTCCCACCGTTCGCTGCAAATGAGGACGAGATTTCATTTTCAATGTCAACTCAGAATTTGTGATTGACAAAAAAATTTCATTCAGGTTTTCTGCGCTGAAGGCAAAATGGTCGTTTCGAGACAGGCTATTGCAGTGGTGAGGTTGCATATGGCTGCGGAGCACTGGCGTAAGCTATGGATTGTCTCGACCAACTTGAACCTCACGATCTCATCCTGCTGGGCCTAACGTTTTGAAGGACGCCAATGATTTCGAACCCGCTCGTCTTCGCAGCTACGTCCGATATCGCTGGGAGAACACGTGGTAAAGCGTTTCCAGTTTCGGAACTGGATAAGCGCCTGAAGCGTGGAATCGGCTGGACGCCGACGAATGTGATGATTACCTGTTTCGACGCGATCGCTCCAAGCCCCTTTGGCTCGCTCGGCGATCTGCTTTTGATCCCTGATCCTGAGGCGCGCGTTGAGGTCGACTTCACAGACGGCGGCCTGGTTGAGCGCTTCATGTTGGGGGACATCACCGATCTCGACGGCCGCCCATGGGATTGTTGCACTCGCTCGATTCTCAAAGCGGCACTTGAGCGGCTCCGATTCTGCGGAGGTATCCAACTCGTGAGCGCTTTCGAGCATGAATTCCAGATGCTCGACGCCGGCGAGGTTCTTCCCGACGCCTATAGCCTGCGCGGGTTTACTCGGCGGCGCCAGTTCGGTGAGACTTTAATGTCGGCTCTCGCTCAGGCCGGCCTGACGCCCGATACCTTCATGAAGGAATTTGGGCCAGATCAGTACGAGGTTACCAATGGCCCTGCTCAAGGTCATCGCTCTGCCGATCATGCGGTAATTCTTCGGGAGTTGACTCGAATGGTGGCGCAACGCTGCGGTGAGCAGGTGACGTTCGCACCCATTTTAGACCCCGCCAGCGTCGGTAACGGCGTTCACATCCATATGAGCTTCCTGGATGAGAATGGGTCCCCGGCAACGTACGACGAGAACGACCCGTTCGGCATGTCACAAATTACCGGGTCCTTCATTGCCGGCGTACTCAAATATCTCGACTCCATCGTTGCGCTGACCGCGCCGTCTGACATTTCCTATCTGCGATTGACGCCAAACCGCTGGAGCGCGGCATATAACAATCTTGGCTTCCGCGATCGCGAGGCTTCAGTCCGAATTTGTCCCACTACCTCCGCAGATCCCGAGAAGATCGCCAGGCAATATAACTTTGAGTACCGTGCGGCCGATGCCGCCGCCTCACCCCATCTGGCCCTGGCATCGATTCTCCATGCAGGTGCCCAGGGCATCGAAGACGGTCTCCCCGCACCTCAGGTAACTCAGGAGAACTTGTCGGTGCTGTCCGAGGCCCAGCTGTCTGATCGCGGCTACAAGCGGCTACCACAATCCCTGGAAGAGGCTTTGCAGCGTTTTGAGCAGAACGACGTTGCAACGCGTTGGTTTCCGACCGGCTTTGCCTCGATATATACCGCGCACAAGCGTGCCGAAATCGCGCATCTGGGGGATCGTGCCGTCAAAGAGCGCTGTTCCGCTTATTCAAAAGTGTACTGATAACAAGACGGCACTTCGCGAGAGGCGTAGACATGCTGAAGATGAAGGCAGCAGAACGTCTGTTCAGTCTGTATCTAGAGCCTGGATTTTCACTGCAGGCTTTTTCTTCTGCAGTCGAGGCCTTACGGCTTGCCAATGAAGTGCTCGAATCGGAGAGTTACGCTTGGCGAGTTGTGTCTGACGACGGACACCCTGTGAGATCGAGTTGTGGACCTACGATCTCGGTTGATACGTCGCTCAAGGAGGAACGCAGCCTCCTTGGCAAATCGGGCTGGTCCCCCTCAGTCGCCGTAATTTGCGGAGGTAGCCACCCTCTTACCGCAAATCGGGCCCTGCATGGCTGGTTGCGAGAATGCCGGGCCAGGAAACTATGTCTGGTCGGGATCGCGAGCGGGGTCTTCAGCATCGCCCAGACGGGTCTGGCGGATGGACGAAGATGTGCAGTGCACTGGGAACAATTCCCCTCGTTCGTTGAACAATTTCCAAGTGTCACTGCTGTTCAAGCTGCTTATGAGATCGACGGAGATACGTACTCCTGCTCGGGTGGAGATGCTGCTTTCGACATGTTCGTCCAGTTTGTCAAAGAAGATTATGAACCCCTTATTGCCAACCGGGTGTGCGAAAAGGCGACCGCTATGAGGGTCCGTCAACCTGGAGATCGTCAGAGACTACCTCTGCATGCAGGCGCGGCCATTCACCATGACGGTCTGTTGAAGATCATTGAGCAGATGGAGAGGCATCTCGACGAGCCGGTAGCGCTCGAAGACATGGCTGCCTCCAGCTGCTTGTCTCGGCGCCAAGTCGAGCGCATTTTTTCGAAACAAATAGGACGTTCGCCTGCGCGATATTATTTTGAGATGAGACTTGAGCGCGCGCACTTGTTGATCTTGAACTCGCAACTTCCAATCGTCGAGATCGCGATGGCTTGTGGTTTCATCTCGGCCTCGCACTTTTCGAGGGCATATCGCGAGAATTATGGCCTTGCTCCACGTGAGGCTCGCTCGGAAGCCATAGAACGCCGACGGAGCGGGCACGAAACGTTCGCCGCGGCCGCTCCCGCACTATCGCCATCGGCGAGGTCATCAATCGGGGAAATGGTGCATCCAAAGTGATTCACGTTCCGGAAACTCCCCCGGAGGCTGCAGCTAGTGTCCGACAGCGGCTGGTTTCCAGCCTCGACCTGGTCGAGTTGAACCCGTTCCTCGACGAGCGCGGCCTTACCGCGACCCTGATGGTCGACCTCACCGCCAGCCTGATGGGCCGCCGCATCATGGACCGCCCGACCCGCAGCCATTCAGGAAGCATTTGATCATGACCCACCCTTCCCGCCTTGCCATCGTCCCCTTCGTCAGCGTCGACCGTATGATGAAGCTGGTGCTCGCCATCGGCGTCGAGCGGTTCCTCACCGAACTCGCCGCCTATATCGAAGAGGATTTCCGCCGCTGGGAGCTGTTCGACAAGACGCCGCGCATCGCCTCACACAGCCATGACGGCGTCATCGAGCTGATGCCGACCAGCGACGGCCGTCTTTACGGCTTCAAATATGTCAACGGCCATCCGAAGAACATGCGCGAAGGCCGCCAGACGGTCACCGCCTTCGGCGTGCTCGCCGATGTCGGCTCCGGCTATCCGATGCTCCTGACCGAAATGACGATCCTGACGGCGCTACGCACGGCGGCCACCTCCGCCGTCGCGGCCAAATATCTGGCGCCGAAGGGCTCGCGCGCCATGGCCATCATCGGCAACGGCGCCCAGTCGGAATTCCAGGCCATCGCCTTCAAGGCGCTTCTCGGCATCGACCGGCTGCGGCTCTACGACATCGACCGCTCGGCCTCGGAGAAATGCGCGCGCAACCTTGCCAGCAAGGGTTTCGACATCACCATCTGCGCGACCGGGCAAGATGCGGTGGAAGCCGTCGACATCATCACCACCGCGACCGCCGACCAGCAATGCGCCACCATCCTAACCGACAACATGGTCGGTTCCGGCGTTCACATCAACGCGGTCGGCGGCGACTGCCCCGGCAAGACCGAGCTGCATCGCGACATCCTTCTGCGCTCCGACATCTTCGTCGAGTTTCCACCGCAGACGCGTATCGAAGGCGAGATCCAGCAGCTCGCCTCCGACCACCCGGTGACGGAGCTGTGGCAGGTGATGACCGGCAAGGCGCTAGGCCGCAAGGCACCCGAACAGATCACACTGTTCGATTCCGTCGGCTTCGCCACCGAGGATTTTTCCGCCTTGCGCTATGTCCGCGACCAGCTCCAGGCCACCGGCCTCTATGAGGAGCTCGACCTGCTCGCCGACCCCGACGAACCGCGCGACCTGTTCGGCATGCTGCTCAGGGCCGCCATGCATCCGGGGGCTTGAGGGAACCCGCCCAAAGCATCTGGTCTTACTGTCCCCGGCCAGTCGGCAGGACACCTTCAATCAAGCATTCTCTATCAAACAATCCACAAGGCGTTGTTGGTCAATACTGGGTCGCGCTAATTGTTTATAACCTCGGGCTTGAAGCGGATCTAAAGCAAGGTCTGCACTTTGATCGCCCCTCTCAAACTACAAACTTGTGGCAGACTGGCCTCACGACCCGATCGCGGTAGTAGGAAAAAGTGGACGGTGATGACTGCTGCGAAACTCGACGCGATCGACCTCAAAATCGTAGACGCCATACAGCGCGACGGGCGTATCACCAAGCTGGCGCTGGCCGACAAGGTCGGCCTGTCGCCGACCCCTTGCTGGATGCGGCTGCGCAAGCTGGAAAAGGCCGGTATCATTTCGGGCTATCACGCCAGGATCGCCATGCGTTTGATCGCCCCGATTGCCACCGTGCTGATGGAGGTGAGCCTGGCGAGCCACCGGCAGGCCGATTTCGACCGCTTCGAGCGAACCATCCGCGACTTATCCGAGATCGTCGCCTGCTGGTCGGTGGGCGGCGGCGTCGACTATGTGCTCAAGGTGATGGCGCACGATATCGACGCCTATCAGCGGCTGGTCGACGCCTTGCTCGAGCGCGAGATCGGCATCGACCGCTACTTCACCTACATCGTCACCAAGACGGTGAAGGACGAGACCGTTTTGCCGCTGGCCGACCTGTTGCCGCCGCAATTGTAAGGGGACCCTTGCAGAATCCTCTTTCCCGGGGGCGCGCAATAAAGAGACTGTCTCTGCGGCTGCCATCCAAACAGGCTCTCCGTCTGCCTATTGCGAATAGTTCCCGTATCAGTTCGATCCGGAGCCTCGACTATGTCCGCGCACCTGGGCCGCCCGCACCGCCATGAGGAGCTCGACCGCCTCGCCGCCGACCGTCGATTGCTGCGCGAGCTTGCCTATGTCGACGGCCATTCGACGGCGAACGAGGCTGCCGAAAGCTTCGAGGTCACCGATCCGGCGACCGGCGTCACGGTTGCCTTCGTCGCCGCGCTCGACGCCGGTCCGACGACGAAAGCGATTGAACGAGGCGGCTTCGCGCGCCTTTCCGGCCTGGCGAGCCCTGCTGCCGCAGGAGCGCTCCAGGATATTGCGAAAATGGTTCGAGCTGGTCCTCGCCGCCAAGGACGATCTGGCGCTGCTGATGACGCTGGAACAGGGCAGGCCGCTAAAGGAATCGCTTGGCGAGATCGACTACGCCGCTTCCTTTGTCGAATGGTACGGAGGACGCAAAGCGCCTCAACGCCGAGAGCGTCACCAGCCATCTGCCTGGCGCCGAGATGATTGTGCGGCGCGAGACGCTCGGCGTCGTCGGCGTCGTCACGCCGTGGAATTTTCCTGCCGCGATGCTCACCCGCAAGGCCGCCGCAGCGCTTGTCGCCGGCTGCACCATCGTCGCGCACCCGTCGTCGGAGAATGCTGTCGGCGGTGGCGCTGGCCGAGCTTGGCGAGTGCGCTGGCCTGCCCGCGGGCGTCTTCAACGTCGTCACTGGCATGCCCGCGCCATGTCGACGAATGTGCGAGGACCCCGCGTTCGCGCCATGAGCTTCACCGGCTCGACCGAAATCGGCCGGCTGGTCGCCGCGCAGAGCGCGCGGATGATGAAGCGGCTGGTGATGGAGCTCGGCTGCCACGCGCCGCTGATCGTGTTCGACGATGCCGATGTCGACAAAGCGGTGAGCATCGCCATCGATGCCAAGTTCGCCATCTCCGGCCAGGACTGCCTTGCCGCCAACCGCATCTATGTCCAGCAGCCGATCTACGATCGCTTCTGCGCCGCCTTCGCCCGGCGCACCCAGGCGCTACGGACCGGCAATGGGCTTGCCGACGCAACCGACATCGGCCCGCTGATGCATGAGCGCGCCGTCAGCAAGGTCGAGGAGCAGGTCGCAGAGGCGCTGGCTCGCGGTGCGCGCTGCCTGGCGAGCAATCCGCCATACGGCCGGGCCGCTGTTCTACCAGCCGACGCTACTTGTGGAGGTGCCCGACGAGGCACTGATCATGCGCGAAGAGACTTTTGGCCCGGTCGGGGCAGTGACGCCGATCTCGTTCGGTGGCGTCAAGCAGTCCGGCATCGGCCGCGAGGGCTCGCGCCACGGGCTCGAAGCCTTCACAGACCTCAAATACCCTTGTCTCGAACTGGGCTTCCTCAAGGACTAGAAAACATGCTCGCCCAGTCAAACGAACTCGCCGCCTGGGATCACGACCTCGTGACGATCCAGCCGCAGGTCGTTGAGTTACTCGTTAAAGGCATTTGGGCGCTACGCCCTAGGGATCTACCGCACGCGGCTTCGATTGCGCCTGGCAGTATAGCCCCTGCTCTACTGAGCATCGGCTCGAGGCGTGAGGTGCACGCCGGCGATGGTGCATCGCACGGAACCGCCAGCCCGCTCTATCGTAGGAATTGCTAGCGGCAGCAGCCGCACGCTCTCGCCGATGACGTCAATCTGTTCCTTCGTCAATGCCACGAGTGCGGTCGTCGACAGGGCCAAGATACGCCCGTTCCCGCCCAAGAGCTCAATCGCGTTGCCTGCAAACTTCTCAATCTGTGCGTTGGTCAGCCCGATCACCCGACGGCCGGCGCGTTCGAAACGATTGACGATTTCGCGCCGCCTCCCCGAGTCAGTGATCATCTCGAGGCCGATCATGGCGAAATCGGTCGCGACGCACATCAGCACGTTCGTATGATAGATGTCGAACCCACTGGGGTCCTTTGCAGAGAACAGCAGCGGCTCAAAACTGAACTGGGCACAGAACCTTTCAAGTGCGATTGGATCGGTGCGCTCAGATTTTACCGCATAGGCGACCCGATCGATGTGATCGAGTGCCATCGAACCGGTACCTTCCAAGAAAAGCCCGTCCGGCTCAAGGCCAGAATAGTCGATCACCTCCTGCACCCTGTATCGGCTCTTCAGCATGTTAATAATATCGGTCCGGCGCTCACGCCGGCGGCTTAAGGCCTTCATCGGATAGATCGCCACGTAACCCCCTGCATCGAAGCAGCGCAGCGGCGCGGGTGATCTCCGCATAGGCGAGCGGCGACAGATCACCAGCATCAACATTCGATATTTGAAAGCGATTGTCGGCCGCAGTCTCAGCATTGACCCTGAAATGATGCGGGCGGACCATGACCACCGCAGAAGGGGCCTGAACCGAAAACGCAGGGCGCACTACCATGGGCAAAGACTCCGATCGGGTTAGCGAATGCGTTGGAGGATGCCCCAGGGACCGCGCGGGTCATTTGGATGAGCGATCATGTTGAGGCGGAAATCGCCGAGATAGCGATGGTCTTGTTGTCCTTGGCGGCTCGATAGCAAAGTGCCTTTGGTCAGATTGGATCGCGCACCAGGGGGCAAGTCATGCAGTGTGCGCCGCCACGGCCACGGCTGAGTTCTGCGCCCTCGACGGTTATCACTTCCACGCCGGCGCGCCTCCAACAACGTATTTGTGTATACGTTGCGTTCGTAGGCAATCACGACGCCCGGCTCGACGGCGATCACATTATTAGCGGCATCCATTGCTCCCGCTCGGCCGCGAAGCTGTCACCGCCGGTCTCGACAGTGCGAAGAGCCTTCAATTCCAGCGCCTCGGCCACGACCGATGAAAAGGGCCTAGTCTCCTTGGTGACATCGAGCACACCCTGAGCATTGTTGGGTCGTAACGAAAACGTCTCGAGTAGCTCAACGACCTGCGGGTAGATCGTCACGAGGTCGCGGTTACAGAAGGTGAAGATCGTGTCAAGATGTATTGAGTGGCGATTCCGCGGCATCAGCGTTGCGATGACGCGGGGGTCACATCCGTCGTCGTGAACAAGCGGCGCGCCAGTGCCTCGACTGCCTGGGGTGTGGTTCGCTCACCCATTCCAATCAGCACGACACCTCCGCCGACCGGCATCACATCACCACCCTCGAGACTTGACGCGGGATCTGCTCCATCGGGCACCAAGTAGGTGAAGCTGGCCTCCCGAAACCGCGGATGGAACCGGTAGACCGCCTCGACATTCGCAGCTTCTGGCTGTCTTGCGGGCCAATACATTGTGTTGACTGAGACACCACCATAGATCCAACAGGAGCTATCACGTGTGAAAACCTGGTTCGGCAATGGCGGGAGGACGAAATCCTCCGGCTCCAACGTTTGCCCCTTCAGGCTGCGCGGTTCGAACGGCAGTTCCGTAGCCAAAATCCCGCTGACCAGACAGTTCGCGAGTTGATCTGGGGAAATTTCGCCGAGCCAGCCTCTCAATTCATCGACCATGTCTTGTCCGGCAGCGGAAGCATTGACCCGACGGTCGAGAAGCCAACGGCGCGCTTCCGGCAATGCCATCGTTGCAGAAAGCAGTTCGTCGAAGGAATGAACCAACACGCCACGATCACGTAGGGCCTCCACGAACATGTCGTGCTCCTTTCCGGCGCGTTCCATCCAAGGCACGTCGTCAAAAAGAAGGCCCTTGCAGTTCCGCGGCGTGAGGCGGTGGAGGCTAAGGCCTGGCCGGTGCACCAGTACTTCTCGCAGCCGGGCAACCTCGGAATGCACACCCAAGCTCCTCATGGGAGTTGCGTCGCCCTCAGAGTGGATGTGGGCGCAGGCCCTGTCTCGTTGACCGCAAGGCAATCGCGCCAGGTGGGCGGTCATGGGATCGGCCGGAACGAAGGCGCTCCCCCCGCTCGCGTCCCCGCCCAAAGTTGCAAGAAGGATGCATCGGGGATTGAGGACATCCCACATTGGGACGTAAGCAAAACGCACATGGTCCGGCGTCGCCGACGAGCCGCAGAATAAAGACCCGCAGGCATCGGATTTAGCAGTCGCCTGCAACTGTGGAAGCATTTCGTGGCGGCGAGGCCCTCAGGCCAATCATCGGTACAGACATCGAACGGGCCCTCCTCTTGGCCAAACGTCACCGTCTAAACAGCAAGAGCGATGCCAAGCGAAAAAGCGATGGAATTTCAATATTTCCGCCTGTCCGTTACGCCCAAAATTTTGTCAGGCTTTTGACAATCCAATTGAGTTGCCAGAGGCACGATGTCTTCGCACAGAGGTGTCATCCGCCAGAATTTGATGCGGACGTTCCGCTCCGCCGCCCGTGGGGCGACCAGGGCTTGCTCGGCGGCTGTCGGCGCGGGCAGTCGGAAGCGTAGCTCGCCGTTGCCCGACTGGATCGGCTCCCATGTGCGCATGTTCCGCAACCTGACCAGCAACTCGCCAAGTCTAAGTTTGCGACAAAACCTTCAAACTCATTTAACAGAACCTTTACGGCCGGAAATCACTGACAATGGTACTTTCGCCACCAAGTCTGAGGTTAGTTACGGCCAAAACTGATTACCGTTTACGCTCGGACCGTCGCACAGCACGCAGCAGGGGGTCACAAGAGCCAATGGCAAGACGAGCGCTTATCTTGGTTGAAGGCCATGCGATGGATACCGGGCTGCTGTACGTCCAAGCGGCCCAGCGTCTTGGCCTTCATCCAATTGTCGTATCGGCTGAATCAACTCAGTGCGATTATCTCGCGACTGAAGGGATTGAGGCGATCCGCGTCGATACAAAAGATCTGGGGGCGCTGATCCGCGAATGTTCCCGGTTAAGTACGACCTATGACATTGCTGGCATTACGAGCGCCGAGGAGTCTTTGTATGCGACAGTTGGGAAGCTTTGTCGGTATTTCGATCTGTCAGGACCGAATCCCGCATCGATTGAACAATGCTGCGACAAGTTCGCTCAGCGTCAACTCCTCGCGCGCGCTGGCGTTTCTGTGCCTGCTTATCGCTTAGCAGAGAATGCGAGGGACGTGGAAACCGCTGCCCTAAATATCGGCCTGCCGGTGATTCTTAAGCCAGCCGTCGGCACTTGCAGCATTGGTGTTCGATTGTGCCGCGACGACGATGAGTTGGCCGAACATATGACCTATTTGTTGGGTGGCGACCACATATGGCATTCCTCGCCGAGGATGCTGGTCGAGGAATTCGCAATAGGCCCCCAATATACCGCTCACATAATGGGAAATGAGGTCATTGGAAGTACCGCCGCTGACTTCGGCCCGCCACCGCATTTTTTCTATCGTGAGTTTGCGTTTCCGGCCTTGCTGACTGACGACGAGCATGAGCGTATCGTTGACGTTTCGCTGAGATGTTTGCGAGCTCTCGGACTTGGCTGGGGGCCAACGAATATTGAACTCCGTTGGACGGAACGTGGCCCGGTCGTTATTGAAGTCAATCCGCGTCTTGCTGGCGCGCCGGATCCTCAACTGGTCCAACTGGCTTACGGTGTCGATCTCGTCACCGAGCATGTCAAGCTTGTCATCGGCGACCAATGGAATTTGCGCAAAAGGCAGTCGCAGACTGCGGCCGTCCGGTTCCTAGTTCCTGATAGTGATGGCATCCTCGATTGGATCGATGGCCACAGTCGGGCGGCGGCCCTATCAGGCGTCGCCGAAGTCAAATTGTATGTTGAATCCAAGACACCGATCGTCAGGAAAGGCGATTATCGAGATACGATCGCACATGTCATTGCGGCTTCACAGGGGCTTGCTCAAACCGAGGCGATACTTCAGCGTGCGGTCGACTTGATCGATTGGTCGATCACACCATTCCCGAACCGACCTTCGTAGAATAAGAACAGCTGCTTGCAGCAACCGCACGATCGCGACCCCACCGCCTGAGCAACCCGGACGCACACGTCCGCGGAACCGGTAGCCGTTCAAACGTGGCCATAGTGCTCGCGATGAACGACGACTGAAAAGGCGTAGTCGAGTAGGGTACTCCAAGAGAAGATAGGCAACCTCACTTCATGTTGCACAGAGCGTGCGAACGGCTGGAGACCTGTGCAACTGAAAATCAGTGCGCCCAGGTCGGGGTTCTTGGAGACGAAGTCTTTACACGCACTAACGAACTCGGCTTCGGCGCGTTCGAAACTGGCGGTCGTGACCGCCGACCGCTTGCCTGCGCTCCACAAATTCTCGAATTCCGAGCACGAATAGTCCTCGCATGCGCCCATGAACGCAAGGCTTGACTCTGGATCGATTCCGACACTGAGGAGATGGTGCTCGGTCAACTGACGAACAAAGGCACAAACGACCCCAACTCGTTTCGTGCTTCCGATTAGCCGCTGCGCCAGAGGCACCTGCAAAAGGCTCGACATAAATACGGGCACCGATACTTCGGCCGCCACTTCTTTCTGGAAAACGCGAAGTTACCGCATTCAGCAGAGATGGCTCGGCACCCCATACGTTCGAGCCGACGTGCGGCCTGCAGTATGGGCTTTAGGCACGCGGACTTATCTGCCTGAAAAACGAGTCGGTCGATATCAACACCTTCGACTACGTCATATTGGATCGGAAATGGATACGCACTTGCGTTCCGCACATCACCGGGAAAGCCAGGGTATACCTCATCGAGAAGCATGATCCCAAGACCCATACCACAAGCGTATGTGCCCGGTTGGGCACGAATGACGTCGATCCCAAAGTCGCGGTTTCCAAACATGATAACTCCCAAGCTGAGACTGTACTGGCCATCCTAAGCAGAACTAGCGCACCGTCGGTCGCCATTGCTGGAAGAAGCGACAGTAGCTTCGAGCGACCGATTCCATGTCCTACTTAAGGGCTAGCTCGCCAGGGGAGCTTCGGAGTCGAACTCAGTCGGTTTATCCGACAGTTGAAACAGGCATACCGCATATCGCTTGTAAGAATCGGTCCAATGCTGCACCGCGTGGAAGCCATACTCAATGAACATGTCATGAAACGAGTGCAGCTCAACTTTTCGCATGATCTCCGTCCTGATCATCTCGCCTTTTTCTAGCTGAAAGGAAAAATTCAGTTTTTGGAGATTGATTGATTGGGCCTGCATAGCCTCCAGGTGGGCTTCGACGCGCTGGAGCGATTTGTTGTGAAATGCCACGTGTCGAAACTGAAAAAGGTCAAAGTTTCCACTGAATCGCCAATTCAGATGTTGTAGGACGCAGAGATTTCCTAGGATAGCCATTTGATTATTGTAGGCTGCTTCCAGGATCTTAGTCTCTTTGTCTAAATCTATCCCGACCAGAAAATAGTCGCCAGGAGACAAGGCCGCGCGCGCCGATACGAGGAGAGAATACAATTCGTCGTCGTATAAGTTCCCAATCGCGCTGCCAAAGGAAACCAATAGCTTTCGACCGCTTAGCTCTTTGATCTGTACGAGTCCTGTTTGGTAGGTCCCGACGATCCCTAAGAATGTCAAATCCGATGTTGATGAAAGGGTGTTTTCAGCCGCTTTCTCTAAGATCGAGTGATTGATGTCGATGGCAGTGTAAGACGTCGGGCCATAAGTCTCCACATAAGCCTTGACCAAAAGAGCTGTTTTTTCCGCGTTTCCAGATCCCAGCTCAATAAGAGAAACAGGGCCCGTCAGGCCCGCAATCGCCTTTGCGTTCTTGTTGAGTATCTCTTTTTCCGTTATAAACAAATAGTAAGTATTCTCCGAGCAAAGGCGCTCAAATAATTCTGAACCGGTGTCATCATAGTAATACACACTTTTTATGAGGCGGGGTGTTTCTGAAAGGGACGACACCAATGCGTCTCCGTCGAATAAAACGGTGTCAGGAACGTCTTCGCCGATGATGTGATACTTCCTTGAAGCAGTATCCTCGCTTGGAGTATGTCGGGCCATGATATGTCTCCATCAAGACGAGACCAAATCGGAGATGTCCCTGCCACCCACAATATGAATCTCGATCCGCAACTCCTGCGGCTTTGCGACATGGGAGCATCAAAAGGCGTGCCAACTCTGTAGAAACGGATTTTCAGCCTGATATTCAAATCTTTAAATGAGAGTACACTGGGAGCGACACCGAACACGACCGTGTCTCGGACGCGACAAACTCGACAGTAGGTGTCCATTGCTGACGTCAGCGCGAGCTGTGCAATTTCGAGCAAACCCAGACCTGAATCGCCAGCGATGATCGTCCCGGAGCAGCCCGTCGGAGCGGTGATCGCACCCTCGGTCGCTGCCACCTATGACGATGATTCCCGCTTCCGCCGCTCCTCCAGGGCCGGCCTTCCGGGCGAACGGAGGGTGTAGCTGACTGTCGGTATGGATATCGCTACTGACTGTCGCCAAGTCACTCGTCTCGAGATTGTTGACACTGGCCGCGGGCGCCGCTGGTCGGAGGGGGAGAAGCTGCGGATCATCGAGGAGAGCTATTCGGCTCCGCGGCAGGCATCCGCGACAGCGCGGCGTCACGGGATTTCCACCCCACTGCTGTTTGCCTGGCGCAAGGCGCATCACGAGGCAGCCCTCCTCGGACGCGTACGAACCACCAATGGTGCGACCTGCCTGGGCGAGCTTGTGCAGATCAAGTCACGCCGGCCGCGCGGCTGATTAGCTGGCGGGTGCGACCACGGTGCGAAATCCAGGTTTCCGGCATGACCATCCGTTGGGCACGTCTCGGCGCCGATGGCGACCTGGTCCCGTTCAAGCACTTTCTCGCGGGCAAGTGTCGGGTCAAATCCCGGTAGTGATCGCGCAGTAGGTCGAGCGCAGTGTTCCGGAATTCATCGTCATGCCGCAGATATTCGGCCGGCCGCGCTTTTTCGACCGCGACCGGCAAGCGCAATCGAGCGTTTGTATCTTTGTATCCGCAGGCGGGGCAGATCCGGCCATCCGGCCACACCATGCTTTCCAGCAACCGACGGCAATGCTGCTCATCCCGGAAGGCCGCGATCATTTCTTCAACAGTCCGAATGCTGGAAAGCGCTGCAAGCATTTCAGGCATTCTCACCTCCTTCAGATCAGCAGAAAGAATCGCATGAAAAGCCATCACAAGGACATTGTGGCCTTTGGTTGATAAAGGCCACGTACGATTTCGAACTGCTCTTGTTCCGACCCCATGGTGGCGATGTCATCGCCGGGAACATCGGACAGGATGGGCGACAGCACCCGGGCTTTCCCGGCGAGGCGGGCCATTTGACCACCCTTGAGACGGGAGAAAATCGGCCTGACGGCGTTGATCTCGCTAATATCTGCGCCGGAGCGGATCAGCGCATCGTTGAGGGCGATCTTGTCGACGAGCTCAATGCCTGACGGCGGAGCACACAGTAGAGCCGAGCCGCCGCCGCTCACCAAAACGAGAACCAGATCGCCGTATTGCGCGCGCGAAACCGCGCGTTCGATCGCGGCTGCGCCCGCAATGCTGCCTTTATGAGGTATCGGATGTCCGCCGGCAATAAACACCATCGACCGGTTCAACATTCTCGTGGTTCGTCAGCGCAATGGCTGTCATCAGCCTGTCCCGGGCAAAGCGCATGGCGGCCCGCGCCATCGGACAGGCTGCCTTGCCAAATGCGACCAGAATGATCCGCGGCGCCTGCTCGGCGTGGCACTGCGTTCGACAAGTGCCGCCGCCACCGCTTGCTCTGGATTGGCCGCGGCCACGCCCTCGCGAAACAGCGCCACCGCTTCCTGCCGAAGAGACTTGAGCAGGCTGGCGGATTGGGTGATCACTTCAGGCTACCTTGTCCGGCGTCGGACGGCCCTCCATAAAGGCGGTCAGGTTCTCCACCGCCTTCATCCCCATCGCTACGCGTGTTTCTTCGGTAGCGGAGCCGAGATGCGGAAGCAGCACTGCATTTTCCAGCCGCATCAGCCTTTCGGGAACCAAAGGCTCTTCGGCGAAGACATCCAGCCCCGCGCCCGCAATGGAGCGGTTTTCGAGCGCATCGATGAGCGCATCCTGATCGACCACGTCGCCACGCGCCGTATTGATCAGGAACCCGTTGCGCTTCATTGCGCCGATGCGCCTGGCGTCGATCAGGTGGCGATTTTCAGCCCCGCCGGGGCAATGCAGCGACACGAAGTCCGATTCCGCCAGAACGTCCTCGATGGTCGGCAACTGGGTTGCTCCCATCGTCCGGACCTCGTCGTCATCGACCGGTGAGCGGTTGAAGAAGATGATGTTCATGTCGAAGCCGAAATGGGCGCGCTTTGCCATCGCCTTGCCGATGCGGCCCATGCCGATAATGCCGAGCATCTTTCCCGAAACCTGGGTTCCGGTCATGTAGGTCGGGCACCATCCCGTCCATTCGCCCGCCCGCAGCTGTCGCTCGCCCTCGCCCGTGCGACGGGCAACGGCAAGCAACAGGCTGATGGCGATGTCGGCCGTGCAGTCGGTCAGCACGCCCGGCGTGTTGGTCACGACGATGCCGCGCTGCCGCGACGCTTCCAGATCGATATGGCTGAAGCCGACGCCGAAATTGGCAATCAACTTGGTGCGCACGTCCCCATCGGGAAAGACCGAGACGGTAAGCTTGTCGCTGACGGTCGGCAGGATGGCGTCGAAATTCAGGAAAGCTGCCTTGAGTTGCGTTGGTGTCAACGGGATGTCGCCGGCGTTCAAAGTGGTGTCGAACCGCTCCGCAAGGATTCGCTCGACGACGGCCGGCCAACGCCGGGTCACAATTATGCGCGGCTTCATGAGATTCCCTGCTGATTGAAGGCGGGTCAGCGGCCAGCGCTGACCCCGATTGTGCGACCCCGACGGTTAGGCGGCTTTCTTATGTTCGGCGAGCACACTGGCGACCGTCGATCCAAACTGGGCCGGCGTCGGCACGATGGCGACGCCGGCGCCGCGCAGGATCTCGACCTTCTCTTGGGCCGACTCACCAAAGGCGGAGATGATCGCGCCGGCATGGCCCATCCGCTTGCCCTTCGGCGCCGAAAGACCGGCAATGTAGGCGATCAGCGGCTTCTTCGTGTTCCACTTGGCCCACTCGGCGGCTTCAGCTTCCTGCGGTCCGCCGATTTCGCCGATCATCACCACCGCATCCGTGTCTTCGTCCCGCTCGAACAGTTCCAGCATGTCCTTGAAGGACGAACCGTTGATTGGATCGCCACCAATGCCGACACTGGTCGACACGCCGATGCCAAGCGCCTTCATCTGCGAGGCAGCCTCATAGCCGAGCGTGCCAGAACGTCCGACGATGCCGACCCGGCCGGGCAGATAGATGTTGCCCGGCATGATGCCCATCAACGCTTGCCCCGGCGTGATGATGCCGGCGCAATTGGGTCCGATCAGCCGCAGCCGGTCTTCGTAGCGGTAGCGGCGCATGTAGCGCTTCACCCGCATCATGTCCTGCGAGGGAATGCCGTCGGTGATGCAGACGCAGAACTTGATGCCGGCATCCGCCGCCTCCATGATCGAGTCAGCGGCAAAGGGCGGCGGCACGAAGACGATGCTCGCATCGGCTCCGGTTTCGCGCACCGCGCCCTTCATGGTGTTGAACACCGGGACGCCCAGATGGGTCTGTCCGCCCTTGCCCGGGGTGACGCCTCCGACCACCTTGGTGCCGTAGCGTTTCATGTCCTCGGCATGGAAACTACCGATCTTGCCGGTAAAGCCCTGCACGAGGACGCGGGTGTTCCGATTGAGCAGAATTGCCATATTTTCCTCCCGTCAGCCTGCTTTTTTCATCGTGACCGCTTGCCACGCGGCAACCACCTTTTCGGCCGCCTCGGCCAGCGTGTCGGCGACGATCACATCCTCACCGGAATCGGCCAGGATGCGCTTGCCCTCTTCGACATTGGTGCCGGCCAGCCGCACGACGAGCGGAACGTTGACGCCGACCTCGCGGATCGCCTTGATGACGCCTTCGGCCACCCAGTCACAGCGGTTGATGCCGGCGAAGATGTTGACGAGGATGGTCTCGACATTCTTGTCGCCCAAAACCGCGCGGAACGATTTCGCAACCCGCTCGGGCGAGGCGCCGCCACCGATGTCGAGGAAGTTGGCCGGTTCGCCGCCGGCAATCTTGATCATGTCCATCGTTGCCATGGCCAGCCCGGCGCCGTTGATGATGCAGCCGATGTTGCCGTCGAGGCCGACATAGGAAAGGCCGCGGTCGCTGGCGAAGGTTTCGCGCGGATCTTCCTGCGACTTGTCGCGCAATTCGGAGATTTCGGGACGACGAAACAGCGCGTTCTCGTCGAATGACATCTTGGCGTCCAGCGCCATCAGATTACCGTCACGCGTGACGACCAGTGGATTGATCTCCAGCATCGAGGCATCGTAGTCGCGAAACACCCGGTAGCAGCCGAGCAGGGTCTCGGTCGCCTTACCAATCAGGACGTTCTCGAGACCAAGGCCGAAGGCGATCTCGCGCGCCTGATACTGCTGCATGCCCGCCCCGGGGTCGACGGTCGCGCGAATTATTGAATCAGGCTGCTTTTCGGCGATCTCTTCGATCTCCATGCCGCCGGACGCAGAGGCGACGATCATTACCCGCTCGGCCTTACGATCGAGGACAAAAGCGAGATAGATTTCCTGGCGGATGTCGACGGTCTCTTCGACATAGAGCCGCGACACAAGCTTGCCGCGCGGCCCGGTCTGATGCGTCACCAGCTTTCTGCCCAGCATCGCCTCGGCGGCATCGCACACTTCCTGGTCGGACGTACAGATGCGGATACCACCGGCCTTGCCGCGAGCACCGGAATGGATCTGCGCCTTGACCACCCATTTGCCGCCACCGATCTCGCTGGCACGGTATGTCGCCTGCTCGGGGCTATATGCCAGACCGCCGCGGGGAATGTGGACGGAATAGCGCGAGAGCAGTTCTTTCGCCTGATATTCGTGAATGTCCATGTCGAGTTCCTCCTCAGACGTGTGCGACAGGGCGCGGCTGCACCGACCGCTCGATGGCCTCGTGCGTCACCAGGACGTTGCGCGCCATCCGTTCCGACGCAGCGTCGATCATCTTGCCGTCCAGGGCAGCGGCGCCCTTGCCCTGCTCTTCGGCTTCCTTGAGCACCTCGATGATCCGGCGCGCGCGTGCGACTTCTTTCTCGGGCGGCGAGAACACCGTGTTGGCAAGTTCGATCTGTGACGGATGGATCGCCCACTTGCCTTCCATGCCCAGGGCTGCAGCGCGCCGGGCGGCCGCCATATAGCCGTCGGGATCGGAGAAATCACCGAACGGACCGTCGATAGCGCGCAGGCCATAGGCCCGGCAGGCGACCGTCATGCGCGACAAGGCCGCGTGCCACTGGTCGCCGGGATAATCTGGGTTAAGGCCGCCGATGTTGACGGTGCGTGCCTTGCAGCTGGCTGCATAATCGGCAACCCCGAAATGCATCGCCTCCAGCCGTCCCGGGAAGGCTGCGATCGCCTCCACATTGGCCATGCCGAGCGCCGTCTCGATCAATGCCTCAAGACCGACACGCGTCCGAAAGCCTTTGGCCATCTCGATCTGGTTGACCATGGCCTCGACCATGTACAGATCGGCTGGGACGCCGACTTTCGGTACCAGGATCGTGTCCAGCCGGTCGCCGGCCTGTTCAATCACGTCGACCACGTCGCGATACATGTAATGCGTGTCGAGGCCGTTGATGCGCACCGAGACGGTCTTGCCCTTGGCGCGCCAGTCGATGTCGTTCAGTGCCTGGATGATGTTCTTGCGCGCGCGCTCCTTGTCGGGCGGGGCGACGGCGTCCTCGATATCGAGAAAGATAAAGTCAGCGGCGCTGTTGGCCGCCTTGTCGATCATTTCAGGGCTCGATCCAGGAACCGCGAGTTCGCTACGCTGGAGGCGCAGCTTGCGAAGATGGTTGATGGTATGGCTCATGATCTTTTCCTCCCGATTGACCGATCATGCCGCTTTGGCGCGCATGGTTTTCTCCGACAGGCGGAAATGCTCGATCGCCGCGCCGACACCTGAGCCCGGCGCGAGCTTTACCTCGCAGTCGAGCAAGGCCATTTCGGCGGCCGACAGCGCGCCGCAGACCATCACTTCGTTCAGCCAGCCGAGATGGCCGATGCGGAAGACCTTTCCGGCGACCTTGTTGAGGCCACCGCCGAGCGACGTGTTGTAGGCCTGGTGGGCCCGCCGAACGACAGCGGCGCTGTCGATGCCTTCAGGGACCAGGACGGCGCTGACCGTGTCGGAATGCCACTTCGGCTCCTTGGCGCAGAGGCGCAGGCCCCAGGCATCGACGGCCTTGCGCACGCCCCCGGCCAGCCGGTGATGGCGGGCGAAGATGTTTTCGAGGCCTTCCTGGGCGATCAGGTCGAGCGAGGCGCGCAGGCCGCGCAGCAACTGGGTTGCCGGCGTGTAGGGAAAGTAGCCGGTGTCGTTGGCCTTGATCATGTCGTCGAAGGAGAAATAGCAGCGATGGTGCTTGGTGGACTTGGCTGCCGCAAGCGCCTTCTGGCTGACGGACAGGAAGCCCAGTCCGGCGGGGAGCATGAAACCCTTCTGCGAGCCGCTGACGGCGCAGTCGACACCCCACTCTTCCTGACGGAAATCGATCGAGCCTATCGACGACACGCCGTCGACGAACAGCAGCGCGGGGTGACCGGCAGCGTCGAGCGCCGCGCGGATGGCGGCGACATCGCTGGTGACGCCGGTCGCGGTCTCGTTATGCGTGCAGAACACCGCCTTGATCTGGTGCGCCTTGTCGGCCTGCAGCCGCTCCGCGTAAATCTCGACCGGAACCCCGGTTCCCCATTCGCAATCGATGGCGTCAACGTCCGTGCCGAAGCGTTCAGCCATGTCGATCCACAGATGCGAGAACTGGCCGAAGCGGGACATCAGCACCTTGTCGCCCGGACTGAGCACGTTGGTCATCGCCGATTCCCAGCCGCCGGTTCCCGACGAGGGAAAGATGAAGACACGGCCGGTCTCGTTCTTGAAGACCTTCTTCATGTCCTCGAACAGCGGCAGGGTAAATGAAGGGAAGGTCGGTGAACGCATGTCCTCCATGGACACGTTCATTGCCTGCCGGACCGATTCCGGAACATTGGTCGGTCCTGGGACGAAAAGTTGATTGTATCCGGCCATGACTGCTTCTCCTCAGCTCGGCTTGGCAAAGACCCGGATCGGGCCCCGGATCGGGCCAATGTCCATTTTCTCACGAGGAACACTATTTTCTTGGTGCGGCCAGAAAAACACCTGCCCGGATAGAAAATGTCACCGCCCGGCATTGAAAAAAAACCGCTTGGGGAGGCCGAAAAAGATCGAACGGATAGGCTGGACCTACCCGGCGGACCAGGCTTACGCGCAAGCGTTGCCGGCGCCGGCCATGGCGATGGCGATGGTCAGACACGATATTTGTGCAGATTTGCGGCAATCGGGATTGCGTTCCGGGCAACAGGTCAATGGCGTGGCACCAGATGGATTCCGGCTACAGCCGACCCCATCGCAATGGCAGCGGCATCCGCTGCATTTCCAGACCAACGCCAGCTCCGCCGTTTCGGTTAGGCGGCTATTGATTGGTATTCTAAATGGAAATGCGAAGCACTGCGGGTCTCGGCGCGCGCCAGCCATAACCCTGTTTCGGACCGACATGCTGTCAAGTAAAGGCTGTGCTGCGGCGCACCAATGCCTCTGCTGCGCTGCGGAAGACAGGTGCCCTCGCGAAAACTGTTGTCGCAAGGTGAGATGTTTTCTGCCCGATACGCGAGCGCGTCGTGGCAAAACAAAGCAGCGGAGCGAAGGGGCGTCTCGAGCAGCCTATTGGGAATTCATCTGCGCACCGGGGTTCTTCTCGCTGGCATGAAGCGCCACGGCCATGGCGCGGTTGCGCACGTCAAGTTTGTCGTAGAGGTTCTTCAGATGATACTTGACGGTGTTTTCGGAAATGCCGGTCCGGGTGGCAATCTGCAGATTGGTCCAGCCATCAGCCAGGACTGCAAGCAATTCTCGCTCCCGCGGGGTAAGCTTCGAAAGCGGCGTATCGTTTATTTTCGAGACATCGATGTAGGGGATGCAGATGCGGCCATGTGCGACGACGAGCAGGGTGTCGAACAGGATGCAGGGATCTTCGCACTGGTAGCAGAAGCCTTGCGCACCGAGACGCACGCATTGTTTCAGGATCGCAAGGTCGTGCTCGTTTGAAAAGATCACGATGCGCGGATTAAGCTGGCGCTTCCGCAACTCGGCCAGGACCTCGCCGCCATTCATATCGGACAGTTTCCAGCCGATGACAGCGACATCGAAAGCGGGTGTGGCGGCAGATACCGCCTCCAGGAACGCCTCGCCGGTCTGGACGCCCAGGACTAGTTCGAAACGGTCATCCCGTTTGATCATATCGCCAAGCGCAGCCAGGACCAGCGGATTCCGCTCCGCGGTCATAACTCTGAATCTGTTCACTTCAGCCATGGTCGTATCATCAATCCCGGCACGTCGAGGCTCACCATACTACATGCCCCACGCAATCACTTGCGGCTTCTACGCGACCCAAATCAGTCGTATATCGGGAATCTGCGCACCAGCGCGCCGCCCTCCTCGCGAACCTCCCGCTCGATCGCCGCGTTGCCGTCTTCTCCGTTGACCGACAGCCCGTCGACGACCTTCATCGTCAGTTGGCCCACCAGGCGGAAATCCTCGGCAAGAAAGCCGCGTGTTGTGCAGGCGGGCGTCCCGAGCCTGACGCCCGACGTGATAGCGGGGCTTTGCGGATCGAAGGGAATGCCGTTTTTGTTGCAGGTGATGTGAGCGCGGCCAGGGGCTGCCTCCACGGCCTTTCCGGTAAGCTGCTTGCGGCGCAGGTCAACAAGCATCAGATGCGTGTCGGTTCCACCCGAGACGATGTCGACGCCGCTCGCCGCGATGGTTGCGGCCAGCGTTTGGCGTTGGCGACGACGTTTGCCGCATAGCTCTTGAACGCAGGCGTCAGCGCCTCGCCAAATGAAACCGCCTTGGCGGCGATGACATGCATCAGCGGTCCGCCCTGCAGGCCGGGGAACACCGATGAGTTGATCTTCTTACCGATCTCCTCGCCGTTGGACAGCACCATGCCGCCGCGCGGCCCCCGCAGCGTCTTGTGCGTGGTGGTGGTCACGACATGCGCATGCTGGAGCGGATTGGGATGGACGCCGCCGGCGACGAGACCGGCAAAATGCGCCATGTCGACGAACAGCTTGGCGCCGACCTCGTCGCAGATGCCGCGAAACACCTGAAGTCGATCATGCGGATAGGCCGAGCCGCCGGCAAGTATGACTTTCGGGCGGTTCTTGAGTGCAAGGTCGCGGACCTCGTCATAGTCGATCCGCTGGTCTTGCGGCCTCACGCCGTAGGAGACGACATTGAACCATTTGCCGGACTGGTTGACCGGAGAGCCATGGGTCAGGTTCCCGCCGGCGGCGAGATTAAGCCCCATGAAGGTGTCGCCCGGCTGCATCAGCGCCATGAACACCGACTGGTTCGCCTGGCTGCCGGAATTGGGCTGGACGTTGGCATAGGAACAGTTGAACAGCGCCTTGCCGCGATCGCGTGTAGGTCTTCGACCTCGTCGACGTACTGGCAGCCGCCGTAGTAGCGCCGGCCGGGATAGCCCTCGGCATACTTGTTCGTCAGCACCGAGCCTTGTGTCGCTTGGCAGTTAATTGTGAGAATGCGGTCGTTTCGGTTAGCCGCTGGGTCAGTCTTTCGGAAACAAGACGGTTTGTATTCGCAGCGATGTTACCGAAACGCGTTCCAGCAGATCTGAACAAAGCAGCCCGTCGACAAAAAAGGCCGGGCTCGATTGCGGCCCGGCCAAAGGAAGGTCAAAGCCTTCAGAGGGGAACACCGTTTAGCGGAATGGGAGGAAAACCGCCGAACGATTTTGCCTTTCTGAGCTCATTTAACGGCTTTGGCGACGAATGACATTCCAAAGAAAGCGCGAAACGGCAAAGATTCGTGCCACAAGATGTCACTGCAGGGTTCCATTCTTCTTGGCTGTCCAAGTCGCCAAGTAGTCCATCAACGCCGGCGAAAGACAGTCATAAGGCTCAAGTCCAACATCCTTGAACTTGTTACGGATGCCATCCATCTCCGAGGGATCGACACCGCCTTCGATTACCGAAGACACGAAAGCGGCAAAACCCGGCTCAGGCCAATTGCCGTTGTCGAACAGCTCCGGGTGGATGAAGGACAGACCCTTAAAGGCATGATCCCGTTCTACCGGACCGTACATATGCGTGCCGCATTCCTTGCATGCGTGGCGCTGTATAAGGGCAGATGGATCGACGACAGCGAGCTTGTCGCCGTTTTCGACGACCGAAACGCTTTCGCTTGGGGCCACGGCCACGACGGAGAACGTCGCGCCATCTGGCTTCCAGCACTTTGTGCAGCCGCAAGCATGGTTGTGGGCGATCCCAGTTGAGACTTTCACCTTAACAGGTCGATCTGTGCATGTGCAGGCAAGAATGCCGCCGGCATGATTGCTGTCGCCCTTGTGAAGCCCGTTCTGGATCAAAGGATGAAGAATTCGAACGCTCATGATTTCCTCCTGGTTTTACCGCAACATACGGTCTCTTGTCAGCGATCAATAGACGATCACCGAACGGATCGACTTGCCTTCGTGCATCAGATCGAATGCCGTGTTGATCTCATCAAGCGGCATCTTGTGCGTGATCAGGTCATCGATGTTGATCTTACCTTCCATGTACCAGTCGACGATCTTCGGCACATCCGTACGACCACGGGCGCCGCCGAAGGCCGTGCCTTTCCAGACGCGGCCGGTAACAAGTTGGAACGGACGGGTGCAAATTTCCTTGCCGGCTTCCGCCACTCCGATGATGATGGATTCTCCCCATCCGCGATGGCAGCATTCGAGTGCCTGGCGCATCACGTTGACGTTGCCAGTGGCGTCGAAAGAGTAATCGGCGCCGCCGTCGGTCAGTTCCTGGATAGCCTGGACAACCTTTTCATTGCCGGTTTCTATGGGATTGATGAAATCGGTCAGGCCGAACTTGCGTGCCATTTCGGCCTTGGCAGGATTGATATCGACGCCAATGATCTTGTCAGCGCCGATCATGCGCGCGCCCTGAATGACGTTGAGGCCAATCCCGCCGAGACCGAAGACAACGACGTTCGAGCCAGGGCGAACCTTCGCCGTGTAGATCACCGCGCCAATGCCCGTTGTGACGCCGCAGCCAATGTAGCAGATCTTGTCGAAAGGCGCGTCTTCGCGGACCTTGGCAAGCGCGATTTCCGGCAGGACTGTGAAGTTGGAGAAGGTCGAGCACCCCATATAGTGGAAGATCTCGCCACTATCGCAGGAAAAGCGTGTCGTTTTATCCGGCATAAGTCCAATCCCTTGCGTGGCCCGGATTGACGTGCAGAGATTGGAACGCTGCGAGAGGCAGGTTTTGCACTGGCGGCATTCCGGAGTGTAGAGAGGAATGACGTGGTCGCCCGGCCTCAGAATCGTGACGCCAGGGCCTACTTCACGAACGATGCCTGCACCCTCGTGACCGAGGATAGCGGGAAACTTGCCTTCGGAATCGAAACCGGCAAGGGTGTAGGCATCGGTATGGCAGACGCCTGTCGCCATGACCTCCACCAGCACTTCGCCGGCCTTCGGGCCGCCTATTTCGATGGTCTCGATGGATAGGGGTTTATTCGCCTCCCAGGCGACTGCAGCTCTGGTTTTCATGTTGGCACCTTCTTGAATTACTGCTGAGGTGGGCGGCTGCTTTCGCTGCCGCGCAAACAGCCGATTGATCTCTGGCCTGCCGTTACGATGCCAATCGTGATCGCGTTGGCCGGGTCAAAAGGTGCGGATCGGCGGTGTTCGCGATTAGATCCTCCGAAAGGTCCGGCTGCTCGGCCAGGACTTCGCGGATGGTTTTTCCGGAGGCCAAGACCTCCTTTGCAAGCTCTGCCGCCCGCTCGTAGCCGATCGCAGGCGTCAGTGCTGTTGCGACGGCGGTACTGGCTTCGAGATGCTTGCGACAAGTTTCTGCATTGGCGGTAATGCCGACGACGCATTTCGTGCGCAGCACATCGACGGCATTGGTCAAAAGCTCCAGCGAGTGCAGTATGTTGTAGGCGATGACCGGCTCCATCACGTTCAACTGCAACTGCCCCGCTTCGGAGGCGAGAGTGATTGTGAGATCGTAACCAATGATCTGGAAGGCGACCTGGTTGACCACCTCCGGCACTACAGGATTGACCTTTCCGGGCATAATCGAGGAGCCGGGCTGAAGCGCAGGCAAATTGATTTCGTTCAGGCCGCCACGAGGGCCGCTGGACAGCAGCCGCAGATCGTTGCAGATCTTCGAGAGCTTCGTCGCCGTCCGCTTCAGCATTCCAGAGAAGAGCACGAAGGCGCCGGTATCCCAGCAGGCTTCGATCAGATTTCCGGCCGAGACGACGGGCACGCCGGAAATCGCGCGCAGCTGCGCTACAGCTGCCGCCTGATAGTCGGGGTTCGTATTGATGCCCGTGCCAATCGCCGTGCCACCCAGGTTTATTTCATGGAAGAATGCGGCGATCTCACCGAGACGGGCTACATCTTCGCGCAGCGTCGTCGCGAAAGCCTGAAACTCTTGGCCCAACGTCATCGGAACAGCGTCCTGCAACTGCGTCCGGCCAAGCTTGATCACCTCCGAAAAGCTTTCGGCCTTGGCCTCCAACTCGTCCGAGAGCTGTTCCAAAGCTCGCTGCAACGCCCCACGAGAGAGAAGGATCGCAAGGCGGATCGCCGTCGGATAAACGTCGTTTGTCGACTGAGCGAAGTTCACGTCGTTGTTGGGATGTAGCTCGTGGTATTTTCCCCGTGGCAGTCCCATGATCTCCAAGCCTCGGTTGGCGATGACCTCATTGATGTTCATGTTGGTCGAGGTCCCGGCGCCGCCCTGAAAGACATCGAGAGGGAATTCGCCAAGGTGCCTGCCGGCCACGATTTCCTCGCAGACTTGGCAGATGACATCGGCCTTTTGTTTATCGAGATCGCCGAGCGCGGCGTTGGCGCGTGCCGCTGCCATTTTCACGTAGGCGAGCGCCTTGATGAAGTTGGGAAAATGGCTAATCCTTATACCCGAAATAGGAAAGTTGGCGATGGCCCGTGCCGTCTGAGGACCGTAGTAGGCATCGACCGGGATGCTTACAGGGCCTAGCGGGTCTTTCTCTATGCGCTCGGTTTCTAGAGCCTTCGTCACAATAATACCTCGCGTGATTTACTGAAACCGGCACTGTTGCAAAGCGCTGGTCTTTCAGTGGATGGTTTGCTTCAGGAATTCGCAGGCCGGTCGCTCTTCGGGGTGGAAAGAAAGTATCCCTGTTGTGAAGGATCGGACCCGCAGGAGCGGTGGCGACCGAAAAGGTAATGAGGCTGTTGCGGACAGAAGTACATGCAGTTTAGGCGTAGGGCTGGTTTACGATCATGACTGTATTCTTGGTTCACGTCGGAGCCGCGCAATGATTGCCGCGCGGCCAGTGAGGCATCAGGCAGCCTTTGAGGAGCGGCCGGCCGCATTGCCTCGTTCCTTTATGACGTCCAGGACGCGATCGATGTCGGACGCGGTGTTGAACATGGCAAGCGACATGCGAACGCCATCGCGCTCGGGCGAAACGCGCACATCCTTGGAGGCAAAGTAGTCGATCCATTCATCGGCTGACAGCGCGGCAACGTAGATATGCGGAGCACGGTTGGAGCGGTCGCGGGGGCCAACAAGCTTGATGTTGAGTGCATCAAGCCCCGCTATGAGCCTGTCGCCCAAATCAAAGCAATGAGCCTCAATCTTCTCAATGCCGATGTAGTTAATCAGATCGAGAGCCGCGCCGAGCCCCTGAATTGCTGGCAGGTTGAAGTTGCCGAGTTCGAACCGGCCAGCAGTGGGAGCCGGTGCCATGTCGTCAGGGCGGGCGATGAAATCCGCTGGCGGATTTTCAAGGCTGATTGCCGCCAGATACGCCGGCTCCAATTCTGTGCGGGTGCGATCCCAATAGAGCAGGCCCAAGCCTTGGGGAACGAGGAGCCCCTTGTGCGTTCCCGAGCCGATGAATGTGGCGCCGATTTTCTTTGCATCGATCGGCACAACCCCGACCGCCTGCATGACGTCGACGACGAAATAAAGGTTCTTTTCCTTGCACAGCGCGCCTATGCTTTCGATATCGAAACGGTGGCCTGCATGGAAGGCCACATACGATATCGAGATCGCCTTGGTATTGGCGTCGATCTGTCCAAGGAAGCTGTCCGCGTTGACGACTTCCGTCATGGGAATGAAGCGGACCTCGACGCCCTTCTTCTTCAGGTTCAGGAATGCGTAGGTATTGTTAGGATGGTCGCCATGGATCATCAGAACATTGTCGCCCGCCTTCAGCGGGAGAGCGTTCGCGGCAATGTTCATCGCCTCGGACGTGTTTTTCGTGAATGCGATTTCTTCGGTGGCTGCGTTCAATAAAGCCGCCACCTTGCCCCGAGTTTTCTCCATGCGGTCAATCCACACGGATTTCGGACCAGCTGTCTCGTAGCTTTCCTTTATGAATGCTTCAAAGGCGTGCTTGACGGGCGTTGACATCGGCGTCTGGAAGCCGGAGTCGAGATAGGTCATTTTCGCCACGACTGGAAATAGCTTCCTCACCGCCTCAACGTCATAATACTGCGCCATCTATCTCTCCGATTCGGCTAGCCGCATTTGTTCGCCGCGGGGTAAGCCATGTCCTTGTCGTCCGGCACATATGCGAAGTTTTCTGCACGCACCTTGTTCGTTTGCGCGCACAATTTTGTTTGCGCTCCGCGATGGCAAAGCATATGTAAAAAGCGCTATGGGTCCACCATTATATCGTTTAGCGGACTTGTTTATTCCGAAAAATGATAATAGATTGTCATTACCCTCTGGAAAGCGCTCTGACGGCGCATCTAGCACACATTGAGGATTGGGGTAGCGAGTCATAGCAAGCTGCATGCCGCCTCGCCAGCAGCCAGTAAATTAAAACACAGGATCGAATGTTGCCCCATCCGCGCTCTGTAATCGCCCGAAGAGGGATTGGAGTGCGGAGATGTCTAACCCCATTCACCAGCACACGCCGAAAGGGCGACGGTCAAAAATTGAGGTCTGGCGTCGAGCAAAGCGAGCTGGCCCTGCAGCATTAACGGGGCAAAGCGCCGCCGCAGTGTGCTCCACGAGCCCATGAGCGCATCAACTGACAACTCACCAAGACAATCGGGCCTCTAAACCTGCAGCGAAATTCGAGGATCAGGCGGGATTAAGAGGCTCGGTAGCGGACGTGTTTCTAATTGCTGTCAGAAATTTTCAAAATCGAGAGTCGATGCTACAATCAAATTTCGGGAATTTTTTTCTCATATTGTGAACCCCCTCTCTCCAGCGAGTCAGTAATGAGCTTAAACGTCAATTCAGATGGTCCCTTGGATCGAGCGTTTGCAATCCTTGACTTTGTGGCCACTCAACTCAAAGCAGTTACTGCGGCAGACATTGCCAAGAATCTCGACCTGCCCTTGCCAACAGCCCACAGATTGGTCAGCAATCTCGAGTCCCGCGGACTTCTCCAGCGCGCGGCGGGCACAAAACGATTCGTTGTCGGCAACAATCTAGTCGTGCTTGCGGGCAAGACGATTGGCTCAGCCTTTCGAACGGCACGTCGCCACGCACTTCTACAGAACGTCTCGGCAGAAATCGGCGAGCAATGCGAGATTGGTATCGTGCGGAACAATGCTGTGGTCTACGTCGACAGCGTACGAGTAAAGCCCCCTCAAGGGCTACAATTTGATCCTGGGCACAGTGCGCCGCTCTATTGTACGTCCACTGGCAAAATTTACATGAGCATGCTGCCTGTGAAGCCGCGTGAAAAGCTGGTTCGGTGTCTGAAGATGGAGCAGCATACTGACAGGACTATAACCGATCCTGATTCCCTTCTCGCTGTTCTAGAGGAAACTCGCAGGGAAGGATGGGCTCGGAGCAACGAAGAATTCGTCCAAGGTGTAGTTGGTTGCGCTGTTCCAATTCTCGCCCCGGGCGGAACCTTGATTGCTTGTCTTGGTGTGTCCGTTCCAGTGGCCCGCGTCAGCTTTGAAGGGCTTCAGAGCTTCCGTGAGCCCTTGGGCCGAGCAGCGAAGTTGCTATCAGAGACGATACTGCAGACTAGCAGCGACTTTGCCGACGACGACCCCGGATAAGCCAAAGCTGCAACAATCGTTCATGACAGTAGCTTGAACCGCCCCGGGTTGATCGGAGGTATGTGTGGATGCCCCGTTTCATGCAAGTGCCATTTGCGTCTTCGAACATGTGATCGGGTGCGGTCATGTGTCAGGCCTGTGATGCGGCGTCGAGGTGCCGCTGGCCGTCATGGAGATACGCGGATCAGGCGCAAATCAACTCGACGAGCTTTTCGCTCTTGGAGCCTCGGTGCATTTCCTGATCCCGATCAGACCGATCATTTGCCCTTGACGTTCACGACCTCCTCACATTCCGCCCATCATGGCGTCGCAGTCGCCGAGTAAATGCTCAGGCTACTGCGCTGCCATGATCCTGGTAATCCTCTTTCTTCGTCAACATTGCCCACACCGAGCGAGCCATCTTGTTGGCCAATGCCATGGCAACCAGCATCAGCGGTTTGCGATCCAGCATTCGGGCGAGCCATGAGCCGGGTCGGGCGCCGCGGCGGGAGGCCCACTGTATGACGGCCATGGCACCGATGATCAGCAGCCGTCGGATGTCCCGCTGGCCCATTTTCGACGTGCGGCCGAGCCGCTGCTTTCCGCCTGTCGAATGTTGAACCGGCACCAGCCCCAGCCAGGCGGCGAAGTCGCGACCGCGCTTGAAGGTCGCCATTGGGGGCGCGAACGCTTCCACCGCCATGGCCGTGATCGGGCCAATTCCCGGCATGGTCTGAAGGCGGCGTGTATCCTCCCCACACTGAGCTTCGCGGCGAAGGATCTTCTCAAGCTCTGCAATCTCGCAGCTCAACCGGTCGACCTGCTCCAAGTACACGCGACCAACGTCGAGGACCAGTTGGGGCATCGTTGGCTCGGCCGCACCCATCACGGCAGCCAAAGTCTTCAGATGAGCCGGACCTTGCGGTGCGATGACACCGTGTTCGGCAAGATGCCCGCGCAATGCGTTGATCAGCTGCGTGCGCTGGCGCACCAGCAAATCGCGCGTTTGGAAGACCATCGACCTCGCTTGCTGCTCTTCCGTCTTCACCGCCACGAACCTCATCGTCGGTCGTGATCCTGCTTCAGCTATGGCCTCGGCATCAGCGGTGTCGTTTTTCTGGCGCTTTACATATGGCTTGACGTAGTTGGGCGGAATGAGCCTCACCTCGTGGCCCAGCTCCTGTATGGTCCGGCCCCATTCGTGGGCGCTCGCGCAGACCTCCATGGCGACCACACAAGTCGGCTGTCGGGCCAAAAACGGGACGACCTGAGAGCGAGCCATTCTCTTCCGGAATGCAACGCTGCCGTCGGCGTGCGCGCCATGAGCGTGGAAGACGCGCTTCGCCAGATCGATGCCGATGATGGTGACGGTATTCATGTTGTTCCTCCTGATATCCGCAGCCCATTCTACGATCGCAACTCTGCCACGCCGTTGGCGGGAGGGGCATCCACTCCATCAACTCCTGAGAAGGTGGAGTCATGACAAGCAAGACGACCAACAAGTTCTCTCCCGAGGTCCGGACCCCGCGCGGTTCGGCTGGTTTTGGATCACGAACGCGAGCATACGTCGCGGCGGGCAGTTCGCCCAAAAGCATGTGTGGCGGGCGAAGATCATCTTGATGAGCGACGAGGGTCTGGGAACCGTCGCGAATCATGGAGGCGAGGGTCAAGTCGACTGCGTCTGGCGTTGGCAGGAACGCTTCATGGCCGAAGTGGTCTTTTGCGCGACAAGAGCCGGCCGGCCGGCACCGCGCCGCTTGAGGTTGACCTTGTCGACCGGATGGTCGCTCTGACTCTGGAAAGGACAACAGGAGGCTATTGTTCGTGCGATGGGCAGGGCCGTGCGTCAAGATCTGGCATGAGCACGGACTTCCGCCGCACCGCTGGCGCAGCTTTTCAACCTATCGAATGACAAGGCTTCTGCCGAGAAACTACACGATGTCGTCGGGCTACATGTCTCGTGACCTGATGTGGTGGACGGCCTCCGCTCCCGGCATCGAGGTGCCATAGTGTGGCTGTCGAAGCCGTCCATGGAAAGGATTACCACAATTGGTCTGGATATCGCGAAGCATCTGTTTCAGGTCCACGGAGTCGATGGTGTCGGCGCGGTCGTCCGCCGCAAGCTTCGCCGCGATGATGTCGTTGGATACTTCAAAGCATTGCCGCCGTGCCTGATCGGCGTCGAGGCATGCGCGACTGGACACCACTGGGCTCGGGTTCTTATGGCGCTGGGCCACGAGGTTCGGCTAATGCCGGCGTCCTACGTCAAGCCATACGTGAAGAGACAGAAGAATGATGCGACCGATGCCGAGGCGATCTGCGAAGCGGTGACGCGACCGACGATGCGCTTCGTTCCGGTGAAGAGCGAGGAGCAGCAAAGTGTGCTGATGCTGCATCGGGTCCGTGAGCTGTTGATCCGCCAGCGGACGATGCTGGTGAACGCCCTGCGCGGCCACCTGGCGGAGTTCGGTGTCGTGACGCGCCAAGGCATTGCGGGTGTGGGCACGCTAATCGCGCTCGTCGAAGACCAGGGTGACGAACTCATTCCTCCGCTTGCGCAGGCCGCGCTCCTTCCCCTGATCGGTCAGTTGCGGGAGGTACATGAGAAGATCAGCGAGCTGGACCGCAAGATTCATGCGTGGCATCGCTCGAATGAACTGAGCCGACGCCTTGAGACAATCCCTGGCATCGGCCCAATCACTGCAAGCGCGATCGCCGCGACCGTAACGGACGCGACGCTCTTCAAATCCGGCCGGCAGTTGGCGGCATGGATAGGCTTGGTGCCGCGGCAGAACTCATCGGGTGGCAAGGACCGCCTCGGCAGGATCAGCAAACAAGGTGATCCTTCTCTACGCCGCCTTCTCGTGGTCGGCGCCCATGCTGTGCTCCGGTTCAGCGGAAAGGCAAAGCGGCGTCTACCCGCTGGGCTGCAGAGCTGCTGGCGAAGAAGCCATACAACGTCGTCGCCGTCGCCTTGGCGAACAAGATGGCGAGGATCGTCTGGGCGCTGATGATGACCGGCCGCCGTTTTGAAGGCCCCGCCGCCCGTTGAGGCGGCCGCGGAGGGTGCAGAGATTGGTGAGGTGCTGATGGTGTGATGGCGAACGGTCGAGCCGGGGTCGAACAAACCCGCTCAGTGGGTGCCGCTTGAAAGCGCGTTGACCTGTCTGGGATCCGATCAGCGGACTACATCAGGGCCAGCGGCATGAACGCGCCAGAATCAAAGGCCGTATACATGCCTGCACCCGACCAACCGCCAGAAGCGCCGAAAAAGCCCTTGCCACGCGGAGGTTGAGAATTTCCTCGATCTGAGATTAGAGTCCGGGCCTTGATCGAAGGACGGACTGATGAAGAGAAAGCGGTTTAAGAGCAGATCATTACGGTTCTGCGCGAGCATGAGGCGGGCACGAAGGCGAGCGATCTTGCCCGCAAGCACGGGGCCTCGGAGGCGACGCTGTATAGCTGGAAGGCCAAGTATGGCGGGATGGATGTGTCCGACGCCAAACGGCTGAAAGCCTGGAAGACGAGAATGCCAAACTGAAGAAGCTGCTCGCCTACCAGATGCTCGAAGCCTCGGCATTGCGCGAGCTTCTGTCAAAAATGGTAGGGCCCGCCGCCAAGCGCGAAGCCGTAGCGCATCTGCAGGCCGTCATGGGCCTATCGGAGCGTCGGGCCTGCACGCATGCAGCCCAGAAAGGCCTCCCTGTTTTCCTCCGAAATGGATTCGACTTTGACAGCGATCGCTTCTAGGCTTGAGATCGAGTGCCAGTTCCGGAGCGTGAAAATCTGAATTTTCTTGATCCAATTCCTCCCACGGACGTATGGGCAACACAATTCCGATTGCTGCAACTAGCAATAGAGCCGCCGCGGCGCCTTCTAAAGACCAAGTCAGTGAGTAATTCTGAGCTACGGTGCCCCAAAGCCAGCTGCCGATTGCCATACCGCCATAGGCCAAGGCGTAGTAGATCGAGATCGTGCGGCCGACGACCCACCTTGGGCTCGACAACTGTACAGCCACGTCAAGGCCCGTCCATGCGATTACCCAACCCGCGCCGCCGAGTGCCAGCGAAATGGCCGCCACAGCGACCGACGATGTCAGCGCAAGAGAAAGGCAACATGCCGCACAGGCTGCCGATGCGAACGTGAACAGCCTGTCTTGAGACGTGATCCGCCTTAGTAAGCCGTTGCTCATGCCTGCGATAAAAGCCCCCATGCCGAAGCCAGCCAATAAAATGCCGAATACGACCGGACCGCTCGCCATCTGATCGCGAACGATGAGAGGGAGGAGCGCGATGATGGAGATGCTGGCCAAGCCGAATAGGGCTCCACGGGCGATTGCGGCTCTGATTTCGGAGGACAACGCTGTGAAGCGCACTCCATCATGAATCGCCGTCGTCATTCTTTCGCGAGGAAGCGTAGAAGAGCGAACTTTCCATTTCGTGCGCCAAATTGCACTGAGAGGTGCCAGATCACCCAGTGCCGCAAAGGCGAAAGCGATCAACGGTCCAAAGAAGGTTAGGATCACGCCACCCAAGACCGGGCCAGCGCTCCGCACGACGTTATAGCTGACAGACATAAGGGTCACTGCAGCCGGGATGTCGCGCTTGTCCAAGATATCGCCAATGGAAGCGTGCCAGGCCGGCTCATTCAAGGCCAAGCCGCAGCCGGCCAAGAAACCCAGGCCGAGTATTAGCCAAGGACTAACGCAACCCAGGCCGACTGAAATCGCCAGCGCTATGGATGCCAAGGCCATTAAGCAGTGGCCTGCAAACATCACCCCCCGACGGCTGTAATTGTCGGCAACAGCTCCTGCGAGAATTGAGAGGAAGAACGTTGGCAATGTGGAGGCAGCCTGTACAAGTGCGACTGTTAGGTCGGAAGCCGAAACCGTTGCCATCATCCAACCGATGGCAACGGTTTGCACCAACCGTCCTAGGTCGGCTATGCGTGTAGCCGTCCACACTGATCGAAATACTCGGTTCCGAAGGGGAGCGAGGATCGTTGAGGCGGGTGGAGAGGGACCTTCACTCTGCATGAGGCTGTGACTTCTCACACTGCATGGCGCGCCAAAGCATTCCGTTCCTGACATGCTGGCGCTTCCATCTCAATGCATGCATCTGGCGAGTAGTGTTTTCGAGTTCCGCCGAGCCGCAGTCTTGAGTAGCCCTCTCCTGGGGGCTCGATGCTGGCGCACCAGAAACCAAAATGACATTGGACCCCTGCGAACATTCGCGTCTTGGCTGCGTCGACCGTTTGCAGGGTTGCCATCCGCATTCGGCAAGCCTGAGCTCTTCCTTATTTTGGCCTGAAGCATCTGCCATCCGACGGCAGGCCAAGTTCCCGGCAGGATGTGGTTTGCGGCAGCATGTGTTTTCGTGAGTTTTCGACATTCTCCTGAGCTACGAGCAAATTGCGTACCAAAGAAAGCCGTCTCAGAACCACGGCCCGGGTCGAACCAGCCAAGTCGATGCCCGACAAAATCGTACAATGCCACGCGACATTTACTCGCGCCCGGAATTCCAGAATGGAAAGCTATGCAATCCGGCAGAGTGGCCAGGAGATGCCCTACGGCACCAGGTACACCTTTTAGGGGCGCGCATCGAGGCATTCCCGCAAGCGACGTTGCGGTCCGGTTCAATTGCCGAGTCCTACGCTTCGGCATTGGCACTGTCTCCACATGTCCTGTCGGGTTTGTCGCGCCCGCTACATAGTGGCGTGTGGCCCCGATTTCGTCGACGCTCTGGCTTAACTCTCTGATCTTAATATCGAAATTTCGCCCAGGGCTCATTCCTGCGAAGTTGGTACGATTTTTGATGCGCTCGTCGTGCGTCAACAAGTCGGATCCGCGCCGGTATAGCTAAAGCGATGCCGGGCATTCCGCAGACGGCGGCGGAGCAGGTAGAGAGAACATTTCGCTATTGAGAACACGCGACCACGGATGCCCCGCCTCACAGATGATCGGTGGCGCAAAACCTCAACAATAGGAATTTTTGATGATCGACGCCATCCCGCCGCCATCTCCCGGACTACCTGGGCAACGAAAACCACTTGGAGTGGTCGGCGGAATGGGAAGCTTTGCGACTGCTAAATTCCTGGAGGTCCTAGCTCGCAAAAGCCGAGTTGAAAGAGACCAGGACCACATCCCGTTTATTTGTTTATCGGTTCCCAATATCCCTGATCGTTCGCAGGCAATTTTAATCGGCAGCGACGCCCCCTTGCGGCAAATTTTGGAACGCGCGTATTGGCTAGAGAAAGCTGGATGCGGAGCAATCGTCATTCCCTGCAATACTGCACATCTCTGGGCCACAGAGATTAAAGAATCGCTGTCAGTAAAATTGATCGATATGGTAGAGATAACAAGAACTGCCATAGAGGCAACGCGTGTCAGCGAAGCACGAACCCTTCGCTTAATTTCCTTAGGAACGAGCGCGTCAATGGAAAACGGGCTTTACGCTGGGAAAAACGCGAACGACTTCGGCAAAGCGCTTTATAGGAGTCACAAGAAACTTGTAAATGACGCCATCAAGGTCATATCTGAGGTAAAGTCAGGAGAGATAATATATGCACAGGACAGTTTAAGGAGACTTGTTCAAGTTGCAAGGTCCTTTGGGCCTGACAAAATTATACTTGCTTGCAGTGAACTATCAGCGGTCCGCGGAGATCTCGCAGACGACAATGATATTGTCGACCCGATTAATATCCTTGCTGACGCTTGCATTGACTGGTGGCTAGCAGAAAGCCAATCACTTCCGGACATGTTGGACAACCGAACACGGGGTAGAAAAAGGTGATCGCTTTAGTACTAGGAAACGTCGGTTCCGACGCTATGGCCCCACCAGTTCACTTGTTGTCGGACAAGTATTTGCAGAATAATGCGGCGGAAGCCAAAAGGATGATCTGGGTTGCTAAAAACCACGACATACTTATCACCCCGACGCCTATATCACAGTCATTTCTAGATTATGTTAATACGCTAAAGGGCGGCAGCAACATCGTGCCGCTGACGACTTCAGTGACATCCACCAAGCGTCCGTTGCCGATCTCGAAAAACGACCTCGAGGCTGGCAGTCGTTTGTCCAACTCTCTGAGTTTGTTGTCTTCGGGCCGCGTTTCGTGTCTGGAGCCGTATATCGCCGACGAAGTATCTATCTGCATTGCAAGATCTATGGGGGATGTTCCCGTAACGTTTTCAAACCAGAACGCTAGGGCACGTCCTGAAGCGACATCTCGTTTTAACAATAAGGCAACATTTCGCGAATTTGCGCCCAACCTCGGCGTGCCGATTGCAAGTGGTAGTGTCTGCGTAACCGCCCAGGAAGTGATAGATGCTGTGTGCAGAGCCTTATCGGTTTCTGATAAGGTAATTTTGAAGGTGGCTCGTCACTCAGGTGGTGATGGCAACTTCGTCATCTCCAAGAGTATCGAAAAATCGTTCCAGGGCGCCACGCGTGCGGTGTGTATCCGTGAAGCTGATGCCAGTTCCATACGTGCAGGGGTTCACGAAATAGGTTTGATTGCGACAGAGAAACATCCTGTGATCGTTGAGGCATATAGCGAAAATGAGTCTTCGATAGGCGTACATTTCGACATTGGCAGAGACAAAGTAGAACTCGTAGGTGTCGCGACAATCCTGTTCAATCCAGGATACGGAGGTGCATATTGGGATAGATCGCTTGTTGATGAACTGCCAAAGGACGTTCTGGCTTGGTGCCGACGTCTTGGCAAATATGCCCGTGACGCTGGATTTTTAGGCCCCCTCAGCGTTGATATCGTTAACGCCAAAGAGGTCGGCTTTTTCGCATGTGAAGTAAACGGGCGACACGGAGGCTTCTCGTTGATCAGGGCTTTATCAAGCTCCTTAGGATTAGAAACCGATATAAAAAAAGGTGAGCGCGTGGTCTTGTCGCGAACCGCCATCCCTGTTGGCATTCGATTTCCTGATCTTCTCGACCTGCTTGAAAAACGACAATTGCACTACAATCCTTCCGTCAAACGTGGAGCAGTTGTGATGGTGGAGGGCTATGAAGATCGTGGTCCATATGACTTCGTAATCGTCGGAAGCGATCGGAGTGACGTCCAAGGCATAGAAGTCGCCCTCGTTGAATTGTTCGAGGGGATAAAGGTGGCGCACTTTTCATCATGAATTAGGGAGAAAGTCATAGTGGAGAAGGTTACCGCCTCGTCGGATAAGGAAGTATACAACCTTGTACAGATGGAAGAGCGCCGTCAGCTGTCCCAGATAAGTTTAGTCGCCTCCGAGAATTATTCGTCACCTGCCATAAGATCCTTTGAAGGAAGTATCTTTGCCGACAAAAATGCCGAGGGTTACCCGGGTAAACGGTGTGTCTCAGGTTGCGAATTTGCTGACAAGCTAGAAAATTTAGCGATAGATAGGGCAAAATCTGCTTTCGGCTGCGAACACGCGAATGTTCAGGCCATGAGCGCTACGATTGCCAATTTCGCAATAATGAATGAGCTTTTCCAGCCACTCGACGGACTAATGGCCATGCGGCTTCAGGACGGCGGTCACCTAAGCCACGGCGCCCCTTTTCATGCGAGCGGCCAAAATTTTCGATGGTGTTACTACGGAGTGTCAAAGGCCGACGAGCAGCTGGATTATGATGAGGTGCGGTCAATTGCACTGGAAAATCGACCTGCAGCAATCATCTGCGGAGGTTCATCATATCCGCGATTGATTGATTATGAGAAGATGCACCAGATCGCACGAGAAGTGGATGCGCTTCTTTGGGTGGATTTGGCGCATACCGCAGGCCTTGTGGCGGGGCGCGTGATCCCCTCTCCTTTGCCTCACGCCGACATAGTTACGACTTCCACACACAAAACCCTGCGGGGACCACGCGGCGGCGGATTGATATTATGTAAAAATAGCTTGGCTAAACAAATCGATAGGGCAATATTTCCTGGTCTGCAGGGTGCGCCAAAAATGGACTTGATTGCGGCCAGGGCATCTCTACTGGCCGAAGTACAGACCGTGCAGTTTCGGGAGTATGCGAAGGATGTATTGAAAAATGCGAAAGCGTTGGAGCGGGGCCTGATTTATGAAGGCGTTACGCTCGTTTCGGGCGGCACTTCCTCTCATCTACTGCTTATTAATTTGCTGAGCTGTGGGACGAACGGTAGTCAAATTGAAAAGGCGTTGCTTCAGGCTCAGGTCGTTACGAATAAAAATCCGATCCCGTTTGACACCCTTCCACCATCTAAGGCGGGCGGGCTGAGGATCGGTAGTGCCGCCATGACAACGCGAGGATTCAATGAAGAGCAGTTCTTTGAGGTCGGTGGAATGATCGGGAAAGTAGTTATGTCCGAGGGTAATCATGATAGAGTCGAAGAGTTGAGGTCTTTTGTTGAGCAAAACACTCAGGGACTTCCATTGTTTAATCGGAAGTGGGTGGCGTAGTGGGCGTAAAGCCGTCGAGTAGAATTGGATGACATAGCGCTTGCAAGGCTCTCGGCTGGGTCGGCGACGGCGCTGCGGTCCGGGCTATCGGGCTCACCTGCTTACTGGCATATGGAACTCCGGAGCGGCGCTCCTGACGGTGTGGCTGCACAGGGTTTCATCCCGTTGGCGATTTCGCAGCTGGTGGCACGGCCTAGTCAGGCGGCGTCGCAACCTCGGTCTGACGATGACATGCGGATGGAAGATTGGCTGTGAATGGCGGTAGCGAGTGCATGTTAGCAGGCGGCCCAATCGCACGCCCCGTTAGCTCTGCAGGTATTGCAGCCGGGTCTGCGCCTCTAATATTAGCATGAGGAAAGCAACGATGACTGACCGAAACGCACTAGATAGCGGAGAGGAGTTCGCGATCTTCAACCAACGCGAGTCCGAAGTGCGCAGCTATGCCCGAAGCTTTCCTGTAGTCTTCGGAACGGCACGAGGATCCCAACTGTTTGCGCGCGATGGGACAGGCTATCTCGACTTTCTCATGGGTTGCTCAAGCTTGAACTATGGGCACAACCCTCCGGAGCTGAAGTCTGCGCTCGTAGACTATATTGCGAGTGACGGCATCACCCATGGCTTGGATCTGTATAACGAAGCCAAGGAGTCCTTTCTGCGAGAATTCCACGAGACGATCCTTCGGCCGCGACAACTAGACTACGTCGTACAGTTTCCAGGTCCGACCGGCGCGAACGCGGTCGAGGCTGCTCTCAAGCTAGCGCGCAAGATCACTGGTCGGCCCAACATCATAGCCTTCACCAATGGCTTTCATGGTGTGAGCCTTGGCGCTCTCTCCTGCACCGGCAACCGATATCACCGCGCAGCCGCTGGCCAGCTGCTCGGCGGCGTGACGCGGCTACCCTATGACGGCTATCTTGGGTCCAGTGTAGACACCGCCGAGTACCTTGATCACCTGCTCTCCGATCCCTCCAGCGGCGTGGACGCCCCGGCGGCGGTGATTGTCGAGACAGTTCAGGGCGAAGGCGGCCTGAATGTCGCCGGGCCGGGATGGCTGCGCAAAGTAGCAGCCATTGCGCGCAGATACGGAGCTCTGCTGATCGTCGATGACATTCAGGCGGGTGTTGGCCGGACCGATGCATTTTTCAGCTTCGAAGCTTCGGGTGTCCGTCCGGACATCGTTACGATGGCGAAATCGATATCGGGCTATGGCCTGCCTATGGCCCTCGTTCTTATTGACCGACAACTCGACAAGTGGGAGCCCGGAGAGCACAACGGAACGTTCCGCGGCAACTGCCATGCTTTTGTCACCGCTCGCGCAGCCCTTGAGCACTTCTGGCGGACAGACAGCTTTGCGGCATCCGTCGAGGAGAAAAGCAATCTGCTGAAAAGCCGCCTTGAGCAGATCGCGCAGAAATACGACCCAAGCCGCGTGTCAGCCAAGGGTCGTGGCATGATGCGGGGCATAGATCTGAGGTTTGGTGAGACTGCCCGTCAGGTCGTCAGGACCGCCTTCCAGAAGGGCCTCATCGTCGAGACCGCCGGTCCCAAAGACGAGGTCGTGAAATGTCTGCCGCCCCTCGTCATTGGGGAGGATCAGCTTAACCAAGGCCTCGACATCCTCGAGCACGCCATTGAAAGGGTGATCGGTAGCGCAGTGAACACAGCAGCGTAAGAGGTGAATCATGATCGTCCGGAATCTCAATGAAGAGAAACTGACAGCCCGGCGTGTTGAGAGGTCGATCTGGGAAAGCGTGCGGTTGCTCCTGAAGAGCGATTCTTGTCAAGCGAAGTGAGGAATTGACCCCTCCTATTTGCGTATTCCGACGAAGCCGGCCATCGATTCCGATTTGAAGCCGGCCGGTCATTCTGATTTCAATCCGGCCGGTGTTCCGATTTGAAGCCGGCCATTTTTCGGACTGATCCTGGGTCTCGTTGATGTTTGGATTGGGTTTCGTTTCAGGTCAAGCTTGAGCTGTTTCAGACGCTCTTGGCGAGCGCTGTTTTCGCATGCTTTCACCGGTGAGATCGATGCGATAGGCGTTGTGAACGAGGCGGTCCAGGATGGCATCGGCCAGAGTTGGGTTTGCAATGATCTCGTACCAGCGATCCAGAGGCAGCTGACTGGTGACGATTGTCGATCGGCGTTCGTAGCGGTCTTCAATGATCTCAAGCACATCACGCCGCTGGTCATCATTGAGTTTTTCCGGTCCCCAGTCATCGAGAATGAGAAGGTCGGTTTTGGCAAGTTGCTTGAGGATCCGGCCATAACGTCCGTCGCCTCTGGCAAGGGCAAGAGTTGCAAACAGCCTGGGAACGCGGTGATAGGCGACGGAGAAGTCTTCGCGGCAGGCCTTGTGGCCGAGAGCGCAGGCCAGCCAGCTCTTGCCCACGCCCGCCGGCCCGGTGATGAGAAGACTGTGATGCTTTCTGATCCAGTCGCAGCCGGCGAGCGCCATGAACAGATTGCGGTCAAGACCGCGTGCGGCACGGAAGTCGGCATTCTCGATCTGTGCGTCATGGCGCAGCTTTGCAGCCCTGGCGCGGGCTTCGAAACGCTTCTGGCGGCGCATGGTAGCCTCGCGCTCAAGCAGCATGGCAAGCCATTCGCCATGCTCGAGGCCGCGTGCTTCGGATTGTGCGTCGAGCTCCTGGAAGGCGGTGGCCATGCCATGAAGGCCGAGTTCGCGCAGCATGTCGATGGTGGGATGGATAAGCATTGGTGTGTCTCCTCAATGAAAGTAATCAGGGCCACGCAGATTGGCGTGATCGACGATGGCGGTCGGTTCGGTGGAATGCCTTGCGGCCTTGTGATTGGCGATAAGCGAGGCAATGCTCTTGCAGTTCAGGCCACCGATCTCGACAGCGCGGGCTGACACAGCTTCGGCGCGATCGCGTGTGACATCGCGAAACAGGCGCAGGACACCCAGGCATGTTCGAAAGCCTTGTTCAGGATGTGGGCGGCTGGCGAGGATTGCGACAATCAAGCCTTCCGTCTCGGGGCCGACGGATGCGGCCCAGCGACGGAAGCGATCTGGCGTCCACTCGGCATAGCGCCGGTGGGAGCTGGGCATGTGATCCGGATCGGTTCCATGGCGAGGACCGCCATAGCGGCGCTGATGCACCGCGACGCGCTTGCCGCGGTGGAAGATCTCGATGGTGCGTGCCGTTGCTCTCAGATCGACCTGCTGGCGAATGAGGCTGTGCGGCACGGAATAAAAGAAGGTCTTGAACTCGACGTGGTAATCCGTCGAGACGCGGGCCAAACGCCATTCGGCAAACTCGTAATCCTCCAGTGGAAGACTGGCCAAAGCCGGGCGCTCGACACTCTCGAACAGCTGCCGGCGACTGACGCCCAGCCGGCGCATGACGTGATCATTGATGCGATCGAGTGCCTGGCGAATGGCGGCATTGGCCTCGGCCAGCGAGAAGAAGGTCTGATTGCGCATCCGCCCCAGAATGCATGATTGGGCGAAGCGGACGCCGTTCTCGACTTTGGATTTGTCCTTCGGCCGTCGCGGCCGTGCCGGCAGGACACCGACACCATAGTGGGATGCCATCATGCCGTAGCTGCGGTTGATCTCGGGATCGTAGAAACTGGCGCGGCTGACGCCAGACTTCAAATTGTCGGGAACGACCAACCGGGGAACGCCTCCGAAGAAACGAAACATCCGAACATGCGAGCCGATCCAGTCGGGAAGTGTTTGTGTCCATGTTGCTTCAGCATAGGTGAAGCTGGATGCGCCGAGCACTGCCACGAAGATCTCTGCCTCGCGGATCTCACCGGTCTTGCGATCAACAATCGGGATCTTCTTGCCGGAATAGTCGACGAAGACCTTGTCGCCGGCCGCATGCTCCTGGCGCATCGTCGCGAAAGCCGCTGCTCGAAACTGCGAAAGAGTTCGCAGAAGCGACTGTAGCCGTATCCTTCGGGATGCGACCCACGATACTCCTCCCAGAGGATGAGCAAGGTGACACCGGGCTTCTTGAGCTCGACGGCAAGATCGGCCCAGTTTGGTTCTGTGCGTCTTCTCGTGCCCTGTTTGACGCCGTTGCGAGTGAAGAGTTTGTTCTCGAGCGCATCGTCGGTCAGTTCGCCCGGCAAGGGCCAGCTCAATCCAACCGCCGCTGCGCGCTGCAGATTATCCTGCACCGTGCTGCGCGCTATTCCCAAGACGACGGCAATCTCGCGGGAGCTGGTCCCGCTTCCGGCAAGCCGCAGCATTTGTCGTAACTGTCTCATGGTCAGCCTTCTCTTTGCCGGCATCAAAATCTCCCCGTTCATCGCGGGGCATTTGATGCCAAAGTTGCTGACCCAGGAGGTAATGTTCAGTGCCGAAAACTGGCCGACTTTTGATTGGAATGGTGGCCGGCTTCAAATCGGAATGGTGGCCGGTCTTTGATCGGAATGGCGGCCGGCTTCACGTCGGAATCCGCATCCTATTGCCTCACCGAGGAATGTTACCGAACGCGATAGGGCCGACGTGGGCCCTTTCTCCATCCGTCGCGGCGGAGGGAGATAGCGGCCAGCTCTTCATCCAACCGCCATCGAGGATGATCAGCCCAGCCATTTCCATGCGCCAGACCTTCACAAGCCGTTGCACCATTCTCAGGTTATTTTCCTTGAAGCGCGAGGGGTCGATCTTTGTCAGGCGTTGCAACACACTTGCTGCCGAGAGCGCCGGCTCTTCCTCGAGCCATCCCTTGATCTGCGCCTCGAACGGCTCGTACATGCTGGGTCTCTTCGGATAGGGTTTGGTCCGCCGATACGGCCGCCGATGCGTTGGTCGGGTCTCGCCACTCTTCCAGGCCGTCTTCAGATTCGCGGCGAAGCGCTGGAGATCGATAACGGCCGGCTCCTCAATCTTCGTATTCAGGCCACGACGATCGACCCGCCGCCCAAGCTCCTCCTGCGCGGCGCGGATGCCAGCAAACAGCAGCACGGGATCGGCGGTTTCCATCATCGCCTGGAGCCGCTGCTTGTCGGCCTCGGCCACACCCGGATGTGCAAGGACACGGGCCGCAGGCGGAACTGGCGGATGATAGCGCTTGATCACACGAGCGCCGATCCGCGTCTTCTCCTGAAGCTTGAATGACGGTTGGAACAGATTGCCGTAAAGCCGCACGACAGCATAAAGTTTACCAAGCGCGGCCGTCGCCTCCGCGCCGACAAACCGACCATACCCCACCAGGCGACGCACGATGGCGCCATTCTTCTGCTCCACATGCGCCTGGTCATTCTTTCGATAGGCGCGCGAGCGCGTCACTTCCAGTTCCTCACTGCGGCACCAGGAGACGACGAACTCGTTCATGAAGGCGCTGTCGTTGTCGAAATCTACGCCGAGCAGGGGGAAGGGAAAGAACGAGCGGGCCTGCTTGATCGCCACAATCACATTGCCGCTGTCGCGCGTGCGGACCGGAACGCATTCAGTCCACCCCGTGGCAATATCGGTCAACACCATCGTCTGCACAAAGCTGCCGGACGAAGATGTGCCGGAATGCGCCACGAAATCGACCTCGACGTA
>NZ_JAMYPD010000025.1:0-83671 GCF_040320195.1 Mesorhizobium sp. M0768 | reverse complement strand
CGCCCAAAGGCAGGGCAAGGTATTTGTTTGCGCTGAATTCGGCGGGGGCACGGTCGGCGCGGACAATCTCGCGATCTATGAGGCTGGAGTGCGCAACGCGCTCGTGGCGCTCGGGCTGGTCGAGGGCAAAGCTGAGTATCCAACGTTCCGCCATCAGAGCTCCGGCCAAACACTTGAAACGCATCCCTCCGATGAGTTGAAATCGCCTGCGCCGGGCATCTTCGAACCTCGCTGCTCGGTGCTGGATGAAGTGAAGCAGCGAGATGTTATCGGCATCCTGCATCCGATGGATTCGCTGTCCGCTGAGTCCATTGATATCCGAGCGCCTGGAGCATCCACCGTCTTGGCCATAAGCTCGGGGGTGCATGTCGACGCCAACAAAGTGGTAGCGCACGTTGCGCGGCCGCTGAAGATCTAAGAATCAGGCAGCTTGCGCCCTCGCGTGCCACTAGCGGAACCGATTTCAATCCCGTCCGGATAGTCGAGTGACCGAATTGCAGATCAAAGACGTCCTCCTTGCGCCTGGCAACGGCGCATTCTTCTATGACGATCAGGCTGCCATTAGGTCGGGCGCGACCCAGGACGGCTTCATCTATGTCGGCGAACCGACAACGCCTGGGTTCAATTCTATTCGCATTCCAGCATCTTCGCTTAGCATCGGGCTGGTCCTCGCCGACGACACCGTTGTTTGGGGCGACATGATGGGCGTTCAGTACTCTGGTGCTGGCGGACGCGATCCTTTGTTCGAAACTGCTAAAATCTCGAATTTGACCTCCCGGGTTGTGGCGCCACGGCTACTGGATGTCGATGCGTCTCGCTACCTTGATGCCTGCGCGCAGGTTTTCGAGCCCTTCGAAAACAAGCCGTTACCTCTCGCGCTTGAGTACGGCGTTAGTCAGGCGATGCTTCGAGCCGCGGCCCACCTCCAGCGCAGCACCATGGCAGAGGTCGTATGCGCTGAATTTGACCTGCCGCTGCCGACGCGCAGGATCCCGATTTACTGCCAGAGCGGCGATGCTCGCGAAGTCAATGTAGACAAAATGATACTAAAGGCCGTGGATGTGCTTCCCCACGGTCTGATCAACTCACGGCAGAAATTCGGTCAAGGCGGCCAGACCTTCATGGAGTTTGTGAAATGGGTCGCAACGCGCACGCGCGAAATCGGCCGCCCTGGATATCATCCGGTGCTGCATTTCGATGTGTATGGCTGGATCGGTCAGGAAATCGGCCTGGACGCGCAACAGATCGCCGATTTTATTTGCAAGGTTGCAGATACCGTCCCGGATTTCTTACTCAACATCGAGTCCCCGGCGGATTTTGGTTCGACACAAGCTCAAATTGAGAACTACGCCAAAATAGTATCGATTTTGGATGATCGGGGTTCCAGCGCACGTATCGTCGTGGATGAGAGATGCAACACGCTTGAGGATATTCGGCTCTTTGCCGAAGCTAAGGCCGCACATCTGGTTCAAATCAAAACCCCAGACGTCGGCTCGATCGCCGATACGGCGCGCGCTGTTCTCCTCTGCAAGGCGAATAAAGTAGGGGCATATGTCGGGGGGAGCTGCACTGAGACGGATCTCTCCGCCCAGGCTTCAGTCCACATTTCGGTTGCGACCCAGGCCGACATGATGCTCGCAAAGCCCGGAATGGGTGTCGACGAGGCATTTTCCATCGTTGGGAACGAACAGAACCGGTTGCTCGCGATCCTGAACCGTCGAGCAAGTAATAATGTTGGGTGAAAAGGGCGGTGTGTCAGCAATGCAGAACAGCCTTAAGGGGATCATCGTCGTTGCGGTGGAGCAGGCCGTGGCCGCGCCTTATGCGTCGTCTCGCCTTGCGGATGCCGGCGCCCGAGTGATCAAGATTGAACGGCCGGAAGGGGACTTTGCCCGAAGCTACGACAAGTTGGTTCGGGGGCAGAGCGCTTACTTCGTCTGGCTCAACCGAGGCAAGGAGTCGGTGTGTCTAGACCTGAGGTTGGAGGCGGACCGCGAGGTCCTCGACACGCTCATTGCCGATGCTGACGTCTTTATCCAAAATCTCAAGCCGGGCAGTATCGAAAAACTGGGTTTCGGGTCGGTTGATCTGCGTCGCCGACACCCGCGGCTGATCACCTGCGACATCTCCGGTTTCGGGGAGAAAGGGCCCTATGCCCACTTGAAGGCTTATGATCTCATCGTTCAGGCTGAAACAGGTCTATGCGCGATTACGGGCAACCAACAAGGGCCCGCGCGTGTAGGGGTCTCAGTTTGCGACATCTCGGCCGGCATGACAGCGCATAGCGCCATTCTTCAGGCGTTGTATAACCGCGAGGTCACCGGCGAAGGGACCGGCATTCAGGTGTCACTCTTCGATGCCGTCGCCGACTGGATGAACGTACCGGTTTTGCAACACGACTACAGCAGCTACCACACAGTACGCGCGGGCGTGAAACACCCGTCGCTGGCGCCATATGGCGCCTATCGTTGCGCTGACGGCAAAGAGCTCATCTTTTCGGTTCAAAATGACCGCGAATGGGTAAACTTCTGCGAGAAATTCCTGAAGCACCCGGAGCTTACGCGCGCACCTGGTTTCGCTGATAACATGGAGCGCCTCAGTCACAGTGCGGAACTTGATGAGGTCATTGAGAGGCGCTTTTGTGAACTGTCCTGCCATGAAGCGATGCGGGAGCTCGAGGCCGCCGGCTTGGCATATGGCCGACTGAACGAAGTGGGGGATGTTTCAAACCATCCACACATTCGCAGGGTCGAGGTTGGAACACCCGAAGGAACCATCGAGACGATAGCGCCGGCGGCGATTTTCAACTCCGAGCACCCCTCACTGCGCCCCGTTCCGGCTCTAGGCGCTCACACCGAGATTGTCCGCGAGGAAATCCTGGGGCGTTTGCGCGCGCGAGCCGCGTCTGCGTGAGCGCGACCGTTGTGGGTAAGGTTGGTGCTCTCGCGATTTACACGGACCGCGCATACTTCGGTCACCTAATCGCATAGGACACCCAGCAAGCCCACTGCCGCCACCCTGGCTAAAATCAACCGCAGAGTCCCTATGATCAAGAACATCGCTCCGGCCGTTGAAGGCGCGATCTCTGTAACACGCTGGAGATCGCTGCTCTTCGTTCCCGCCCACATTCCGCGCTTTGTCGAGACGGCCCATGAGCGAGGTGCAGACGGCTTCATTCTCGACCTGGAAGATTCCGTTCCCCAGGATCAGAAGGCCGAGGCGCGGCGGCAGCTTCCTGAATCCGTGGCAAAGGTGGCCCGCAAGGGTGTATCCGTTTTGGTTCGCGTCAATCGCGGTTTGCGCGACTTGGCGGCCGATCTCGATGCAGCCGTGATCGCTGGGGTTGACGCACTTGTTCTTCCGAAGACGGATTCGGGAGAGTGGGTATTGGAGATCGCGCATGCGGTTTCGGACCTTGAACGAGAAAGAAATCTTCCGCTGGGACGCATCCGGTTCCTTGCCCAGATCGAGACGCCGGGCGCCTTGCAAAGGCTGGCGGCCATTGCGACCGCGCATCCGAGGATGGTCGCAATGGCGCTTGGCCCTGAAGACTTCAGTGCCGCTGTCGGCGGCGCTCCGGAATTTGACTTGCTCCTCGCCCCGAACCTTGCCGTGCTTTTCGCTGCCCGTGCGGCCGGATTGCTCCCGCTCGGTTTCATCGGAAGCATCGGCGAGTTCTCGGACATAGATAAACTTCATGAAGCCGCGGCGCATGCGCGACGGCTTGGCTTCGCCGGGGCCTTGGCAATCCATCCGACACAGGTGGCCATTTTCAACGAGGCTTTCTCTCCAAGTGCACAGGAAGTCGAGTGGGCCCGCGCTGTTGTTGCAGCGGAGAACGATGCCGCCGCCCGCGGACTGTCTGCATTCTCGTTGGATGGTCGGATGGTTGATCCGCCTGTGGTGCGGCGCGCCCACGAAATCCTGGTTCTCGCCGGTAGCAACTGACCTAACTCCGGTCAATGGTCCGACCCGAGAACCTTTCCCTGCTGTGCGCAAGCAAGTATTACTTGCGGCCCATCTCGTTTCAAGATAAACGCAAAGGACTGGGGGAGTTGCCTCAGTTGGGTTAAGCCGTGGATATCAGGCAGTTAAAATACTTTGTCGGCGTAGTGGAAGCCGGCAGTTTCACGAAGGCCGCTTCGCTCCTGCATGTCGCTCAGAGCGCCCTTAGCCTCCATGTGCGTCAACTGGAGGAAGGCTTCGGCACTCAGCTGCTGGTACGCGACAGGACCGGCATCAGTGTGACCGCCTCTGGAACCAAACTGCTTGAGCGGGCGCGGACGATTCTCAGGGAAATTCGACTCACCGAGATGGAACTGACCAACACGGTGGCTTCTCCTTCCGGAGAGGTGACCATCGGCATTCCGTCCGGGGCCGCGCGTGTCCTTAGCGGGCCGCTGCTAGAATCGGCAAGAAACGAGCTGCCGAGGATCTCCCTTAAGATGATCGAGGGCATGACGGGACCGCTGGAGGAGTGGATGGCTGCCGGCCGCTTCAATCTGGCTGTCCTCTACCGCACTGCCGAGAGCGCGAGGCGGATGACGGTGCTGGCACGCGAAGAATTTTACTTGGTGGTGCCGCCGGGTGAACCGCCTTTCGAAGACGAGATACCGCTCGCCGACCTGCATGCGTTCCCACTAGCGGTTCCCATGCGCAATAACAATGTCAGGCGTTCGGTGGCTGATGTGGTTGCGCAGCACGGTTGTGCGCTTGACGTCAGATTCGAAGTCGACTCCCTTTCTACGATCATTAACATGGTCATGGAAGGAAAAGCGTATTCTATCCTTGCCCCGTCGGCCATTCAGAGGGAAGCCTCTCAGGGACAGGTCCGAACGGTTAAAATCATTGATCCACTGATTACCCGCTCCGTTGTGCTTGCCGTCAACCCCAAAGATGAGCAATCTCCCGCTGTCTCTGCTGTCCGCAAGCTGATCCGCAATGTCACCAGGACATTAATCGAGAGCGGGCAGTGGCCGGCCACGACTCCGGACCGGGCTTAGGCATATCCGTCAAACCGAGTCCCCAGTGCTATCACGCTTCCACGGCGGGCCCGAGCCGGCATCAATCTGGATTCGAGATGGTCTTGGGCGACATTCCATATTTGACCCGGCGTGACCATCGCGATGAACTGCAGAGAAGTGAGCCCATGGTCCGGATATCGGCTGGTCTCGAACGGGCAGGAATATAGTCAAGCGGAGCATGGGATGTCCAACGCCACGAGCTATCAGCTTTTCATCAACGGCAGATGGCGAGCCGGTGGTAGCGGAGCCACTCTGCCGGTAGTCAATCCGGCGACGGAGATGGTATTTGCCTCGGTGGCCTCGGCGACGATACCGGATCTGGATGAGGCCCTCGCTTCGGCAGAGCGCAGCCGCAAGGCCTGGTCTTCACGGCCTGCAAAAGATCGTGGCGAGATTCTCGTAGCAGCCGCCAGGATTCTGGCAGCGAAGGTTGAAGCGGCAGCTAGGGACCTGTCAGCAGAACAGGGAAAGACGATTGCCGAAGCAACAGGCGAGTACGCGCGCGCTGTCGAAACGCTGGAGTGGAACGGAACGCACGCCGAACAGTTGTCGGCCCCTATTCCGATGGGCCCGAACCGGATGATCGTCCCGGAGCCCCTTGGCGTCGTTGCAGCCTTTACGCCTTGGAACTACCCCGCCGTTCTCATCGCCCGCAAGCTCGCCCCTGCTTTGGCGGCAGGCTGCCCGGTGATCCTCAAAGGGGCTGAAGAGACACCAAGCGCAGCTGTCCACTTCGTTGAAGCCTTGCAACAGGCGGGTATCCCGGACGGCGTGGTCAATCTCGTCTTTGGCGTGCCGGTGCAAATATCCCGGCATCTCCTCAGCTCGCTGATCGTTAAGGTCTTAACGTTCACGGGCTCTACCGAGGTTGGAAAACAGCTCGCCAAGCTCGCTGCGAATAACTTGCAGCGGTGCATCCTCGAACTCGGTGGGCACTCCCCGGTCGTTGTATGCGAGGATGCCGACCTGGCAACGGCCATACCAGCAATTTCGGAATACAAGTTCGAGTGCGCGGGCCAGAGCTGCAATGCGCCTAGCAGGATCCTCGTCGCACGGCCTCTCTATGAGGAATTCCTGTCCCGGATGACGGAAGCCGCCCGCAAGATCAAGATCGGCCCACCGGACGACCCGGCGACGGAGATGGGGCCAATGGCAAACGCGCGGCGAATCGAGGCCATGCAGCGTCTGATCCAGGATGCTGTCGATCGCGGCGCCGGTATCGAAACCGGCGGCACCCGCCTCGACCAGCCGGGTTTTTACTGGCCACCAACCATCCTGACAGGGGTGCCAAAGGATGCGAGAGTGCTTCATGACGAGCCGTTCGGGCCGATCCTCACCGTGGCGCCGTTCGACACGATCGAGGAGGCGCTCGAAGAAGCCAACGCCACCGAGTATGGCTTGGCTGCCTACTTCTTCACCGGCGCCGCCGATGCAAAACGGGCGCTGATCGGCGGTCTTTCGGCAGGCGCGATCAGTGTAAATTACCTGAAAGGGGTTTCCGCAGATGCACCATATGGTGGCGTCAAACAAAGCGGCTACGGATATGAAGGGGGCGAGCAGGGATTGCGGAGCTTCCAAAGCCTGAAACTAGTCAACGGGCTTGGGTCATTCGGATGAGATTTCGGTGAATAAAAAAACACGAACCATTGCCGGGGAGGATATCACAAAGAGCGTCGCCGACGCCCTTCAGTACATCTCGTACTACCATCCCCCCGACTACATCCGGTACCTTTCGCAGGCATATACTCGCGAACAGAGCCCGGCGGCGAAGAACGCCATCGGGCAGATACTGCTGAATTCCCGCATGGCGGCCTTCGGACGACGCCCTATCTGCCAGGACACCGGTCTCGTGGTGGTCTTCGCAAAGGTCGGCATGAATGCCCGCATCAAATCAACGGCCAGTTTCGCTGACCTGGTGAATGAGGGCGTCCGTCGGGCATATCTCGACCCGGACAACCCTCTCCGGGCATCCATCGTTGCCGATCCGCTTGCCGGGCGGGTGAACACGCGGGACAACACACCAGCAGTCGTCCACGTCGACCTTGTGCAAGGTAACCAGATTGAGATCACCATCGCCGCAAAAGGGGGCGGATCGGAAAACAAGGCACGTTTCACCACCCTGAACCCCAGTGCGTCCGTTGCCGACTGGGTAGTCGACACCGTTTCGACGCTGGGCAGCGGATGGTGTCCGCCCGGCCTGATCTCGGTCGGCATCGGTGGCAGCGCTGAAAAGGCGATGCTGCTTGCCAAGCAGGGCATGAACGAGCCGATCGACATGTCGGAACTGATCGCCAGGGGACCGTCAAACGCGGAGGAGGCGCTACGGATCGAGCTTTATGAAAGAATTAATGCGCTAGGCATCGGTGCTCAGGGCCTAGGCGGCCTGACCACGGTCGCGGACGTGAAGGTTGCTACCTATCCTACACATGCCGCGTCGAAGCCCGTCGCGCTCATTCCGCAATGTGCGGCCAACCGACACCTGAAGTTCACCTTGAACGGCTCGGGACCCATCAAGCTCGAGCCACCTGACTTTTCCGAATGGCCCCAGATCGGTCATGAGGATTTGCACACAACCGACGTCCGGCGGATAAATCTCGATGCGCTCACGAAGGAAGACACGGCATCCTGGCGCTGCGGAGAAACCCTTCTTCTGTCCGGAAAGATGCTGACGGGCCGTGACGCCGCCCACCAGCAAATGATCGATCTGATCGATGCCGGCAAGCCGCTCCCGGTCGATCTGCGGGGACGCGTAATCTACTACGTCGGACCGGTCCGCGCGGTAAGAGATGAGGTCGTCGGGCCGGCTGGCCCGACAACCTCCAGCCGTATGGACGTTTTTATTGAAAAGATACTCGCCGAGACTGGGCTATACGCGATGGTCGGCAAAGCGGAGAGGGGCCCGGCGGCCATCGAGTCGATTGTCAGTCACAGAACGCCCTATCTCATCGCAGTGGGTGGCGCTGCGTACCTGATTTCAAAATCGATCAAGGCGGCGCGGATCGTGGCCTTTGAAGACCTGGGCATGGAAGCCATCTACGAATTCCAAGTGGAGGACATGCCCGTCATCATGGCTGTCGATGTTCAGGGAAACTCCATCCACAATTCCGGACCGCTTGAGTGGCGTAAGCGCATGGCCGCCGACAGCATAGCCTGCAGCATCGGCGTATGAGTCTTCCGGGCTGCGCGATCCTCCCAGACTCTGGCGCCGGCCTTTGGATCGCGACGGTAACACAAACTACATTCTGGGGTTCAGCTCCTCGGCGATCCAGATAAGAAAGGCCTTCATGTCGCTCTCGATGCCAAACGTCAGACGTAAACACTGCATCGACCTGCCGGCCATGGATCGATGCTCGGTGCTGCCGAGGTTGCCAATCAGGTCAAGCACCGGAGATACCAAAATGCGCTATCCATTTACGACGAGGTCGCCGCCGACAGGCGATCACCCCTCTCCAAATGCGTCCACGCCCGGTTAGGGAGGGGCAATAGCCCAACTGTTCTATAGACTTTCTGCTTGGATCGCTCTCAGTCACCTGACTTCGACAACCTCGCAGTGAAGCTTTGCAGGCCGAAGACGAGTGACGCCCATTATTCGTTCGCTTCGATCGATGATGGAATTGGTTGGCATTAATTGCGCTGCGAGTACCGCTTGAGAGCAAACGGTCATGAAGCCGAAACCCGATCTTGTACGACTAGACGCCTGGGATGTCCGGATTCTCTCAGAGATCCAGTCAGATGGTCGGATTTCGAAAAGCGAGCTCGCAAAGCGTGTTCACCTTTCGGCGTCGGCCTGTTCGGAGCGGCTCCGCGTACTCCAAGCCGCAGGGATCATTGAGGGGTTCTACGCGCGACTAAGTCCAGCCCTCATGGGGGGCATCATCTCTATAATGGTTGAGGTGGTTCTGGATCGCCATCGTCTCGAGGACCAACGGCACTTCGAGACTGCGATCCAACAGATTCCGGAAATCCTGGACTGCTGGGCCATCGGGGGGCGGATCGACTATTTGATGCGCGTTTCATCTCCTTCCATGGCTGCGTATCAGGATTTCATGGAGGGACTCCTTCAGGCAGGATTGGGGATCAACCAATACTACAGCCTTGTCGTGACGAAACCAGTGAAAGCCAATTCACCGATTCCGTTGTCCTCCTTCAAGCGGAGATGAACTGAAGCGGTTTCGTCGGCAATTAGCCCCGATTCCGCGAATTCATCGGTCAGATACGCACATTTCCGCGAAATTCGAGAGGCCGTTGCGCATATAACGAGCCAGTCGACCGAGTGTTCCGCGTCAATTTTTCGGGCGAGAGCAACCAAGCTTTTGAGCAATTTAGTCGGAGATCCGAAAAGTTCTACGCCCAGGATATGAGCTCAGAAGCACATTATTGCCAACAACCGTTAACTGCCGGCCCTGCGACAAGCTGACAGAGTATGTGGATATGGAGGCCAATTATGGCTGGAAGACCCGACAACCCCGGAAAGGGACCACCAGATAATCCCGGAAAAGGACCGCCTCACGGAGTGCCTTCCGGGCCGCCTCACGGTGTTCCGAAGGGGCCGCCTGATCCGCCCATACCCCCGCCGCGCAAGGTGGGATGAGAGGATGGTTGATCCCGATTCATCCATGACGACCCCGGCGCAGCCAGTTCCCCGCTGGGAGAAGCGTTATCCGGGGCGGCTTAAATACGAACTCGACGCGCTGCACGCCGCCGGGATAACGCCTGAGATTGACGAGCCGGCCCTCGCTGCCGGGCGATTGTCGCTCACATTCGACTGGCCGCTCGATACGGCGACGCCCGTTCGATTGCAGGCTGTCTTTCCCGACGCATACCCGCACTTTCGGCCTCAGGTCTTTCTGCTCGCCGGCCTGGACCCCCCGCCCGCGCGCCACCGCAGTCCTATCGAGGGCAATCTCTGCCTGCTCGGCCGCGACACCCGGCAGTGGACACCGGGCTGGTCGCTTTGCACGTTGCTCGAAAAACAGCTCGCCGACTCCGTGCGTGGTACCGGTGAGGAAGACCAGCAGGGCGAGCCTGCCGAATACTGGTGGAACAACCTTGGCCGTAATTCCGGATCTTATTGTCTGATCGACAGCGGCTGGGATGTCGGCGACACCTCGCAGGGCACATTGCAGCTGCGTTACATCCAAGATCAAACGGTCAAAGTGGAGGCCGAGAACGGTCCAATCCATATTCCGGCGGTCAGGGCCTATGTCGAAGAGGTTCGCGCTGAGGATGGCCAAGTGCTTCACCAATGGGCGGGTCCGCTCCCAACCGACCTGGCCGACGCGAAGAATCAGCTGGAAGTTCCGTGGGTAAGATCAAAAGACACGATGCTGCCCGAACCTCAGCTCGACGCACAGCTAAAAAGGCTCCGCCAAGATTACTCATGGCTCCAGCGTACCCGGCCACGAAAGTACGGTTCAGGTCTGAAGTTTGACCTCCGCGCACTCGTCTATCCGAGCGAGCTCGCCTTTGGTGAGACGGGCCTCGGCTGGTGCTTCGTCATGGTCTTCGGTCATGCGCACGGCTTTGAGCCGAAGAAGAACAAAGCCCCCAAATCACTGCGTATCACGGCGTTGCCCGTTTTTCGCGCCGGGCCGGGCGACATTGGCTGGCGCGTTCCGGCCGTTGCATTCCTCAAAGACAAGCGGATCCTTGTCGTCGGTGTTGGCGCCGTCGGCGCACCGGTAGCGATCGAACTTGCTCGCAACGGATGCCGCACCCTCGATCTCGTCGAACATGACATTCTTGAGCCCGGAAACACGATCCGCTGGCCGCTGGGCGCAGCCGCCTGGGGTCAGCGCAAGACAGACGCCTTGCAGGCTTTTCTCGCTCGCCAGTATCCGGCAACCGAAGTCCGTAGCCATTCGCATTTTATAGGTATTGCGGCGCAGGCTCTGAGCGATCCGGGTGACGACGATATTCTCGACTCGCTCATCAGGGACGCCGATCTCGTTATTGATGGCAGCGCTTCGCACGGCGTTACAACGCTGCTGGATGACCGCTGCCGAAGCGCAGCCGTTCCCCTCATAAGCATGTCCGCGACGCCGACGCTGGAGGGCGGCACCGTTGTCCGGCACGTCCGCGAAAGCGGCTGCCCGAATTGCCTTTTGCACGCATGGCACAAGCACGAGATCGAACCCCCGCCAGGACAGGATGCCGGTGACGAGGCCCTGACCCAGCCGGCGGGGTGCAGCGAGCGCACATTCACCGGTGCCGACTATGATCTGCAGGAACTTTCGCTGCAGGCGGTGAGGCTGGCCATCGATACCCTCTCGGGTAAGGCGGACGAGGATTCGGTCGTGCAGACACTCAGCTTTGTTGATGATGAACGAGCGCGCTGTCCGCCGCGCTGGCGTGTCGATCCGCTGCCAAAACATCCGGAGTGCCGGGGCGGGCATTGATTTTGCCGGATGTCGATGTCTGGCTGCCTAACACCGTGACTCAGGAATGCGCGGTTGAAGCCGACACCAAACTCCCATTAGAGACCGGCGGCACTTTCATGGGCTGGTGGTTGAATCCTGATACCGCCGTCGTAACCGTCATGATTGGTCCCGGACCCGGCGCCCTTCACGAGCGCTTCCGGTTCCAGCCGGATCAGCAATGGCAGGTTGAGCAGATTGCCGCCCACTATGAGCGTTCGGGTCGCCGCGAGACTTACCTCGGCGACTGGCATAGCCACCCCGGCGCTTCGAGCGGCGCGCTGAGTTGGACCGACCGCGGCGTCCTCCGCCGCGTTATCGCCACGCCAGAAGCGCGCTGCGCACTGCCGCTGATGATGATTCTATGGGGTTCTTCCGGGACATGGCAGCTGACAGCGTGGCGAGCACAAACGGTGCCGCGCGTGGTGCTCTGGGACAAGCTGCATCTCGATCCGGTGCAGATAAAGGCCTTTTGAAATCTCCGAACACGCGACCCCGCGGCTTGATGAAAGGCATGACCTGACATCCGCTTCGTCAGGCGATGATCCGGCAAACCTGCGCGAGGCACGGCCTGCCCGACAGCGTGGGCTGCAGCGGGTGGTCGCAAACGGCCGCGCCCGCCGGCGTGGACCATTGGCTGCTCCTGACCACCCATGCGGCAACCTGCTCCGTCGGGGCCAGGCAGATTGTCGCTTGTACACGCAGCGCTGGCTCCTCGAGCAGTTCTTCCGAGTAATGAAGACCCAGGGCTTGAAGATCGAGACGTGCAATCGGGACAGATGGAAGCGTCTACTGCTGTGGGGACACCGGTGTCGAGCCTTGGCGAGCCCGTCCAAATCTATGCGAAAGAAGAAGTGATGTGAAGAGTGGACCTTCTGCTCGATGAGGGGACTGCGGGCGGTCTACTCGGGCATGCTTCCCCTGCCGCGAGACTCAGCGATCCCAACGCCTTCCAACGCTGCGAATCTGCTTTGAGAGGGGTCGCAATCCTGAATAGCCCAAGGCGTGACGCCACGGCGCATCACCATATCCCCGAAGATATTCTGGCGACACGAGAACACATCGCGGAAGTTCTGTTGGGCTGCTGGATGGGGGCCTTCGGACAGCGCATCTCGTAATACCAGTCCCCCGGGGTTTATGCGGTACCTTCGCAGACATCCGCCGACGAACAGAACACGGCGGCGGCCGCACTGATCCCCTTATGCGCCGCAAGGAGAAGGTAAACTCCAGAAACCTTGGTTTCACTGCGTTCGAGGCCGATTTTCGCGAATTCGTCGGCTAAAGACGTGCATTCCCGCGAAACTCGAGGGTGTTTGCGAGTATGCTTGTTTTCAATAGGCGGCTGGTTGAGTGTCTTCTGCCTACCGCTCCCGAGGAGGAACTATGAGCTTGAGCAATTTGGGGACTGAGCAGCTGCGGGAGAAGGACCGAAGCTTCGTCTTTCATCCGTCTACACACTTGGCCAAGCACAGCCGCGGCGAGACGCCAAACCGGATCATGGCCGGCGCAGAAGGCGTCTACATCTGGGATACGGAGGGTCGGAAAAGTCTCGACGGTTTCGGCGGGCTCTATTGCGTCAATATGGGATATGGATGCACGGAGATTGCCGAGGCTATCGCCCGGCAAGCGCAAGAGTTGCCGTTTGCCCATGTCTATGCGAGCCAAGGCACCGAGCCAGTCGCTCTCTTGGCAGAGGCCGTGGTCGAATATTTCGGACAGAACATGCGACGGGTCTACTTCGGTCTTTCCGGCTCCGACGCCAACGAAACCAACATCAAGCTGGTGTGGTACTACAACAACATTCTCGGGCGCCCTGAAAAGAAGAAGATCATCTCGCGGCATCGCGGATATCACGGGTCAGGGCTGGTTACAGGTAGCCTGACAGGCCTCGCTTTCTTTCACGATTTCTTCGACCTACCTTTGAATTTGGTGCGCCATACGACGACGCCACAATACTATCGCCAGGCGCGTGACGGCGAAAATGAGGAGGCGTTCTCCAGGCGCTGTGCCAACGAACTTGAAGCCCTTATCCTCGCTGAAGGCCCAGAGACCGTTGCGGCCTTCATTGGAGAGCCGGTACTTGGGACCGGTGGCATCGTTCCGCCTCCGAAGGGATACTGGGCTGCGATTCAGGGGGTGCTTGACAAGTACGACATCCTTCTTATCGCCGATGAGGTGGTCTGCGGCTTCGCGCGAACCGGTGAGAAATTCGGTTCCCACCTCTATGGCATGCGCCCGGATTTCGTAACCATCGCCAAGGGCTTGAGTTCCGCCTATCTGCCTATCTCCGGCTCGATTATCGGTGACCGGGTCTGGTCGGTCTTGGAACAAGGGACGGAAAAGCACGGGCCACTCGGCCATGGCTGGACATATTCTGGTCACACGCTTTGCGCGGCGGCTGCGCTTGCCAACATTAAACTGCTAAAGGAGAGAAACATCCTGGAACATGTTCGGGATGTCGGACCGTACTGGCATGCCCGCATGAAAGCCGAACTGGAGGGACATCCCATTGTCGGCGAGGTTCGCGGCGTCGGCATTCTGTCTGCCGTGGAACTGATGCGGGATCCTAAAGGGCGGGTGCCATTTGAACCCGGACTTCAGGTCGGCGTGCGCGCCGCCGCTGCTCTGTTTGAGAATGGTGTCATCGGCCGGGCTATGCCGCATGGCGATATCCTCGGCTTCGCCCCACCTCTGATCATTACCCGAAAAGAGATCGACATCATCGTCGACGCGACCGCGAAATCAGCCGATACGACCTATCGCGCGCTGAAGGCGGAGGGCGCGATATGATCTGACGTGACCGATGACGCCTCCCACTCGGATCGACCAGGATATCACCTCCGGGAGGCCCTGTGGCGTCATGAGCTGGCGCGCGCAAAAAATCCGCTTCGCTTTCAAGGCAACTTGCATGGAGGGTGTGCGAGCCGATGCCGAAATGCGACGCAAATCTCGAAACACAATACGCCTTCGCGTCCGAGACGGCAACGTAGGCTGTTGCAAGAATTGTAGAGGTGACGCTCTCAGAGACGGCCGCCGATGTGCAAGCTTCCGTGAGGTTGAGCTCCTCCATAAAGAGAGTCTTCAACCGCACGCAAACAGACACCCCGACCGTAAGGAAGTACAAACCCAAGGATGACAACTGTCGCCTGCTAAGAGATGGCGCTGGAATGAGGTCTCCGTGTCGATAAGAGCGCCGTCGAAGCACATATCGCCCTCCCAAGGCGCACCGGCCCGGCACGGAGCTCAGTCTCCTGCCGGGCCTTCTTTCTTCAATGGCTGCGCTTTGGTCTACCCGTCTGGGCTCCGATATGTGGGGCCAGAAGCCGTGGGCAAACTCACTGCAGTTTAGCTATGCAAGACGTTTTTCATAGATTTGTAGAGCAGATCGCAGACAGCGCTGACGCGACGGACCTGCGCAACGCTCTGGGCGAGATTGCCTCTTCGCTCGATTTGCCGTCTTTTGCCTATCTTTTCCCTTCGTCTGGCAAGGGCCGCAAGGTGCGCCTGATTTCCACCTACCCTCAATCCTGGACATCTCACTACCTTCACAGTCGGTATGAAAAGATTGACCCCGTTATCCATCAGGCGCGTGGTGGTCAGGAACCGTTCAACTGGGATGCGCACGGTCCTGATCTCGAACTATCGACGCAGCAGCGACAATTGATGGATGAGGCGACGCAATTTGGCATTCACTGCGGCTTCACGATCCCGATCCATGACAGCACCGGTACTTTTGCAGCACTGACCTTCGCCTCCGATGAAAGGCGACCACCGTTCTTTCGCCTGATTGATCGATATGATCGCGTGCTGCAGCTCATCGCGGTCTTCTTCCATCTTCATGCCTGTCGCAAGCTGGCCGACGGCAGGACCGTGGCTGGCGTTGCCCTATCGCGAAGGGAAATGGAATGTCTGAAGTGGGCGGCTCGCGGCAAGACGGCGTGGGAGATCGGCCGCATCCTTGGGATCAGTCGGCGCACCGCGGCCTTTCATCGGGATAACGCCAGGGATAAGCTTGGAGTGAAGACGGCTATTCAGGCAGCTGTTCGGCTTGCACTGTCCCGGCCATCTCTCTTCACCTGATCTCCGAAACCTGGGCACATACACAGGTTGTATCAGCTCCGGCCTTTGCCTTCAATCGCAGGTGTTATCCATGCGAGGGAGAAGGCCATCATGATGCAGTTGATCACGCCGGATTGTTACGCTGAGTTCAGCGACGAGCTCGAGCAGATGCATCGCTTGCGGTACCGCGTTTTCAGGGATCGACTTGATTGGGACGTTTCGTTCAGCGGTGGCTTTGAGGTCGATCCGTTCGACGCGCTTCGTCCCCATTACCTATTGCTGCGTGCGCCCGCCGGACGCATCGACGGCTGCGTGCGCCTGTTGCCGACTACAGGACCGACGATGCTGCGCGATAGCTTCTTCGCTCTCCTTGCCGACCGTCCAGCGCCGGAAGATCCGCGTGTTTGGGAAAGCAGCCGTTTTGCGCTTGATCTGCCGCCTTCCGCGCCCAATCAGGCGGGCATCGCAATTGGCACCTACGAGCTGTTTGCCGGAATGGTTGAGTTTGGTTTGTCACGCGGTCTGCGCAGCATCGTCACCGTAACCGATCTGCGCATAGAGCGCATCTTGCGTCGCGCCGGCTGGCCACTCGAACGGCTGTCCGATCCGCAAACAATTGGCAACACACGCGCCGTTGCCGGATATCTCGACGTCTCGAGAGAGAGCTTGGAAGCCCTCCGTCGCAATGGCGGGCTCAAGGGCCCGGTCCTGTGGACCCCGGTCATTAAGATCGCCTGAGCCTGCAACCCAACCCTTTCTGGAAATAATGCAATGGACGAAACAAGACCTGGCCCTGCGTGGCCGGACTGGCAAGATGATGATGCCTATGGCTATGTCGAGCGGCTGACCAGCCGAGGCTGGGCCTGGGAATTCCTCAGGCGCAATCCGGACTTCCAGAACGATCTGGCGAACGCGCTGCGCCGTGCCGAGCGTACGAACGCCGGGGCCGTGGACATAATCAGCCTGCCGTCGAACACTGCCGATCTTTCGCGGTGGGGCCTTTTGTTTTGCAAGCTCGAAAGCAAATGATGCGAGCGTCTTCTGGTGCCCCCGCCAATGTCCGCATGTTTTGCCCCTTGCTGCCGAAAGAGCGGCGCGGCCTGGCGGGATCGACGTGCTCGATCTCGCCGCGCGCTCCTGCCGCATCTCCATACTCGTTACGGGAGACGGGCATCAGCACGTCCTTGTCGAGGACAATGGCAGGAGCTTGCAGTTGGCTGCTTCAGGCGTCAGCCTCCTCGAACCTGTGCGATTGACTTCCTCCGTCTTCTGGCCGCCTGAGGAACTCAAGCAACGCCTGAACGGGATGGAATGTCTGAACGGCCTCCGTTCGACCGGAAGGCTGAAATCGGGATTCTTTCCAACCGAACCCCGTCGCACGCGGTTGCGCCGAGTCTTGCGTGCGCTCGATGGCTCCATCGCTGGCGCGCCACACCGCGAAATCGGCCTTGCCCTGTTCGGCAGAGCCCGCGTCGAGCAGGACTGGGCCGACCCCGGTGACCATCTTCGCGACAGCGTCCGCCGTGCAGTCAGACGCGGGCGCTGGCTCATGAACGGTGGTTATAAGCGTTTTCTTCTATAACGACTGTCACCATCAGGCCTTTGGCCAGAGAACAGCTCTTTGTACCCCGCCACCACCAGCCAGTGGGCGCGCGCGAGATGGCTGCGAACCGCCCTTTGGGCGCGCGCTGGCTCTTGCACTGGATCGATGCCCAATATCGCCTGCGCCATCTCTTCTTCGCTCGCATTGTCGGCGCATGCGTCAATGAGCTTCAAATATGTCGTGAAGTGTTCATCGTCGTAAGCGGTCAGGCTCTCCGCCCATGGGACCTCGTCGGCAACAGCAGGTTGGAACAATCTGTCTACCATTTCATGTCTCGCCTAAGACCTATTCTGCGCCCGCGCACGGCACAATATCCCAAAATGGGATAATCCGAAACTGGGATTAGTCGGTGAGCCGGTTCCTTCTTGGCCGGTTCGTTTGATGCCGAAATCCCTTCGATCAGCTCGCCAGCGCCGGCTTCTGAAACGGCTGATTGCGGCACCCAAAACCAAAGGAGTCACCCAGGCCCAGGTTGCTGATATGCTGGGCCGCCCACAATCCTTCGTGGCCAAGTACGAGGGTGGTGAACGTCGGCTGGACGTAATTGAGTTTCTCGACGTTACCGAGGCTCTCGATATCGATCCTTGCGAGCTTCTGGCACAAATGCGTCGCTCTCGTGACGTGTAGATGGCGTTCCGCTTACATTGCTCAACAAAAGTCCTCAACAGGGGCCACGTCCACGATCGGCGCATTCGGTTCAGAGTGTAGCACCGCTGTCCTATCTCCGATAAATCGGTTCCGCGCAGCCGCCCGCGGGCGGATTGAGACCTCCGATGCGGAATACATAGTTAATAAACGCAAGATGCCTAATCCGCTGACTCGGGCGGACGGACATGCGCCAGTTGGTCGGAGGAAATGTGCAGAGGTTCAGGCTGAAGAACCATCTGACGCAGGAGCAGCTTGCCGAAATCCCCGGCTTCAGTCAGCAGTACATAAGCGGTTTCGAGAAAGGTCGCAGAAATCCGACGATCGTCACGATCTACGAGTTGGCACAAGCCCTCGGCGTGAGCCACATGGAACTCGTTCGGCCCGACAAACAGGCCTGAGACTTTCGGGGTCTTTTTCAATCAAGATGACGGCGCACCGATCGCCCATGCGAGGGCGTAGAATTCCGACCATGCGCCGCTTCATACCGGTCAAGATAGACGACAGCCAGCCGGCATTGCAACTGGTTGACGTGCGACAGGCTGATCCGCAATCGCACGCCACTCGCCAAAGCGATCCGCAACTATCCGACAGAATATGGGCTGATCGCCGCCAAAGAATAATGCAGATCGAACCGCTGCTCGAGCGTATCTTAGCAGATGGGACGCTGCCGGATTGGCGGCGGGAGCTGTTCGCGCTTATGCTCAAGAAATATGCGCGAGATGTCGAGACCAGATTGATAGCTTAGCATCGGGCCAAGGAGTGCAGACAGCGCCTGGCGCCACTCCCGGTATCGGCCCCAGTGGGGCAGGACCGACTTGCCGTACCCGCCTTAGGCGGTGAGGTGAACCGGGGCATCCCCGTTCCCGTTCGCCGGATCGACCTGCGTATAGGGGATCATCTCACCATCGGTCGAGACTGCCTCGTGGCGAGTGACCATCAGCCCGGATGCGTCGAAATTCTCCCGGTTGCGCTTCAGGATTACTGGAGCGCCAAGAAGCGGCGCGGCATTGAGGTCTAATAGGAGAAGCTTCGGCGGCGTGATCGGGGCGTGAGCCGAAACGAGCACCTCTCCATTGGTCTCGAGACGTTCCGCATCGAGTGACCAGAGGTGAACGGTCCCTTCGGCGGGCACGGTGTCCAGCGCTCGGCGCGTCCATTCCTGGCGGTCGGGGGTGAACATCTCGAAGCGCGGATCGAGGTTGACGAGGTAGGAGATAATAAGCTTCCCGTTATTCCAGAAGAATGACTGCAGGGAGCGCCTGTCGCCTGGTTCAAAGAGGGTGGCAAAACTGCGCTCGCCGGCGATGAAGGAGGAAAGCAGATGCCGATCAGCGCATCCGCGGGGTGGGGCACCAACCGGGAAATCGTTTCAGAACAACCGATCACAGCGCTGGGTCTCATGTCCGACATCGTCGATGATCTGACAATGAGAGCAACTGTAGGGCCGCCAAGGCGCCAGATGGCGCACAACCACCGGATTATATGGCGCCGATTTCCGCGGACCAGTCGAGCTGCCAACTCGAGGAATGACTCGAGTTCAAGTTGTGGGGGCCGGCCGTTGATGCGCGACGAAAACTTTGAACCGAAGCCCCGCAAATGCGCGTCACCCGCGGCCGGAAATACCTCGATCGCTGCCGTCAGCCAATCTTGCTCGTGGTTGGGAAAGTCGCGGCAAAGGAACCTTCCATGGCACCGGGATCGGGCGCGGTGCCGGCGTCTGCAGCGAGCTTGCGTCGCGTGACCGCTTCGCCTCCTTCCAGCCGCGCCTCGTCATCAAGTCCCGTGTCGTCAAGCTGGATGGAAACGGACTTCAGTCGGCGCGCGCTCATCTGCGCTATATCCAGCGCGCTGGCATTCGATAGCAAGCCCGTGGGAACTCTATGATCCGGAGGATGGCACCACCAGGGACCATCAGTTCAGCTTCATCTTTTCGGCCGAGGGACGGTGACCGATACCAGGATCTGGGCGTTTCGAGCCGAGGCCGGTCGCGACAGCCTCGTCCGCCCGGGCAAGGAAATGTTCGAGCAAGTGGAGTGTGTGCCTGAGCAGCGCAAGGCGCTGACGACGCGCATAGTTTGCAAAAGCTGACGCCTCACGAGCGCGCGACGAGGATCCGCCGGACGAAACCTGCTGTGAAAGGGCAGACCGCTATATTTTACATGGGGCTCGGGTAATCAGGCTAGCCTCCGTAACCGATGCACGGCTAGCCAAGTCAATACCCAGTCGGCGGTGGTATTATAGCGGATGTCATAGGATTCGCCCGCAGGTAATTCCCTGCAAAGGGTTTGTGTTAGGTGCAGCCGCAAGCATCCGTTCGCAGGGGGCGTCCGTAGTTCAGCACAGTCGAACCCAAAAAAGCGCCGCACCACCGGGTAGAGTCCTTTGAAAAGTGTCTCCTTTGCCGAAAAGAGCAGCGTTGCCAGCCGATCTGGAGGGAGCGCCGTCTGTCGTGCAATCAAGGCACGTTCACGCTGGTTAGCCGTCATGCTCAGGATCGATTCCAGCGCGTGGCCGCTGGCTATTGCCTCGATGTCGACACCGGCTTGCCAGCCTGGATCGCCTTTGGCGAAACAGGCGCAATGCCCCCGCGCATGGGTGATTGAACCAACTGAGCCTTTTGGCCAGACTGGGGCGCGGTCGGGACCGATGGGAATCTCAGTAGTAAGTTGGCCCAGCGCCTGCAACGCCGCGTCCGCCATCGCGCGACCGGCCAGAAATTCGGCACGGCGTAACGGAAGTGCCGTGCACAAGCTGGGAGGGAAGGCCAAGGCGAGCTTATGAAACAGATCTTCCGTGTAGCACTCGAAATCGAACCGGCCATGCACAAGAACCGCATCGACATATCCCGTGTCGTGCAAGGTCACGTCTTTAAGAAATCCAAGCGAACGGGCAGAAAGAGCAATAAGGTGCCTGACGGCTGAGGCGCGCATGCTGGAGGCCGCGCTCACCGCCACACGGCCCGGCCTAGACCCCATAGCCGTAGACAAACGCAAGGTTCTCCTTCGGCTCGGGAAAGCTCAGTTTTCGCGGTGGCGACCGCATGTTCGGCGAGCGTGATCATGGATGATTTCTCCTCAGTCTGTGCCGCAGCGCGTTTGGGGATAGCCCGAGCATGGGTCGTGCCAACTAGGAAATCCTTTCAGAACAGTGCGATCATTCCGATAGCACTGAATCGTCCGACATCGTCGAAGATCCGACACCGAGTCTAACCGTGACCGCCTGTCGGTTCACTGTGCGAACTCGGTGTGCGCCGCGGAAAACTCAACTCACCGCGAACCGGTCGAGTTGCATCCGAGGAATCACTCGATTTCAAGGTGGGCCGACCGTTGATGTGCGACGACGACTTTGAACCGAAGCCCCTGAAACATGCGCGCCACCCGCGGCCGCAGATACTTGGATCGGGCGCTGCCGTCAGTCAAACTTGCTCGTAAGAGGGCGGTGAGAAAGTCGCGGCACAAGCAACCTTCCATGCATCTGGATTTGGCCCGGCGCTGGCATGTCCGAGTGCGTGCGGCCGCCGTTGCGGTCGTGTCGTTCTCGTTGATAATGGGTACGGCTCCAACTTTGAGAAGTCGTTGAAAGGTAAACCGCATTGAGGCGGCGATGCTGATCATCTATATCTTCGCGGTTCAATATTATTTGCCAAAGGCTAAAAATATGCCGTTTAAAACTCTGTTCATAGGCACGTATGATTTGAACATGACCGATAGCGGCGGCCGTTTGTTTCTCCTCAACCCGAAGAGATCTGTCCAGAGGGTGAAGTGACTTGAGCCATACGTGACGATGATCACCTGCTGCCCGCGTGCGAAAAATCGGACCACATCGTCTATTAGTGCCTCAAGCCAAGAACCGCGTAATTCTCCGGTTTCTGGATCGCCGATCAGTGCTGAGCCAATCTCCAATATCAGTCGGGGAGCCGAAACCAATCGGATCGAGCTTGTTGGTGCTGCCGCTGAGTGTTGCTGCATTGGAACTGAAGACACGTCTCTCCAATCTCACCTGTCCTGAGCGTCACGGCCTTCGAGGGTATAAGGGCGCACGAGGCGCCCTTGATTTCAGATCGGCTGTCAGCAAGCCGCGTCGCCTTGGTATCAGAAACGGTAGGTGACACCTGCGCCTATCAACCAGGGATCGAGCTCCGCCTTCCCTGTCCGCTTCGAGCCGTCGACCGTGACGTCGAAGTCTGGCTTGAGGAAAAGCTTCTTCACATCGAAGTTGACGCCCCAATGGTGATCCACCATGTAGTCGAATCCGACCTGCAGCGCGGTGCCGAACGTGTTCTTAACCTTGAGAGCATCGGCGCTGCCGGCATCCTGGTTATAGAATATCGTGTAGTTCACGCCGGCGCCGACATAGGGCTTGAAAGCGCCGAGATCGGTAAAATGATACTGCAATGTGAGCGTAGGCGGCAGCAGCCAAACCTTGCCGATCTTGCCAAGCCCGCCGATCGTTCCTTGGCCGTCTATGTTGGCGTAGGTGGTGCCGAGTATGAGCTCCGTGGCGATGTTGTCCGTGAAGAAATAGGAGATATCGAGTTCCGGCGTCACTGTGTTTGAATAAGAAAGATCGGAGCCGGGCACTGCATTGACGTAGCCCGAATCCTCAGTGACGACCCCCAACGCACGCAGGCGGATCTGCCAAGGGCTTGGCGCTTCCGTGACCGAGGCTCCTGCCTGCAGGACGCTCGCCGCTTGCGCAAGGTCCGCCGCGACGGCCTGCTGTCCCATCCCGATGAGGACGACGGCCGCTGTTACTCCCCGCGCCGCGCGCATTTGGTTTCTCGCCATGATACTCTCTCCTTGCTCTTCAGAAATGTGGACTGAACTACGAAAAGTCTTGCTCGATTTGCTTGGGATTGCCGCGGCGCTCATGCGCAGTTTGCGTGAGACCGCGCACACATTATTTGCGCCGTGCTCGCAATCATCGACCTTGTACTCACTCAGAAGTAAGCGGGATAACCAAAGGCCTGCAGCTTTGCGGCCGTCTTACCCGCGTCGCCCGGGTGGACGCACGCCCGCTTCGTGGTGGAGAGCAGAATCGGCGGATAGCGGCAAGGGTGGTCCCGGCGCCACAGTGCGCGCGGAGTTCCGGCATCTTGCCAGAACTTGTGGAGGCACTGACCGTGGCGCTGTCGGCTCGGAAAGGCCGAGTTTTCGCGGCTGCGACCGCATGTTCGGCGAGCTTGATCATGGCATGATTTCTCCTCAGTCCTTGCCGCAGCGCGTTTGCGGATAGCCTTGCACGTGTCGTGCCAAACGAGAAAATCTTTTCACAACAATGATATGGCTCTGATTGCGGTGTATCTCATGTCCGACTTTGTCGGAGACCCGACAACGAGTGCAGCCGTGACCGCCTGATAGAACCTCCTGTGCGAGCTCGGTGGGCACTGCGGAATAAGCAGTGAAGCTCACCGCGAAACTAGTCGAGCTTCGGACCGACATCGGCGACGGGGCGGTCGACGATCACTACGTCGCCGGTGTCGGGCGCGGCACAGCCTGAGGACTCCGCGGCGGCGATCATCGAATAACTGCGTTTACGATGGCTCCATCCTGGCCCACCGGTGGGCGCCCAAAAGACTGCTTTGCGGCCTCATCCCTCCGCCTGTCGCAGGGACCGAATGGCGCACGTGCTTTTGGAACCGGCAGAGTGGTCATAACGCAATTGTCTTCCGGCTGTCTTTACAGAGATTCGACAATCCAGTTGGTGAAGGTCCCATATCGCGCAATTATTGATGCGCTTAGGTCTGGGCATGCGCCCATCCGCAACCATCTGATCAAGAGCATCGATCCGACACCAACATAGAGAATTGCTTCCCCAAGAGAGAGGCCTCGCGGCGGACATGAGATTGCGTCACTCTTCATGATCGCGGCCTCCGAGGATGTCGGGATCGAGCCAGTGCAACGGCACGATAGGGCGAAGATCTGGCAGCTCTTGCAACTGCCGACCGCGATGGACAAGGCATATCGCGATCTGTCCGGCAGAGACACAAGTTCTGCACTGTCCGTTCGTGAAGACTTCGTGCTGGTCTCCATAAGAGAAGTATTCTGGTGCAGAAGGCGCCCGAGTAGCTATTCGGAAAAAGGCGACATCGACGTGCAAATCGAGCGCCGCCGTGAGGCGTCCCCCTCAATGTCGGATTTCCGACAGGATCGCAAATCCGGTAACCCATTGTTTAATAAAATTTTCCTTCTCTGGCACGGCCCATGCATGGGGTTTTGCGAACGCATCAGCGAGACGTCCTCCATGATCATGCGCATCGAAAATGCCGTCGCCGCAGTGAAAACCGCGCTCTCGCCTGCCATAAAGCCGAAAGGCCGGCGCGTCATGGTCGAGGCGGGCGATTGCGCCGGCTTCAAACACCTTAATGGGCCTGGAAAGCGTCTCGCGTGACGGCGACGCGGGCATCCAGACGGGCGGAAAGGACATAGTCGTTGCCCCACGTCGCCGGCATGACCCGTCGATTGTCACCGCGCTGGAATGCTCGGGTCTGCATTCGACGACCCGAACGCGCTGGACAAATTCTCGCAAACCCGGTCGGGACCGGAGCTCGAAAGCGTCCGCGAGGGGGCCCAATGGCTACGGCCGATATTCGCCGCGAACAAGCCGCCTAGTGGGAACACTCTATAGGAGGAAAGCAAGTGGAGTTATCTTGCGTTGGGGTCGGTGCTGGGCCGTCTAATTTGAGCCTTGCGTGTCAGATACACGAGCAAGTTGGGCAAGGGGCACTGTTCCTGGATCGGCAGGTCGACTTCCGCTGGCATCCAGGCATCGCATTCGATTCCTCGGAGCTCCAGGTCAGCCACTTCAAGGATCTGGTCACGCTCGTGAATCCGCGATCAGCCTACACTTTCGTAAACTTCCTGCACGAGAACGGGCGTCTGTATCACTTCCTGAACGCACAGTTCGAAGCCGTGCTCAGAGTTGAGTTCGAGCAATACCTGAACTGGGTCTTCCACAGGAACCCACTTGTGCGTGGCGGCGAGACCGTGCACGAAATCCGCTTTGACGGCGCGTTTCGGGTGCGGACGGATGAGGCGGTTCTCGGCGCCAGAAACGTCGTGGTCGGCATTGGCAAGCAGGCGCAAATTCCGCCTCAGTTTCAGGGCTGGACTGGACGCAACCTGTTCCACTCATCTGTTTTACTGCACATCCATCCCGAGGTGCGGAGAAAGCATGTCTGCGTGGTCGGCGGAGGCCAGTCTGGAGCCGAGGTGATGTTGCAACTTGTCGGCCTGCCGAAAGAACGGCGGCCTGCCTCGATCACTTGGGTCTCGCAGCGCGAAAACTATCTGCCTCTGGACAATAGCCCGTTCACAAACGAGTTGTTCATGCCCTGCTTTTCGGATCGTTTCGCGGCGATGAGCGAGTCGCAGCGTAAGCTGCTCCTGCGGCGTTTCGTGCTTGCCTCGGACGGCATTTCGGAAAGCACGCTACGCGCGATCTATCAGGCGCTGTACCGCCACGCATTTTTCGAGCCAAACCGATCCGACATCACACTGCGGCCGGGCTGCACCGTCTCGCACTGCATCAACGCCGGCGCGGGTCACAGGCTGACCCTGCAGCACGGCATGGTCAAGGTCCAAGAAGTCACGGCTGACATCGTCATCCTGGCCACCGGTTACGAGAACGCGGTGCCAGACTTCTTGGAACCCATCGCGCACCGGCTGGAGCAGATCGACAATGAATTAGCTATTCGCGAGGATTTTTCGGTGAGCTGGGACGGACCGCGTGACAGACGCATCTTCGTACAAAACGCGAGCCTCGGGCAGCGCGGCCTGGCCGATCCGAACCTAAGCCTGCTGGCCTGGCGCGCGCGCCGCATCCTCGATAGCCTTCTTGGGCGCGCGCCATGCGCGAACCCCGAGCATCCTGGCTTCATCAGCCATACCTCGATCGAGAGCTGGCCCGCCCCCGCAGCCGAAGAAATGGGCAGCGGGATATGACTCGTAGACTTTTGATCATCGGCGGTGGCATCCTAGGAATGATGTCCGCCTCCGCTGCGGCGAAGGCCGGAGGCTTCTCCGAAATCATCGTGACCGAACAAGCCCTTGGACCAAGCGGCGCATCGCATTATTCTGGGGGCGTGCACTTCCGCTACGGTTGTCAAGACCGTACCAGGTCGCTCACTCGAAAGAGCGCCGTGGTCTTGGCGGCCATGGCTGGGTCGGCGGTCAGCGGATGGTGCCGGCCTTTAGCAATGCGTGTCCTGGCTGGACCGGGTGAAGCGATTGATCCGGCCCAGTTTACGGAACCCCTGGACCCGGCTGAGCCTGACATAGGCAGTCTCGCGCCGAGCTTCTGCGGACAATATCCGCCGGAGCGGAACGCACTTAGCATAGCCGTCCCACATGACGTGAGTCCGTCTCCGTGGACCCGCAACTTGACCAGCGCCCGACTGCCCTAATTGGGATGTCCGACCAACCAGTCTTTCCAACAGGAGGCTTTTCGCATGTTGACTGATGCACAAAGAGAAAAGTGGCAGAAAGACGGATACGTCAGGCTCGAAAGGTTCTTCGCTCCAGCGGATCAGGAAGATATCTCTACTTTTGTCGAAGATATGTCACGGTGGGATGTCAGCGATGATAAATGGCTCATGTGGTTCGAGAAGACAACGGACAGTCGAAAGATCATCTCCAAGATCGAGAATTTTCTCGACTTCCATGATCCATTGCGTCGTTTGCTCTTGCAAGATCAGCGTATAAAATCAGCGGTCGAGGATTTGCTTGGCGAAGAGTCGCGCAGGCTCAAGGAGTTGCTGATTTTCCACTACCCCGACAGCGGCGGCTATCTCCCACATCAGGACATTTATCACATTCCACACAAACTCCCCGACCGGATGGTCCATGCGGTGGTTGCCATAGGCATCGACGACTCCGACCCGGAAAACGGCGGGCTTTTCTTCAGCCCCGGCAACCACAAGAAGGGGGTGTTTCCCATGGATGCCGGTGGGGTGATCGATCCTCAAGTCGCCGAAATGTTCTCCTGGGAACCCGTAGTATGGAAGGCTGGCGACATCTTCATCTTCGACGATTACGCACCGCACTACTCACGACCGAACAAAAGCAATCGTTCGCGGCGGACACTCTACTTGGTGTTCCAGCGTGCTTCAACCGGTGGACCGACCCGCGCTGAATATAACGTGCTTAAGCGCGCCCTTAACCCGCCCGAGGGCAAAGTGGCCGATCTCGACAAACTCAAGCCCCCAAATGGCATTTTATATCGCGATTGAGCTCACGCAGCCAGGCGGAGGCATGCACACGAAACTGATCGACCGCTCAAAAATGCGCGGAGAGTATGGCGTTCTGATTTGCGGGCTCGCGGAGCATTGACCGCAGCCCGTTACGACGCTTCGGCACGTGGATTGTGGAGGTGGTCGCAGGGCGGTCTTTTGTGACGCCTACAGCCCGACTGGCGCCCCCCTCGTCGCCCGCCTGGCGGCCCAGAGCTGCATTATCCTGGCCGGGGCCGCCAACGGGTCGGGCTACCGTTTCTCTCCACAAATTCCACGGGAGGCTGTCGCGTTGGCAGCCGAAGATCCCACTGCTTCAACAGCTTAGGTTCGTCATGCGCAAATACAGGTTTTCTCGAACGGAGCTGTCGCGGGCGTTCGGTATCGACATGGCCACGCTTGGAACGGGAAGCGCTCGCACGGGGTTTTCATTCGGAAAGGTTGGACCCGGCGTCACATCCGAGCCCCATCGGCACGACGAAATCGAGGCCTTCGTGGTCCTGTCTGGCGCGGGCAAGGTCAGGACCGACCTTGGGGAAATCTCGGTCGAGGCGGGCGATGTCGTTCTGTTCCACCCTTTTGAAGCGCATGTGCTGCGCAACGACGGAAACGAAGACCTAGATTTCGTCGATGTCTACTGGCGAGACGGCGAGGCCGCCCTTGATGCCGCTGCAAAGACCACGGCTCCACGCGGGCCGATCTTCGTCTTCTCCACGCCGCCAACGCCAAATGGCGATCTGCATCTGGGGCATCTTTCTGGCCCCTATTTCGGCGCCGACGTCTATACTCGTTTCCTACGCATGAAAGGAGTCGAAGCATATCACCTCACTGGAAGCGATGACAACCAGAGCTACGTCACGACACGCGCCGATGCCGATCAATCGACGCCTGCAAACGTGGCGCACTACTACGCCGACGAGATTCGCGCCACGCTTGCACTTTTCGATTGTGAGGTCCACAGCTTCCAACTCACGACGGGCGATGACGGTTATTGCGAGTTTCAAGCCGCGTGTTTCCGCAGTCTTCTGAGCAGCACGGCGGTAGGTCTGCGCCAGAGCCCTGCGCTTTTCGATGCTGTGACAGGCCACTATCTTTACGAGCCGGATGTTAGCGGCCTCTGCCCCGATTGCGGCGGCTCCGCCGATGGCAACATCTGCGAGGAATGCGGCGCCCCAAACCTTTGCCACGACTTGGGTGCAGCCCGGTCACGGCAGTCTGCCGAGGCGCCGCTGGTCGGCTCCGTCCGCCGCCCGGAACTTGCCTTGGACCGATGCTACGACAATATCGACCGGCATCTAAGGGCGTCGGGCGTCCCGCTACGGATCTTAGATCTCTTCGCGCGCCTACGCCGACGCGGCAACTTTTCAGTGCCCATTACCCACCCGTCGGACTGGGGCCTGCCGGCCGAAGGGTTCCCGGGGCAAGTGATCTGGGTCTGGCCGGAAATGGCCTTCGGTTTTCTTTACAACATCCAGGCGCTCGGCCGCTTGCTGGGTCGCGACTGGAAGGCGGAGATGCCCGGCAACGACTGGCAGATTGTCCATTTCTTCGGCTTCGACAATTCGTTCTACCACGCGCTACTCTACCCCGCTCTTTACGCCGAGGTCTTCTCCCACTGGACGCCACGCATCCACTATCACGTCAACGAGTTCTACCTGCTCGACGGCAAGAAGTTCTCAACCAGCTGCCGCCATGCGGTCTGGGGCAAGGAGGTTCTGAGCCCAAAGACAGTCGACGTCGTGCGCCTCCATTTGGGCCTGACGCGCCCGGAAGGTGAGCGGACGGATTTCACGCTGGACGCGCTGCGCCGCACCGAGAACGAGGTGTTCCAAGGGATTTGGCTGAACTGGCTTGATGCGTTGAACCAGGAAATCAAGCAGGCTTTTGGCGGCCGTGTACCCGATGCAGGCGACTGGAGCCCGGCCGACCGCGCCTTCTTTGCTCGGATAGAGATCTATCGCGCGGCGATGGAACGCGCCTATTCGGACGAAGGCTTCTCGGTCCGGCGCGCGGCCGCTCAGGTCTGCGATTTCGTGCGCGATTGCGTGATCTACCGTCGGGCGCAAGACTATGCGGCGGCGCGACGTTTCTATCCCGCCCGCAATCGGACTTCGCTAGCCCTTCAGACGACGGCCGCTGCGATCCTGGCGCCGACACTCGCTCCGCTGATGCCCCGATTCGCCAGAACGCTGGCGCGAGGCATCGATGGCGTCTCAACCGAAACATGGCCCCGGTCCGTCCAGCGCCTTGCGCCCGGGACGCGTTTTGATCTCGGACCCGTGTTGGTGTTCTACGCCAAATCCGGCAATGCTCATCTCGATGAGGAGGAAGCACTATGAGCCCAAAGGTGCACCAGTGAGCTATCCCAATCTCGACCAGATCTGCGCGGTAATCAAAGCCGATGATGCCAAATATCTTTACTCGCTGTCACTGGCGACCGAAGCCGCTATCAGACGGCAGAGACCAGATTGGCGGACCTGAACCAACGCATCATCGACACCCTGGCCCGCGCCTTCGAGGACCGCGCGGCCGATCGCTTCCCAGCCCTTGCTGTTTCGTGCCGCAAATGCCCTGTGGGCTCGACTGCGCTGACCAACCTCTTCGGCATCGCGGGATTTCCGTCCTCCAGACGGTCAAGACTGTCATGCGGTTCGAGGCGCTTGGTCAACCTGGCGCGCCCTGGATCGTGCGCCGATCACCGGAAATGTCGAATGCGAATGCCTGCCTGATGGTATCTTCGATTCTGTCCGAGCCTGTACTGGCGCGGCAGTCGGCCGAAGAACAACTGAGCTACTGACAATCGGAAGGTAGCAGGTTCAAAATTCTGCCCCACAAACCGGATATTGCGCACAACCAGCGTTCGCGATCGCGATGGTGCACAAGCTTCCAACCAGACCCGCGCAAAGACAGCCCGTCGCCTGAAGATGGTCGGCGAGGGCCGCCAAATCCCTCCGCAAGCGTATCCTCCGTCACATGCACGCCGTCTTCGCCGTCAATGCACACGCTTGTCTCGTCGAGAGATAAGTCCAGCCAGGGTGCTCCTTCAGGATTGCGTGTTTGCTCGGGTACGGAGCCGCCCCTCAGTTCCCAATCGAGGAGCGATCCTACAATTCACATATTTGGAGATCGCTCGCTAGGTTACCCGGTCTGTGAACCCTGCAAGCCGAAAATTCAGATGCCGCCCATGCAGAGATATTTCATTTCGAGGTAGTCCTCGAGGCCATGGCGGGATCCCTCCCGCCCGATGCCGGACTGTTTTATCCCACCGAACGGCGCCGCTTCTGAAGACATCCGGCCGGTATTTACCCCGACCATTCCATATTCCAAGGCCTCGGCCACACGCCAGACACGCTTCAGGTTGGAGGCATAAAAGTAGGCCGCGAGGCCGTAGATCGTGTCGTTGGCCTCACGCACGACCTGATCCGCATCTTTGAAGCGAATAATCGGTGCCAGCGGCCCGAATGTCTCTTCTTGCGCGACGGTCATCTCGCTGGAGACACCGGTCAGGACTGTCGGTTGGAAAAACGTGCCATTCGTGCCGATGCGTTTGCCCCCGCATCGAATTGCGCCGCCTTTGGCGACGGCATCGGCAATATGGGATTCGATCTTGGCCAAAGCGTGCTTGTCGATGAGCGGTCCGATGTCCACTCCGGGAGCGAAACCGTCACCAACTTGAAGTTGGCGAGCCTGTTGCACGAATTTCTCGACGAACTCGTCGTGAACGCCCGACTGGACGTAAAGGCGGTTCGCCGAAACGCAGGTCTGGCCGGCATTGCGGAACTTCGCCTGGATCGCACCGTCAACCGCGGGATCGATATCGGCATCATCGAAGACGATGAAAGGTGCATTGCCGCCGAGCTCAAGGCTGACTTTTTTGATCTGGTCCGAGCACTGGCGCATGAGAAGGCGCCCGATCTCAGTCGACCCGGTGAAGCTGATCTTGCGGACCTTGGGATTGGTACAAAGTTCGCGGCCGACCGCGTCACCTTCGGACGCATAGATCAGGTTGACGACGCCTTCGGGAAAGCCAGCCTGATGGGCGAGGGCGAACATTGCTCCCGCCACGAGCGGCGTATGTTCAGCGGGCTTGAGGACGATCGTGCAGCCCGCCGCCAAGGCTGGCGAGATTTTGCGCGCCACCATCGAGGCCGGGAAATTCCATGGCGTTATCATGCCAACAACTCCGATGGGCTGCTTGATTATGAGCATTCGGCGGTCCATCGATGGTGCGGAGATCGTCTCGCCATAGACGCGATTGGCCTCCTCGGCGTACCATTGCAGATACGCCGCAGCATGCGATATCTCCGACTTGGCTTCGGCAAGCGGCTTGCCCATCTCCGCGGTGAGAATCGCGGCGAGATCGTCGGCGTGGTCGATGATCAACTGATGCCATCGCCATAGAACGTCGCTGCGCTCACGTGCGGTCAACCCTGCCCTTCCAGGCTGCGCGACATAGGCCTTCTCGATCGCAGCGCATGTCTCCTCGACACCCATGTCGGGTAGTTCTGCCAGCACTTCGCCAGTCGACGGGTTGAGGACCTCGAATGTCCGCTCGCTGATCCGCGTGCCAAGTGCCGGCAGGCGATCAATGGGTCCAAACAGGTCGGGGGATCTCAGGTGACGGATCATCGGCAGGCACAGGGGCAATACCGGATTCCTCCTCAACGCAGCAGGTATATATAGCAGGTGCGGTGTGTACTCCGCGACGTCCGGGTTCCTTATAGGGCCTCGGCCAGACAGCTGGTAGACCACGGTACCCGACTGGAAGGGAGAATACCTGAATACGCTAGAAGATGCCTCGCGGTTCTACCAGTCGAACGATTGAACAACGGACATCGGCTCGCCAGCGGCGCGGAGTGGATGCTGGTGGCCTGCGCCTACAATCTGCGGACCACGAATCGGCGACTCTATCCACTCGAAGAGAGGCTGGCCTGAGGAGGAGCGCACCCCAATAATGACGCCTGAACCGGCAAATGCCTGGCAAGGCCCGCGAAAACCGCTCCTCGCGGCTTTAAACAGATCCCGTTTACCGGGCGAGCGCCCGCAAGATGAGAAAGAGGATGGAGAGGAACAGGGGGCGAAGGCGCGCCGAGGGAAGACCGGCCGGCGCATTTGCATGGGGATGGAGCTCATGATCAATTCCCCGCCTGTTGCTGCGGCAAAAGATAGCCTGTGGTCGAATGGTCGAGCACCAGGTAACGCGCGGCGACCGCCTTGACCTCGTCGGTGGTGACCTTGCGGACGCGGTCCGGCCTCTCGAGCACGTCCTTCACATTGCCACCGGTGGTGAGCGTCTTGCCATAAATGTTGGCGATGTGGTCCAGCTCGTCGTGCGCAAAAATCACCGAGCGGATATAGCGGTCTTTGGCCTTGTCCAGCTCGTCGCTGGTGACGCCATCCTTGGCGATCCGGGCGACTTCGGCAACGGCCGCCGCTTCGAGATCGAGGATCGTTGCATCGCCGCCCGGCGAGCCGGAGATGGTGAAATTGGTGTCGTCTAGCATGGTGCCCTGGAAGGAGGCGCCGGCCGCCGAGGCTATGCCTTGCTTGACGACAAGCTCCTGATATAGCCGGCTGCGGCTACCGCCGCCGAGGATCTCGGCCAGCAGGTCGAGCGCCTCGGCCTCGCCGGGCTCTGCCGTATGATAGGACGGCACCACCCATTGAGTGGAAAAGCTCGGCACCGAAACGCGCGCATCGGTCAGCGTCACTGTGCGCCTGGTGTTCTGCTCCGGCTCGACCGGACGGTTGCGCGGGGGCAGGTCCGGCCCGCGCACAACCTTGCCATAGGTCTTCTCGGCCAGCGCCTTTACCGTCTCAGGCTCTACGTCGCCCGCCACCACCAGCACGGCGTTGTTCGGTCGGTAGTATTTGTTGTAGATGGTGAATGCGTCGGTGCCGTTCAGCTTCTCCATCTCCTGCATCCAGCCGATGACCGGAATGCGGTAGGGCTGGTTCTGCCGCAACGTCGCGTTGACCTCCTCGTCCAGCAGAGCCTGCGGGTTCGTCTCTCTGTGCCAACGGCGCTCCTCCAGGATCACGTCGCGCTCGGTCTTGATATCATCGTCGTTGAGGATGAGGTTGAACATGCGATCGGCCTCGAAGCCCATCATCTCACCCAACGCCGAGGGCGCCACCGTCTCGAGGAAGGTGGTGTAGTCATAGGCGGTGAAGGCGTTATTGTAGCCGCCAATGGCTGAGACGGCTCGGTCGAACTCGCCGGCGGCGTGGTTGATCGTCGCCTTGAACATCAGATGCTTGAGGAAATGGGCAAGGCCTGATTTGCCGGGTGGCTCGTCGGCGCTGCCGATCTTGTACCACACCATATGAGTGACGATCGGCGCGCGGTGATCGGGGATGACGACCACTTCCATGCCGTTGTCGAGCAGGAAATCCGTCACCTTGCCGCCGGCGGTGGCGGCCAGAGCCGGAGCGGTCGTCACCAGGGCCAGCGCGGTGGCAATGAACGCCTTGCGCAGCCAGGGGGACGATCGATGGCTCCGGTTGTGGTGGCTGGTTGAAAGGCAAGGTTCGAGGCAAAGTGATTTGTTGCTAATTTTGATGAAGGCGCTGCGTCCCCGTCTCCCCGCGTGGGAGGATCGGCGGACAGCGCCGAGCCAGATGAATAAGCTCTTCATGGGGCCAGGGCTTACCCGAGCCTCATCTTTGGAGGGACCCAGGAGACCTGCGGCGGGATTTCTTGGTGAGGTGATCATGGGACGGATTCTCCTTGGTCCGCGACGCCTTGCGGATGACCAAGCATGCACCGTGCCAGATCAGAAAACCGTTCGAGGCAGTGGACAAATCGGGCTCTGCCATGTTGCGCATCCGACATTGTCTGACATCGGACAGGGCCGAACGCGACGCGCGCGCGGCTGAGAATATCTTCTTCGTTCGGAAGACGATTGGGCGCGCTGCCGGGGGAGGGGTATAGGATGCGCTTCGAATGGCCACTGCACTGACGGTGAGAATGGAGCTGTCGGTCGACGCAGCGGAACCCTGTTCTCGACAGCCGGTCGATGCTGCAGGGCAGAGGCGTGAGCAGCGTAGCCAACTCGAGCGCGGAGCCTGCTCGCGCGCGAAGACGGATCTGATCAAAAATCGGCGAGTTGGGCGATATCCGCGAGGCGCTGGAAAACGACGATCGTAGGACTCGGGCGGGAAAAAACGATGCGGTTGCGCGCTTCTGGCGTAATGCGCCTGCCGCGAGGCCGTTGAGCCTGATGAGTTGCTGCGGGAAAGAGGAGTGTTTGCGCGGGACCTTGGTCAAACGTGAGAAACAACCGTCGAGCTCGCCGTGGATGGGGGGCATGCAGGCAGGTTTGTCGCTGGAGGACAGCAGCACGGAAGCTGTCCGCGCTTGCCGTCGTCGCTGGGTACCACACAGGAGAATTTGGCGGCCGCGATCGAATTCATCTGCGTAAATACCGCCTGGCTGTGCTCGGTTTGGCGGCGAACAGATTTTGCCTTCTTTGCGGCTGCAAACGCATCCCTGGCGGCGTGGTCCCTAAGGTCAAGAGCATCGGGTGAGTAACAGCCTGATCCTGCTCAATGTGATGCGCGCCAACCGCCTCGCCGGATTGTGGAACCGCTCGCGGGTAGCGCTACCACAAACAGCAAGGTCATGAAATCAAGTAGGAAGTCGTCGATCGCTTGGGCGATTGTTTCTGACTTGCCCTTCAACTGGTCCAGCAAAACGCGCGCGTTATCGATCGCTTCCACGCTGGTGGCATCGATTAACCCCTCGACCCTCTTGAAACAATCCAATTCGAAACTCCTTCAAGCGCTTGCCAAGCCGTTATGCACGAAGGTAGCTCCGTGAACTACCTGGCCTTTGACCTGGCGGCACGAGCAGCGGTCGGCCTTACGTCCCGTGCCTCCAAGCACCGCCATAGACGTGGCGCTGAGGAGCGTTGCAAGGATCGGGCGCTTCCGGCCATGCTCGAGCGGTAGTGTAGGACAGTGCTTGCTGGCGACTAAGGCCATAATGGAGTGCGCCAGCTGATCGGAGCTTAACAATTTTTTCGCTTTTTGCTGCGCCCAAGTCTGGGCTATGAGTCGGGCAGGCCTAATGGCCTGCCCACGTTGCAATTGTTAAGGAGGAACACGTATATGCCGACTGGAACGGTAAAGTGGTTCAACAGCACCAAGGGGTTTGGATTTATCCAGCCCGACAATGGCGGTCCGGATGTTTTCGTCCACATTTCCGCTGTCGAACGCGCGGGCCTCTCGACCCTCGCTGACGGCCAGAAGATCAACTATGAGATCGAGCAGGATCGCCGCACTGGCAAATCCTCCGCTGGCAGCCTCAGCAAAGCTGGTTGAAATTTTCTCCTGCGTCCTGGCAAGAGTGGGCGCGTAGGTCCGGAGGTCCTCACGGCCGCTCGATAGGAGCGAGCAAAAACTGAGGGCAGCAGATTGCTGCAGGCGTCGCGAATGCCTCATGAAACAAAGTTTTTTGAAAGGAAGGCGGGGTTGGCCCCGCCTTTTTATATGACGCGCAGATTAAGCCGATGGCTGCAACGCTCCAGAACGAATCTCGATTGCCGAAATCAAGCCGCGACCTTCTTGCGGGTTCGCTTCGTCGGCGCCGGCTCCGGCGCTTCCGGCGCTTTCGGTTTGCGGCCGAGCCCCATCGTCTTGGCCAATGACGAGCGCGCCGCGGCGTAGTTCGGCGCGACCATGGGATAATCCGCCGGCAGGCCCCATTTGGCCCGATATCCATCTGGCGTCAGCCCATAGTGGGTCGACAGATGGCGCTTTAGCGATTTGAATTTCTTCCCGTCCTCAAGGGAGATGATGTAGTCCGGTGTCACCGACTTCCTGATCGGGACTGCAGGCGTAAGGGCAACCGGCTCTTCTGCAGAGACACCTCCGGCCGTCCCTTTCAGAGCCGCGTGCACTTGGCCGATGAGGGCAGGGAGATCCCCCACCGGGATCGGATTGTTGGAGACATAGGCTGAGACGACATCGGCCGTGAGCTCGATGAGGGTGTCGATGTTTTTTTCGGCTTCTTCTGTCATGAAACTCTCCAGGCGGCGTGAAACACAGTCGGCGAAGCGTCGCTTCATAGTGGCGGTCGCCGCTGAAAGCAACCAAGGTCTCGACAGGGTTATTGCGATGCTCGTCCAGCAGCGAGATCTATAGCGCGGTATCGCGCCGTCATGACCGTTGATGCGTTCCGTTGTTGGCGACCTGCCGCGGTGCTTGCGCATTTTCAGGCGCGTCTCGGCCGTAAGCTTTGCGCCAGACGACCAGTAATCTCGAAACGAAGCGGGCTGTTTCTGTTCGCCATCCTCTCTTTGGCTGTGAAATCGGTGGCAGAGCAGTGGCCGCTTCCTGGTGGCGCGTGGAGGAACTATCAAGCGTTGATTCGCAACGGTCGAAACGATGTAGATTCATCCGGTGAGCCGCTCTCGCAGCAGGATGTTAGCGATTGGCCCGCTGGTAAACCGAGGACATCACGCCGCTGCTTTGCTATTGAACCGCTATCGCTGTGACAACACATTCCGCAATGGTGGGCGGGTGTAGAGGAGGCGCCTGTTCACGCAAACTAGCGGTTCAGCAGGTCGGGAGGAACGAATGAGCTCAGGAACTTTCAGCAGCCCACTTTCGTAAGGCGTGCAGCGCACATCGTGCAAGAGATTGCCCGTCCTGCGGATGCTATCGATTTTCTCAACGAATGGCCAGAAGATCGCAGAGACCGGATCTACGAAGCCGCCCTCAGGGCGTGCTTTGATGCATACAACGGACGAATACCTGCGAGCGCAGCGCGCAAGACTTTTTTCCGCTTTGCGAAACAGGTCGCCATATTGGAAGATGCAACCTCCGCGATGCAATGGCTCGCTGCCTGCATGTCGGGCAGTGGAAAAGCGCAAATATAGGCGTTGCAGTCGTATGTGAGGCTGGAGCGGGTACGCCGACGAGGTTATTGTATCGAGATTTCGCCGGAGTCTGGAGCGTATTACAGCGAACAAACAATATTTTGCGCGCTATGGCGATGTTAATCATCTTGTTGTATTTGTAAATCAGCTTCTCGCGACAGGACTGCAACGCTTCCGATGTGAAAATCACTGCGTGGGACTTGGTTCTCTAAAATTCATGATGGTAAATTGCCGTGTAATTATTGCAAAGCAGTTGTCCTATTGAAGCAAGATGATAAACGAAGCCAAAATTGTGCTCCGTCGTCTGCCAATATTCGCTCGATGGAGGCTATAGGCCTCACAAGTCAATTAAAACAGCTACTCGGGCGCCCTTTGAAATTCGTTTAATTTCGCTCAGCCCAACGGCCCTCACAGTCGAAAATAAGATTCTCCCGCAAAGGGTGCTACAAGACGCGATCGCGGATCGATTTCGGCCAACGTCGATCTGGCGAAGGCACGCCGGAAATCGAGCAGGACCTGCTGCGGAACAGATAACCGGCCCCAAACCGAATCGGACACGGTGGCCCCGATTTCTTCATAGTTGAAGGCGCAGAGAACCGGAGCACGGCTCCGGCGCCGAAGGTTGCCGAGCAGGGATCCTCCTCCTCCTCCCTGAAGTCCAATCGAGAAGAGCGATCACTTCCAAGAGGGTCCCAGCTCTGCCGCGAAAACAGGTGTCAGACCCCCGGTCCTCTCCCGCAACTGATCTAGCGCAGGGCGTTCATGAGCCGCATATCCCAGAGTGGCTGCGTGCACGACGCAGCGAGATCATTTATGAAAATCCTATTCAGTACGATGGCTGTCCCCTTGCTGACAGCCATCGCTTTTGCTGCGGATTCGATCCCCGCAGACCTCAGAGAAACGGCACTGGCCACTTTCAAGGCTTTGCCACCCACCACGCCGGTAGTCGCTAACAACCCGATCACACCGGAGAAGATCGCCCTCGGCAAGGCACTGTTCTTCGATCCACGCGTCTCGGCGTCAGGCGTCTTGTCGTGCAACTCGTGCCACAACTTGGCCACCGGCGGCGACGACAATCATGAAACCTCGATCGGCCATGGTTGGCAGAAGGGACCGCGCAACGCGCCGACTGTACTAAACGCTGTCTTCAACATCGCCCAGTTCTGGGACGGTCGTGCCGAAGACCTGAAGGCTCAGGCGAAGGGACCGGTCCAAGCCGGCGTCGAAATGGCCAATACACCGGGTCAAGTCATCGCCACGCTCAAGTCGATGCCGCAATATCTCGAGTGGTTCGATGCAGCTTTTCCGGCTGAAGCCGATCGGGTCACCTTCGACAACCTCGCCAAGGCAATCGAAGCCTTCGAGGCGACACTGGTCACGCCGGCCCCCTTCGACAGTTTCCTGAATGGCGATGACGCCGCCATGACTTCCGAACAGAAACAGGGTCTGGCGCTTTTCATGGACAAAGGCTGCTCGTCCTGCCATGGCGGTATCAACGTTGGTGGGCAAGCCTATTACCCATTCGGCCTCGTGGAACAGCCCAGCGCCGAGGTCCTGCCGGAAAAAGACAAGGGCCGATTTGCGGTCACCAATGCAGCCGACGATTCCTATGTTTTCCGCGTCGCGCCGCTGCGCAACGTTGCACTCACCGCGCCATACTTTCATTCGGGCAAGGTTTGGGATCTGAAACAGGCCGTTGCCATCATGGGAACCACCCAGCTTGGCGTGGTACTGGCGGACGAAGAAGTCGACCTGCTTGTTGCCTTCCTCAACTCGCTGACCGGAAAGGCACCCGAGGTCGCCTATCCCATCTTGCCCGCCGAAACGGCGACAACGCCCCGGCCTGTAACGCAGATCTTAGGAAAATAAACGGCCAGCTGACTGCGGAACATCGCAATTGACAATGATTGCGACTTTTACTGGACGAGACGAGTCGCGACGTCCATGAGAACGCAAATGGCTCGTTTCCAAAGTGCAGACACTGCTTCCGTCACCAGCTCGTTGCGATGGAATCATGTTTGGGATCTGGCGTGCGACATGCCAAGGAAGGCGTCTGACGCATGAGGCTCGCGCGCTGGCGATACCGCGCGGCGGCCGGCCATTGCGCTGGCGGCCGAATTGCCGCGCGCCGAAGTGATCGGCCCCCTTAGGGCGAAGGGGCAGCCACTCCGTCCTCCATGTCCAGCGATTCTTCGACTGCTTCCGGATTCCGGGCGATGGTCCAAAGGAGAGTATTCGCCGCTGCATCCGGTTTCGAGCGACCTTGCTCCCAGTTTCGAAGCGTTGCCAGATCGAGGCCATACCTCACGGAGAATGCCTCCTGAGAGAGCTTCGTGCGATCCCGGACTTCGCGAACACTTATCGGCCGCGGCGCATGAACCTTCGCGATCACGCCTGCGGACGACAGTTCATTCTTCAGTGCCAATAGATCGTCGACGCAAGGAACCGTCACGAACGCCTTGCCGTGATCGACCATCTCCGTGAGTATCGCGTGGGCCGTCCTGAGCGGCAGCTGTCTCTTAACGAGAATCCGGGCGGCTTCAGGAGTATTCGCGCCGTGAAGAAAACTGAGGCTCAGTCGGACGGGAGAGCCTGACGACACCGGGACGACGTCCCGGGTTCGCACCCGTTCCGTACCGCTCCATGAATTTCGATTTAGTCGACATTAAGCTTCTCCGCGATCACTCGACCGAGCTTGCGCAATTGGACCATTCCCACTGAAGGCATCGCGATAAAAGTACGCCAAACAACGCTAAGGGAGAACAAACGGTGATCTGATTTCGTTCGACGCTCGTTTTCGAGAGCCGTTCTGGGTCGTTCGCAATCAACTGTGTAGGCCAGCGGAGCGAGCAAGGAGCGCCAGATCCGGACAGGGCTGAGTGGGGTGTTTCTCCGAAAGGTGGGGCCATGCCCTAAGGAACACGAGATGTAGTGGACACGTCGATTCGCGCGGTTTCGATTCGCGCACCCGGGCACAACGCTTGGATAAGTCCCATCAGATGCTCTCCGGTGGCCGTCATCTGTTTAGCTGACATTGGGCCGAGGGCTTCCAGCACGAGCCACATGGCGCGGGTATCGACCGTGACCATGGTGCGCCGCCCCTGCCGCCAGTTCCAGCGGCGGCACGTGACACCGGCATCATCGCACCAGATGACTTCGCCCGGTTCGGGATGCTCGGTTACCATTTCACCTTGCTCGATCGTGTCGAATGGCTCCGCTCCCTTCGCAACTAGAAGTCTCGGGACCCCCTGGTAAAGATCGAGATCCTCCCCGCCAATCGGAACGCCGTACAACACGCTGACGGCATTGTAGGCATCAACCAGTGGGGAAATCCGCGGGAGAGAGCCATCTTTCCGCACCCGCTTGAGAAGCGCGGCGGCCGAGCACGGCGTTCGATTGGCCTTTGTGCCGAAAGCCTCGTAGGCAACGGCCCACGCCGCAAGACGCGCGTCCCTTTGGGCGTCATCGCGAAGCGCCGCCTGTTCCGCCGCCGCAATCGTGTCGTTCAACGCCTGTGCATCCGGCACGTCGATTTCAGCGTTCCGCACCACAATGCTGATCAGATGAAAATCCGGGTAGCGGGCCTTGATCTCGGGGGCAATCAATGGCGTGAAAGACATGGGATGCTCTTTTCTCATGGGGAGGCTTTGCGCTGCGGGTCGTTCGGGAAATGTTTCAAGAAAGGTGCTTGTCGAGCGTCCAGATCTTCTGGCGTCGCCATGGTGCATGCCGCACCATGCGCTGGATAATTCCATCATTCGGCGGTGGACAAGGCCTGATAGAGATCGTCGATTATGTCTTGCGGGTGCTCGAGCCCACCTCGGCCGGCAACAAGCTACGCCTCCTCCAGATCCTCCATTTCATATGAGGCAGCGGGCGCGATATGGATGTGAAGCAGCTTTCCTTGCCGGGTCATGCATCGCTTTCGGAAATTCGTCTCGCACGAAAATCTGCCGCCAAACTGGCCTGATCAACAGCATGGTATGGCGTTTTCCCAGTCCAGTTGGCTTTGCAACGAAACGCGGTTCAGCCCAAGGGTCGGTTTCCTCGCCAGCACGCCGCGTCCCCGCCGTTTTAGCCACCGTGTCCCGGCAACCCGTCTTGTACCTGCCTGACAACCGCTCGCAGGACCTCAACGCCCTTCTCGATCTGCCGAATGCTCAAGGCGGCATAGCCCATGACAAGCCCCATGCGATCGATGTGGCCTTCGTCCGACTGCCGCTCGTAAAGGGGCGAGATCAGGTGTAGCCCCAGGCCCGCGCCTCGGGCGGCTTCGACCAGGCTCGTTTCCCGCGATCGCGGCAGTTCGTCGAACCAAACGACGACGTGCAGACCGGCCTCTGCTCCCTGGACAGCGATGCGATCTCCGAAGCTGCGCCGCAAGGCGCCCAACAACGTCCCCCGACGCTCGCCGTTCAGCCTGCGCACGCGCCGCACATGGCTTTCGTAGCCGCCACTCTCGATCAAAGAGGCCAGAGCCTCCTGTTCAGCCACCGGCGAATGCCGGTCCGCGAATTGTTTGGCGGTTGCGAAGACCTCCTGCAATTCCGGCGGGACGACGAGGTAGCCGATACGCAGCATCGGCGAGAGCGTTTTGGAGATCGTGCCGAGGTAGATGACAGCCCCGTGGTCCTCGAGACTGTGCAGCGGAGGGACCGGATTGATGTCGTAGCGATATTCGCTGTCGTAGTCGTCCTCGATCACATAGGCGTTGTTGTGCCGCGCCCATTCCAGAAGCTGATGGCGGCGCGCGATCGGCATGACGCCGCCCAGCGGAAACTGATGCGATGGCGTGACATAGGCCAGTCGTGCCCCGATCCCCGCCAGCAACTCCGTCTTCATCCCGTCCTCGTCGACGGTGACCGGGACGGGCGAGGCACCCGTACTGGCAAAGACCTGACGCGCCATCCTATAGCACGGGTCCTCGATGACGAAGCGGTCGGCGGGATCGAGAAGCAGGCGAGCGCACAGATCTAGGCCCTGCTGCGAACCGTTGATGATGATGATCTGCTCGAGGTCGCAGCTCAGCGTTCGGGCGCGCCAGAGATAGCCCTGGAGCGCCTGGCGCAGCCGGCGCGAGCCGCGAGGGTCGTCATAGGCAAGACGCAACGGGCGCTGCCCCATCGCCTCGTTCATCGCACGTTTCCAGACCAATGCGGGGAAGTCTGACGTCGCCAGGTCGCCATAGCGGAAATCGACCTTCAGCCCAGTCGGCAGATAATCCGGCCAGGGCGGCGTAACGCGCAGTCGTTCGCCATAGGCGGACAGATGAACCGGGCCGACTCGTTTCGCGACAGTGCGGCTCGTCTCAGGACCGATCAGCGAGGATGCAACGCGAGGTCGTGCGCCTTTACGGACTTCGATAAAACCTTCCGCGGTCAGTTGGTCATAGGCGACCGTCACCGTCGTTCGCGAAACTCCAAGGTCATCTGCCAGGCCGCGGGAGGACGGCAGCTGACTACCGGTTTCATAGACGCCGCCGAGGATTTGCTCGCGAAGAGCCTCGTAGATCTGGCGTGCACCCATCGCGTGCGAGCGACCTGCAGAACCGCCACTTGAAGACTGGACCATTTCATTCATTGCTAACTGGATATTTCACATTGGCCAGTTTGCCGTCAATCTTTCGGAAACCCAAGAAAGATCTAGAGGCCGAATGACCCGTTCCTATCAATCCGAAACCGATGCTCTCACGCGGTCGCTCAACGACACCGGTCCCGGATTCGCCACTCGGGCGATCCATCATGGCTACGATCCCGCCGGCTTTTCCAATGCCGTTCAGCCGCCAGTCTTCTTGACCTCGACCTATGGATTCGAAAGCGTGGCAGCGAACGAGGCCGCCGCCGCGCTTGGCGGAAGGCTCTATGCGCGCGAATACAATCCGACGACGGAGATCCTCGAGCAACGGCTCGCCAATCTGGAAGGAGCCGAGGCAGGTCTGGTCGTTGCCTCGGGGATGGCGGCTTTCGGGACGCTGATCCTGTCGCTCCTGTCCCAAGGCGATGAACTCATCGTCCACAGGACGCTTTATGCGAACACGCTTGCCATGGTCGAACAGGCGGTCCCCCGCTTCGGCATCAAGGTCGTCGCGGTCGACCTGTCCGATCCTCACAATCTCGATGCCGCGATCACCGAGCGGACCCGGCTTGTTTTCTTCGAGGCGCCGGTGAATCCGCTGAGCCGCATCCTCGACATCGCTGCCATTGCCGAGCGCGCCCACGCGCGCGGTGTAAAGGTTGCAGTCGACAGCACCTTCGCCTCCCCCGCGCTCCAGCGGCCGCTCGAACATGGGGCAGACCTCGTGCTCCACTCGCTGACCAAATACATCAATGGGCACGGCGATGCCCTTGGCGGGGCGATTCTCGGCGACGCGCAAACGCTCCGCACGCTGCACGAAACGGGCCTGCGCTACATCACCGGCGCAGCGCTCTCGCCCATGTCAGCCTTCCTGATCCTGCGCGGTCTGAAGACGCTCACGCTGCGCATGGAACGGCACAGCGCCACGGCCCTTGCGGTGGCTCAGGCGCTCGAGGCGCACCCGGCGGTGGCATGGGTGAGTTATCCCTTCCTCGACTCGCACCCTGATCAGGTGACGGCGCGAAAGCAGATGTCCCAAGGGTCGGGCATGTTGGCCTTTGGCCTCCACGCTGGGTTCGAGGGCGCGCGCCGGATGATGGACCGGCTCAACCTGATCACCCGGGCTGTCAGCCTCGGCGATGCCGACAGCCTCATCTATCATCCGGCAAGCCTGACCCGTGCTCGTCAGCCGATCCGCAAGGATGCGCATCTGGCCGATGGAGTCGGCGAGGACCTCATGCGTCTCTCGGTGGGTCTTGAAGACGTCGATGACCTAATCGCCGACCTGCGGCGGGCTCTGGACGCCTTGTGATGACCTGTCGTCCGGCCAGTCCTGCGCTCACGCACAAACCTGGAGCCTTGCCATGGCATTCCTGAGCGGTCTTTCCGCGTTTCCCATCACGCCCGCCGATCGTGACGGCCGCGTCGATACCGTTGCTCTGCGCAAGCTGATTGCCAGGCTTTGCGCCGCTCAGGTCGATTCCATCGGTCTTCTCGGCAGCACCGGCACATACATGTATCTGACGCGCGAGGAACGGCGACGGGCGCTCGCCGAGACCTTGGACGAAACCGGGGGACAAATGCCGGTCGTAGTGGGTGTGGGCGCGCTGCGCACCGACGAAGCAGTGAGGCTCGCGCAGGACGCTAAGGCCCTTGGGGCTGCCGCGGGGTTGCTTGCGGCCGCCTCCTACACCCCGCTCACTGATGACGAGGTGTTCGAACATTTCTCGACGGTGGCGTGCGAGAGCGGCCTGCCGATCGTCGTCTACGACAATCCAGGAACGACGCATTTCCATTTCACCCCACCACTCGTCAGCCGCCTGGCAAAGGTGGGTGGGATTGTCGCTATCAAGAATCCGACAGACAAGGGCGATGCGATCAAGAGCCATCTGGCCGACCAGAGGCGCACTGTGCCGGAAGGGTTCTCGATCGGCTACAGCGGCGACTGGAACGCCGCAGAGGCCATGATCGCCGGCGCCGACACATGGTACAGCGTCCTCGCCGGCATCCTGCCCGAGGTCTGCGTGAAGATCGTCACGGCGGCGCAACAGGGCGATGCGGCCGAAGCGCGACGGATCGATGCCACGCTTGCGCCGCTCTGGAGCCTCTTCAAGGAGTTCTCGAGCCTTCGCGTCGTCTATGTACTTGCCGAATTGCTCGACATTTGCCGTGCCGACCCCCCGCGTCCCATCCTGCCTCTGCCCTCAGCAGCGAAGCGCCAGATCGCCGCCGCGTTGGAACGCTTGCCATCGGATGTCAACCGGTGAATAGCGAACCCGGGGGCCAGTGAAAGAAACTGTCATGTATTTACCCGCGCATTTCAATGAACCGAGCCGAGAAGTCCTCTACGAACTGATCGAGAACAGCGCACTTGGCATGCTGATAACCCATGGCCGGAGCGGTCTCGACGCCAATCACATCCCCTTCGAACTCGACACGTCACAGGGAGAAAACGGTACCCTTTACTCCTGCGCGATTAATACACGTGCCGAAGGAAAGTGCACATTCTCGCTCGAGTGACTTATTTCAAAGGATGTGATCGCGTTTTGGCACATTCACGGCCGACATGCGGCAGCCGGTCACTCACCACATGGTGAGCAACCAGGAAACCCTCCGGCCTACACTTTCTACCGGAGCGCACGTGCTGCATCGACCATGTTCATGAGGGCAGGGCGGACCTCCTCCCATTTGCGTGTTTTGAGGCCACAGTCCGGGTTTACCCACAGTTGGGAATCCGACAGTCGCTCGCGGGCAAGCATGACGAGATCCGAAATCTCGCCGACTTCCGGGACGCGTGGTGAGTGAATGTCGTAGACTCCGGGACCGATTTCGTTCGGATATTTGGAGCTCGTGAAGGCGTCCAGCAGTTCCATCTTCGAGCGCGACGTCTCAATCGAAATGACATCCGCATCCATTTCAGCGATCGCGTCGATGATCTCGTTGAACTCCGAGTAGCACATGTGGGTATGGATTTGAGTCGCGTCCTTTACACCCGTTGAAGCGATCCGGAAGCATTCGACAGCCCAGTCGAGATAGTCTTTCCAGTCAGACTGGCGCAGTGGCAATCCTTCGCGAAACGCGGCCTCATCGATCTGGATCACCCTTGCGCCGGACCATTCGAGATCCGTCACCTCGTCGCGGATGGCGAGCGCGATCTGGCGGCATGCTTCGGAGCGGGGTACGTCGTCGCGAACAAAAGACCAGTTGAGAATGGTCACCGGGCCTGTGAGCATTCCCTTCACAGGGTTTTCCGTAAGCGACTGGGCGAATTGCCACCAGCGCAGCGTCATCGGCTTGGGCCTCGATACGTCGCCGAAGATGATGGGGGGGCGCACGTAACGCGACCCATAGCTCTGCACCCAGGCATGCTGGGTGAAGGCGAAGCCGGACAGCTGCTCGCCGAAATGCTGTACCATGTCGTTTCGTTCGAACTCACCGTGCACCAGCACGTCCAGCCCGATCTCTTCCTGCCAGCGAATTGCAGCCTCGATCTCCTTCTTCAGGAAGGTCTCGTAGTCGATATAGCTCAGCTGGCCCTTCGCATGAGCGGCCCGCGCCCTGCGTACCTGCGGCGTCTGCGGGAAGGACCCGATGGTCGTCGTCGGGAACGGCGGCAGCCCGAGCGTGCCGGCTTGGACTCTGGAGCGCTCGGCAAAAGCGCTCTCTCGTCGCTTCATGCTGTCGTCAATGCTGGCGATCCGCCCCTCAACCAGCGGGTCATGGATCTTCGTGGATGTTACGCGAGTGGCGGCAGCCTCGGCAGACGCTTTCAACGCGCCTGCCACCGCATCCCTGCCTTGGGACAGGGCCCGGGCAAGCAACACCAACTCGTCGGTCTTCTGGGCCGCGAAGGCGAGCCACGACCTGATGTCCGCGTCGAGTTCCGTCTCCATGCGGAGGTCGATCGGCACATGCAGCATCGAGCAAGAAGGCGCGATCTCGACGCGGTCCAAGGGCCAGCCGGCGACGATCGGTTTGATGCGGTCGAGAATGGCGGGCAGGTTCGCACGCCAGACGTTGCGGCCATCGATCAAGCCAAGCGAGAGCACCAGATCCTTCGGTGCGAGCCGACCCACCGTTTCCAGCTGCTCGGGAGCGCGCACGAGATCAATATGCAGCCCGGCCAGGGGCAGAGAAACCGCGGTTTCGAGATTGTCTCCCAGCGGCCCGAAATAGGTAGCCAGCATGATCTTCAGCTCGGGCGCGGCTTTCGACAGCTGGCCATAGGCGAATTCGAACGCAGCTCGTTCGTTCGGGTTCAGATCGAGGACAAGCGCTGGCTCATCGATCTGCACCCAGTCGGCTCCAGACAGCTTCAGCCTCTGCAGGAGTTGCTCGTAGACGGGCAGCAGCCGCGGCAGGAGCGCGATGGGATCGAATCCTTCGGCAGGCGATTTCGCCAGCTTGAGGAAGGTGATCGGTCCAAGGATGACTGGGCGTGTGTGAACGCCGAGAGCTTTAGCCTCGATGAAGTAATCGACCGGTTTCGTCGACGAGAGGGCGAACGTCTGATCATCGTTGAGTTCCGGCACAATGTAGTGATAGTTGGTGTCAAACCACTTGGTCATTTCCATCGCGGTTACATCAGACCGATGAGCCGCCTGCTGGTGACCAGCGTGTCGACAATCCTCCGTCTGACCCTGGTTGCCGCGCGCCATTGCGAAGTAGATGTCAAGTGGGACCTCGCCGCTATTCCAGCCGTAACGGGATGGAACGGCGCCGACCATGGCTGCGGTGTCGAGCACATGGTCGTATAGCGAGAAGTCGTTCGACGGGATTTTCGACACGCCGCGATCGTGCTGCTCCTCCCAGCTAGCGGCACGGAGCGCCTTCGCCGTCGTGAGAAGGTCGGCGGCGGAAGATTTTCCGGACCAGTAACTTTCAAGCGCGAATTTCAGTTCTCGCCGACGACCGAAGCGCGGCACGCCGAGCGTTGCTACAGGAATTTGATGAGAGACAGTCATGCCATACCCCGATGGTTGGGGCGTCGGTGACAAGGAAGGCGCTAGCAGGCCGGCACGAACGCCAGGCTGCGGCGGCCACCGAGACACCCCGCCTGTGGACGTAATTCGCCGTGGCAGGTCTCCTGGCTCGCGGGGTCATAGCCAGCTACCCGTCTTCCCAAGGCTATTCGCCTCAGTGACATGAGTGGGGTTGGCTCGCCGCTAACAGTTGCGGGGGCAGCGCCGGCATCGCACCGGCTTCCCTCTTAGCTCCGCTGCGGCAGCGCCGTACGGAGAACCACGACACGGGAGACAATCACAGCAGTTCGCTTCTTTGTCAATACCGCATAAAGAAATGTTTATGTCGTTATGTTAAATTCCCGTTGGCGTGTTTCCCAAAGGTCGCCTCGAAAGCGAAAACTGTGGAAGCCTTGAGCGGCCGGTAAATCAAAGCAATGACGCACGGCGCCCTTGTCCAGGAGGATAGGAGTTCGTCGGCTTTCGGCCGCAAACATACCGGCAAGCGCCTTGGTGCTGCTTCCCGCATCATGCGAACGCCACCTCGGCGTCGAACTTCGGCTCCGAGGTTCCGACCGCTTCGTTGGTGATCTGCTCGCGACCATATTCGGCTCAATGGCGAGGCTGTTGCCCATGTGGAAGCTGTTGGCCGTGATGCCCTCGGTGATATGACACAACGATTTCGGGGAGAGCACACCGAGGCCAGGCGCAGCGGCGTGTTGCGAAGTGATCGAGGCCAATGTCTAAAACTGCTTGTTCGCAGCCCACCGGCTCAAGGTAACCCGGCTCAAACCACCGGGCCAGCTCAAGTCCTGTCCAAATGAGGCCTGAGCGGCAAATCGTCGTGCACGCGCACGGTTTGGCGTTCGATCTTGTGATGCGTCTTGGGCGGACAATCGCCACGGTGCAGCGCGCAGAAGCGGTCCTCAATTGGGAAGCCGAGGGCGGTGAGGGCAAGCCAGCGCCACAGGCGGAAGGGGACTTGGACCTGTTTGCCCTGCTGGACGACAAGTTCGCGACACAGGGCCTCAAGGAGAAGACCAAGAGTGATTATGCGCGGGACCTCGCCAAATTCATCAAAAGCAGCGGGCAGTCAAAGTTCGGCGCCGATTGACATGGAGATAGCCATCGCGGCGGACCGCAAGCCGGAATACAACCGGGTGCAGGCGGCCAAGCTCGTCCACAAGATGGCGTCGGGCACACACCGGCGATGGGAGAGCGGACCGTGGAGTGCAGGAACTTTACGCCTATCCACGCTCCCGTGGACGTGTCCTGCGGCACATCGGCAGCGATATTGAGGAGGCAGTTGAGCTTCTGGTCGAGCACTCTTACTTGCCACTATCTACGCTTAACGTCATCTCGTACTGAAAACGCACCACGCAAGGTCGAGATGTAACATGCGCCCTTCGTGGATGGTTCTAAGCTTCCTCGGGCGCGGTCAATCTGTGATAACGGTCGCTTGGAACCTCCATCACCGCGACGCGATCAAGGTTGGCGTATCGCGCTCGGTAGTAACCTTCTTCCTCCACTTCGGCGAAACTACACTGGGGAACGTCAAAGGTCGCAGCTTCCAATCCGAAGAAAGTCGTAGCGGTTTCTTCATCCAAGAAGTTCCACTCATCTTCTCCGTCGTCATATGTGACGCGAACATAGGAGGCCATGCGCACGGCTTCCTGATCACCCATCTCTGCGATGATGGCATCGCATTCTTTCTTCAGCTTTCCTGAAACCTCACCTTTATCCCAGTCATCCAAAGCCCGATAGATTTCTGGATGATAATACTCTGGCATCTCCTCTACATCGTCACCGATAAGCTCAATGGAGCGGACATATTGCGGATTTAACAAGAGTATTTTGTTGTCAAGGCTCCAACAATACAGCCATGGCCTGCTTGTGTTATTTCTACGAAGATTATGAAGTTCCTTCAACTGACGTAAAATCGATTCACGCGCCTTTTCATCGATAGGATATTGGCGGCTGCCAACAGTCGTCTTGATTCTGAGCGTGCCGTATCGCGTTTCGGCATCGGCAATTGCAAACGGGCTCGTGCGCCACTCCTCGACATCAATCTTCCAGCCCAGCAGCTCCTCGACCGTGCATTTCAACGTGAGACAAAGGTCCTTGATCTGCTCGACGTTCAACTGCGTTTTGCCTGTTTCCCAACGGGCCACAGTCTGTTGCGTCGTTGCCATCTGCTCTGCCAAATCTTTTTGAGTCATGCCCAGTCGAACCCTAAGCTCTTTCATGTTCATAACTCACCTCGCGTGTTCAACACACGCATTGTGGATGAATTAATCTAATCGTCAAGCGTGTTCAAAAATCGCAGCATGTGTTTTTAGGGCGTCTTCGAGGCTCCGGCAGCCGTTCGTGACCACTTGCGCAAGACACAGGGCTGGTACACAGCACGAATGGGCGATCAAAAATTACTGCTGAAATTCAGATAATTATTGTGGGCGAGTCTGGATCTCTCTGATCGACACGATAGTCGACCATCACCATGATCGGACCGCTTCGTGGCCGCAGGTCAAGATGCAGCGTCGGTTCGCTGAACTTGTTGGTCGGATCCAGATTGAGCGTTTCAAAATCCGGCTGACGCAGAAGGATGCCCATCAGTCCCCCAATGACAAGAACCAGCTGGCGGACGAGCAAGGCTCCCGAAACACCTTGGACATCCGCCAGTTCGCCCCAAAGCCAGCTTCCCGCCGCCATGCCGCCGTATGTGGCCGTCTGATAGAGAGAGGGCGCGTCCAACCACCCACCGCGGCGCCGAAAGCTGCACTGTGACGTTAAACAGCGAGAATGATTGAATCCAGGCCGCACCGGCTGGCATGAGGTTGAGACAGCTCAGCCCAACGTGCTCGCTCCATGCCCGAAAGAAGCAGCTGATCGCCAATACAAAGAACGCACCGCGAATGACCCATTCGTTGGAGAGAACTTCTCGGACCCGCCCGATGAGGAGCGCGCCGCAAATCGCTCCCAGGCCGAAGAAGCCGAGCATCACGCCGTAGGTGACTGCGGTCCCTTTGATCTGTTCGCGAGCGACCAACGGCAGGAGAGCCAAAATGACAACGGCGGTGAGGCCGAAAAGCTCCGGCACATCACCTTGAGAAGGTTCGGCGACAAGAGCACGTAACGGAAGCCCGCCGCCATCGCACTGCCGAAAGCCTCCCGCGGCAGCGCTTGTCGTGCCAGTTCGGCTTTGCATCGCAACAGCGCAGCGATCAGAGCGAAGTAGCAAAGGACGTTGAAGAGGAACGCGAAGGCCGCACCGGCTGTGGCCACGATTATGCCGCCAATCGCCGGCCCGATGCTGCGCATGAGATTGTAGCTCATGCCGTTGAGCGCAACCCCGCTTGGCAGGTGTTCGCGAGGCAGGATATCTCCCATGGAGGCTTGCCAAGAGGGATCGTGCAATGCCCAACCACAGCCGATTAGGAAGGTGAGACCCAGAAGGGTCCAGGGTGTCATTCCCCGCATAGGTCAGGAACGCCAGGAAGGCGGATACGCAGACCATCAGCAGTTGCGCAGTCAACATGATCCGGCGACGGTCAAACTTGTCCGCGAGCGCTCCCGCCGCGAGCGAGAAGATCATGTAGGGGAGGGTGGTCGATGACTGGACGAGCGCCACCATTCCATGGGAGGTGGCGATGCTCGTCATCAGCCAAGCTGCCGCCGCACCTTCCACTAGGGTGCCAAGGTTCGAAATGAGTGCAGCCGACCATAGCGAACGGAAGGTCTTGTGCTGAAAAGGAACCAGTGAAGATGTTCTCTTCGCAATTGTGGGAAGCTTCGGGATCGACCGCGGGGCCGGATTTGGTTCGCCTCACTCAACCATGGCCTCGCCATACAAGCCAAGCTGCCACAGTGGCGCGCCTGCTAACCCAGAAAACTTGGCGGCCTTAACTACCCCCTGAGGAGTGTCTCTCGACATTCCTCAGGGAACTCGACGCGAATGTCTGCAATATCCGCTAAGCGGGCAGAATTTCTGCGACAGCATTTGCTGAAACCCTACTTTACAACAGTGTGGCGCTTCAGGCCGAGCGAAAGCCGGATCGGGAGGTCTTGGGAAGATATCATTCTATCAACCTCGACAACGTTGCCGTTGATCCGCACACCTCGTCCCGAGATCGCCCTTCGCGCTTCCCCTTTGGAGGAGGTCAATCCGGCGCGTACCAGCAAATCCACAAGGGCTACTCCGGCCAACCCCTCGGCGTCATTTAGATGAAGCGTCGGTAGCCCCTCTGCGGCTTCGCCCTGCCCAAATGCTTGGCTAGCCGTGGCCTCCGCCTGTTTGGCGGCGTTAGTTCCATGTGCCAGGGCCGTAGCTTCGTTGGCGAGACGTTCTTTGACGGCGTTTAGCTCGGTTCCTTCAGCCTGTCCAAATCGCTCAATCTCGTTCATCGGCAGATCGGTGAAAAGCTTCAGAAACCGAACGACATCAGCGTCTTCCGTGTTACGCCAGAATTGCCAGTAATCGTATGGCGAAAGGCGATCTTCGTTGAGCCACACAGCTCCGGCAGCCGTCTTACCCATCTTGACACCTGAAGGAGTCTTCAGAAGCGGCGTAGTCACTCCGAACACTTCCTTTCCATCCGTCCGCCGTATCAAGTCGATGCCATTGATGATGTTCCCCCACTGGTCGGCTCCACCCATCTGCAAACGGCAACCGGTCCGGCGGGTTAGCTCAAGGAAGTCGAACGCTTGGAGGATCATGTAGTTGAATTCTAAGAAGCTCAGATTCTCCTGCTTTTCCAGCCGCGACTTCACACTGTCGAAAGAGAGCATCCGATTGACGGAGAAATGCCTGCCGACGTCTCTCAGCATGTCGATCCAACGAATGCTGTCCAGCCAGTCGGCATTGTTCACCATCACGGCATCCGTCGGGCCGTCTCCGAAGACAAGGAGACGGCCAAAGACCTTTCTGATCCCTTCAATGTTGGCGGCGATCCGCTCGTCCGTCAGCATCGGCCGCGCGTCCGAACGGAAGCTGGGATCGCCGATGCGGGTGGTCCCACCCCCAATGAGAACGATGGGTTTATGGCCAGTCTGCTGAAGATGACGAAGCGCCATGATCAGAAGAAGATGGCCGACATGAAGACTGTCAGCCGTCGCATCGAAACCAGCGTAAGCGGGTACGATGCCTGCTTCAAAGGCGGCATCGACACCCGGCAGGTCGGTCCCTTGATTTACATAGCCGCGCTCAATGAGCGTCTTCAAAGCCGCCGAATATGGTTTGGAATGACCGGTTGATAAATCGGGAAGTGCCATAGGGAATCCTCCTGGTATTGCCGCCTGGGGGTCCTCTCAATGAACAAAGCCGCCTGACGGCGGCTTGTTTCAAGGCATGATCGAAACGCGCCGCTCCTTATGGAAGCGTCGCATAATAGATTGCAGCGATGAGCGCGGACTTGATCATGTGCCGATGCATAAAGGACTTTATCCGCACCTGCAAGCAATCTGAAATGGCTACTTCGGGGAGCTGCCGAGCCTCTGTCGCGACGATTTGCAACTGACTTTTGCACCTCGCAGAACTCAACTTTTGCGACAACATTTCCTGCTTCCCGCTTTCCTTCTGATGTCGAGCCCAGCGCGCTTCACCTGCGCTTCGCTGCAGCCGGTCAGCTTTGCCGTCCTGCTGATACTGTTGCCGCCAGACCGGAAGACAATAATGCGTTCGTGTGTCACCAAGTCAGCTTGGCCTCCGGCGGGGCGGCTTATCCGGATGACTGCACGCGATCAGTTGCTGGTTCAAGACAGGGAAGAAGGCCTGCATCGCCTTTGCCGATGTTCAAGGTCAGTTCAATGTGGGTAATTTTCCGACGCCGTATTGCGCCACCGGCAAAAACGGCGTGAATCCTGAAACCTACGCCTGTAATTGGTGTGAAGCAGGCGAAAAGGGCTGCAGTGGCGGCGATTTCATCGAGGAAGGTTTGCGGCGGCGGCAGCGACACCGTTTTCTCGCGTCAGCAAATCCCGCCAAACCATTACCACCCCAATTGCGACCACGATATTCAGGGGCCGTACCGGAACCACGAGGGTCCTTACCAGGCGTGTCTCGCCACGCAAACCACCACCCACAATGGCATGGTGTTTGCCCTTAGAGCCTGACCCGAAACTCGGTTTTGGGGGTGGAAGCGGTTGAGTGGCCCCGTCCGTTGTGATTCGCTTGAGTTGTCTAGACTTGAACGGGATAACGACAAGGGTTGGACGGAGACCACCCGCCGGCGATATTGCCGCGCGGGGCAGCGAGATGCAAACGCGTTGACGGACAGGGAATGGGCGTTGCTCGAGCCGTTCCTGCCGGGAACGAAGACAACGGGACGACCGCGGACGACAGAACTTCGAGCGGTCGTGGACGTGCTCCTCTACATCGCCTGGACCGGCTGCCAATGGCGGGCATTGCCGGATCGGTTCCCGCCGGTCTCGACGGTTCAACGCTATTTCTATGCCTGGCGGGACAACGGGCTGTGGAAGACCATCAACTTCCACTTGGTGGCTGCGGCACGCCTGGCGCTTGGTCGCGAGGCGAGCCCGAGCGCCGGTGTCATCGACAGCCAATCGGCAAAGACCACGGACGTTGCCGGTTTGCGTGGTTACGACGTCGGCAAGAAGGTCAAAGGCCGCAAGCGCCATATCATTACTGCCACCGAGGGACACTTGGTCGGGCTGACGGTGCACACGGCCGACATCCAGGAAGGCAGTCGGCGTCATCGCCTCCATTCGACGGCTTTCTCCCTGGTTGCGGCATCTGTTCGCCGACGGCGGCTATGCCGGAGAAAAACTGTCGCAGGCACTGGCCAATCTCGGCACATGGACCATCGAAATCATCAAGCGCTCCGACGCGGCCAAGGGCTTTGAGGTGCTGCCACGACGATGGGTCCTCGAGCGAACTTTCGCCTGGCTGGGACGTTGTCGCCGGCTCGCCAAAGACTTCGAGGCGACCATCGCCAGCGCCGAGGCATGGATCTTCATCGCCTCGATCCGCCTCATGCTTCGCCGCATGGCAGCTCCACGTCGTGCGTCGAGTTTCGAGTCAGGCTCTTACAGGCATGCGCAGGACGCGCGAAGCCGCTCAAATCTCCCCAGATGGGTCAGCCATCGAAGACCGGCATCACTTGCCCGTTGAGCGGCTATACGATAATGCTCCGCGCTAAGCAGCAAGCGCCAAAAATTCGAGCGGCGACTTCATTCTCCTATTCAGGAAGGAACTATGAGGCGGCAGACGCGACCATTCACCGTGGAAGTCAAACAAAAGCGCAATTATCAAAAATCCGCACGTTCCATCTGGGGCAATTTCGACATCGCCGCGGCGATGGCCGAGACAACAAAGGAAGTCGAGCCGTTAAATCGTCAGCTTGTTGACTCTACTGTAGTGGCCCTTGATGCTGAACCTTTGCAAAAACCGCGAGTGGAGCATTTCATGGCCAATCCCCTGGAAACCGAGTCAGCAGTAGTTCCTAGCGCACCGGCAGACAAAGCGGAAACGCCAAAACCGAAGACGAGAGCGCGGCGGTCGAGGAAGCCAGAAGCTGAGGCGAGCGCGCCTGCCCGCAAGGAGGGCGCCAAGCCGATATCCGCGACCACTGAAGCACCGCCGTCATCGCGAACAGGCCGAAAGAGCTACTCCGCGAAGGATCGTGCCCAGAAGCTGGCGCAGATCGAGACCTCGATCGGCGGCGGCGCTACTCTCAAGAGCGCGGTGAAGCAAGCCGGCATCTCGGAACAGACATATTATCTTTGGAAGAAGGCGGCGGCGCCGGCGGCGGACAGTGACGCGCTGAAGGATCTCGTCGCGCTCGAGGAAGAAAACAAGCGGCTAAAGAGCCTGCTTGCCGATCGTCTCCGCAAGGAGAATGCGGAACTGAAGAAAAGGCTCGGGCTGGATTAAGGAGGCTGGGCAGCTGGTTCTTGGCTCGCCACCTACAGCAATCCCACCTGCTCGGCCTCGCGGCGCAGATTCTGCCGTGGCCTTGGGCCGATCTGCTGGATGACCAGCCCGGCTGCCAGCGAGCCGAGATCGCCGCAATCCTTGAGGCTGCGGCCTTGCGTGTAGCCGTAGAGGAAGCCGGCAGCGTAGAGGTCGCCGGCGCCTGTGGTGTCGACCAGCTCGCGGATCCTGGTGGCATTGATGGTCACGGTCTCGTCGCCGCGCACGATCACCGAGCCCTTTTCCGAGCGGGTGACGGCGGCGATCTTGCAATCCTTGCGGATCTGGGCCAGTGCCTCGTCGAATGAAGCGGTCTGGTAGAGCGACTTGATCTCGTGGCTGTTGGCAAAGACGATGTCGACGGTGCCGGAGCGCATCAGATCGAGGAATTCGTCGCGGTAGCGGTCGACGCAGAACGAGTCCGACAATGTCATCGACACTTCGCGCCCGGCGGCATGGGCGAGCTTCGCCGTCTGCCGGATCGCCTCCTTGGCGCGCGGCGGGTCCCACAGATAGCCCTCGAAATAGGTGACCGCCGCGCCCGAGGCCTTGTCGGCCTCGACGTCCTCCGGGCCGAGTTCGATGCAGGCGCCGAGATAGGTGTTCATCGAGCGCTCGCCGTCCGGCGTGACGAAGATCATCGAGCGCGCCGTCGGTGGTTCGCCGTCGAGCGGTTTTGTGTCGAAGGCGACGCCCTGCGCGTGGATGTCGTGCGCGTAAATCTCGCCGAGCGCGTCGTTGGAGACCTTGCCGAAGAAGGCGGCGCGACCGCCGAAGGAGGCGACGCCCGCCGCCGTGTTGCCGGCGCTGCCGCCCGAGGCTTCGATCGCCGGGCCCATGCGGCTGTAGAGCAGTTCGGCGCGCCTTGTGTCGATCAGGTTCATCGCGCCCTTGATGATGCCGTTGGTCTCCAGGAACGCCTCGTCGCACTGGGCGATGATGTCGACGATGGCATTTCCGATACAAAGCACGTCATAGTCCGGCATAATTCATGTCTCCGCCAAAATACCCACCGGCTTTCTGGCATGCCGGCCGCGGGCGGGTCTGGCCAGTGGGAATGGGCTTTCCGCTTGCCAATCCGTTCGGCGCCAGCCCCTCACGGGGCGGCAAGTCCTGCCTCGCGACGCAATTCGTCGGCCCTGTCTGTCTTCTCCCAGGTGAAGTCAGGCTCTTCACGGCCGAAATGGCCATAGGTCGCGGTCTTGCGGTATATAGGGCGTAAGAGATCAAGCATCTTGATAATGCCCTTCGGTCTGAGATCAAACAACTCAAGAATGAGGCGCTCGATCCTTCTTTCCTCAACCCTCGCTGTCCCGAACGTGTTGACCATGACAGAAACCGGACTGGCCACGCCGATTGCGTAAGCAAGCTGCACCTCGCAGACGTCCGCAAGTCCGCTAGCGACGATATTCTTTGCGACATACCGGGCCGCATAGGCAGCTGAGCGGTCAACCTTGGACGGGTCCTTGCCCGAAAAAGCGCCGCCGCCGTGACGACCCATCCCACCATACGAATCGACGATGATCTTGCGTCCAGTGAGACCGCAGTCGCCGCGCGGCCCGCCGACTACGAACCTCCCCGTCGGGTTGACCAGAATTCTGATGCCTTCCGTCTCCAGGTGGGTCGGCAGGACAGGCTTTATGATTTCCTCAATGACGCCCTCGCGGACCGTCTCTTGCGAGACCTGCTCGTCATGTTGGGTCGATACGACGATGGTATCCAGGGCGACCGGGCGCAACCCCTCATAGCGCACTGAGACTTGGGATTTCATGTCAGGACGCAACCAGCCAAGCTGTCGTGCTTTCCGGACATCTGCCTGTCGTTTCGTCAAGCGATGAGCGAGCTGGATCGGCAAAGGCATCAAGGTATCGGTTTCGCGGCATGCGTAGCCGAACATGAGGCCCTGATCTCCCGCTCCCTGCTGGAGGTCCTGCCCTCGTCCCTCGTCAACGCCCTGGCTAATGTCGGGCGATTGCTCGGTGAGTGCATGAACGACGGAGCAACGCCGGCCGTCAAAGCCGACGGCCTCATCGTCGTATCCAATATCGAGAATCGTATCGCGCGCAACTTGGCTATAATCCACCCGCGCATCGCTGGTAATCTCGCCAGCCAGAACGACTATCCCTGATTTTACCAACGCTTCACAGGCGACGCGCGCCTTGGGATCGGTGCGGAGGATGGCATCGAGGATGGCATCCGAGATGTTGTCGGCCAACTTATCCGGGTGTCCCGCGCCAACCGATTCGGAAGAGAACACGAACTGCCTAGCCATGAAATGCCTCGTTTCGGGTGTTGGAGTTGTATGGGGCATTTTGCTTAGCCCACCTGTTGGTGATGCCCGGGACCTCGAACGCAGCGCACAAATCGGCAACGTCTCTTCGCACGCAGGCATGGAGATCTTCGTCATCAGGCCGCCGGAGGACGCAGTCAATGAAGCCAGCAATTTGCACCATTTCCACATCGCGCATGCCCATGGACGTCACTGGTGGCGACCCCAAGCGAATTCCGCTTGTGACCGCCGGATCCCGCGGGTCGCCAGGCACCATTTAAAGTTCGTAATGATGCCTGCCTTCGCTAACCGCTCGGCATAGGCCTTGCCTGATAGTGGTCGATCGCGAAGATCAAGGATCAGCATGTGATTGTCAGTGCCCCCGGTGACCAGGTCATAACCTCGGTCCAGAAGCGCGTGGGCCAGAGGCCGCCAAGCGAGACCGTCCGCAAGTGTCGGGCGGCGCGATGGCGCCGTCGGCGGAGTTGTCCATGGTGGTTTCGCGCTCCAATTGGATCTATTTCACGGTCAAGCATGCGATCCCCTTCGACGGCGCGTCTTGTGTCGCTTCGAGCCGTTGAAGGTCTCGTTTGTGATAGCCATCGCCGTGGGGCAGGAGATCAACCAACAACTGAACCAGCCCGCCGTCCTTACCTGCTGCTTTGAGATGGTACGAGCACCACGGGCGTTGTTCGTTGCAGTAAAGAAAGTCGGCTCTGGCCAGCAGCCGGACGTGTCGTACAACGTGCTCACGACGCAGACCCAGAATCTCCGCTAGCTGGCAGACAGTTAGGTCCGCGTGCGCGCAAAGACCTAGGATTCGAAGGCGATCTAAATGCGCTGCCGTCCGTAGGCGACTGACCAGTGTCAGCATTGGTCAGGACCAAGCCACTTGGAAAGCCTGGGCACTCGTCCTACTGAATTTGTCATTTCGCGTTCTCCACAGATGTTGCGGCTTTCGAACCAAATTATATGGTTGATTGTCCACCGACCGGACCATGTCGGTGGCCGTGAAGATACTGTTTTGAGCCGATATGGCTGTGTCGAACAAACAAGATGGGCGCTCTTCTTGCCATTGCCTTTAGCCGAAATTGCCCGCAGTTCGGCGGGTCGGAGAATAAGCGGCGCCACGGTTTGGACCCCACTGACCTCAGACGTTGCAATAAGCCTACCATTCACAGCGAACCGGAGTTGCTAAGAGTCTATGAATTTCCTTGAAGGATCTGTTGCAACGTTTGCCCAGCCCGCTCGTGCTCCCGGTTTGCAGCGGTCAATCTCGAGCAGACTGACCGTGATGCAAAGATGACAAAGAAGGTTCCCTTTCAATCCGATCTTCTTCCGGCGCCAAGGGATACGGCCTGTTCCCGTGTAGTAAAGCGTAGTGAGAAGATTCCATGTGCGGTCAGCTTGATCCTGGATTTTACGCTCGCTGGACTGCTTGATTTTGCGGGGAATGGTGACCCTATCGTCCAGCACGTCCTCCCAAACGAGCTGAGCTCAAGGAGGCTCATGCCGTCGAATGGTGAGATTTTGCGGGGCTCATCGGCTTTGAAATATGTGTCGATCAAGTGCCGCATATCAGCCTCGTAGCCCTTCAGATCGAGGCTTTCGTTGCTGGCCAGACGCACAGTGTCCCGCGCATTCAGGTAATGCTCGACCTGTTTCTTGATGCGGGCAACGTGGGCGTTGTTGTAGCCTGCGGCATCCATTTCATCCGCGATATTAGCATACGCCCGCAGCAGCCCTGCGGTTGCCTTGTACAGGGCCGCGCGCTGAGGTTCGCGCTCTTTAAGGTCTGACGCGATTTCGGTGTTGCCGCAGAAAAAGTGGATGTATTCCAGTTCTCCTTTCGGCGGCTCCACACGCTCGCAAAGCAGGACAATGCGTTCCAGGGCTTGATCGAGACGTTCTTTTCCTTTTTCAGACGGTCCTTTAGCAGCACATCCGGAGCCGGCCCGTCGTCGGAATGATCAAGTTCCGACGTATAGACCGCAATCGCATTCTCAACCTTTCTCGCACAGGCCCTTGTAGGCGACGATATAACCGAAATCCTTGTCCTCGCCGTCAAGCCGATTGGTCCGGCAAATCGCTTGGAACAGGCCGTGGTCCTGCATGGACGTGTCTATGTAGACATAGGTGCAGGGTGGCGCATCGAAAGCTGTGAGCAGCTTGTCGACGACCACCAGCAGCTTCATGTTCGCCGGCTCCTTGGTGAAAAGAGCCTTGGCCGCCTCCTCGTACACCTCGGTTTTGGACAAACCGCCCATGGCCTCAACGCCCTTCAGCAACTCGGTGTAGGTGTTGTAAATGACCTGCCGGTCGATATCGGTGTTGGCGCCCGTCTCTTCCTTTGTGATGTCCTGCGCATTCGGATTGTACGATGTGATCAGGGCGCACTTGTTGCGGAACGGGGTCTTTTGAAAAAGCTCGAAGTACTTGCAGGCTTCGTAGATGCTGGAGGCCACGGGAATTGCGTTGCCGCGTTCGCTTGACAGGCGAGGCTTCACGCTGAAATCGAAGACGATGTCGCTGACGACACGATCCATGCGGGATCGCGAGCTGAGCACGTTTTACATCGTGCCCCATTTCTTTTTTAGCTCATCCCTTTGCCAGTCATTCAGGGCCTTGGTTTTGGCATCGAACCACTGATCAATTTTGTCCTCTGAACCCAGGCGCTGGTCGATATCGCGTGCTTCATAAACGAGGTCGAGAACGACTTCGTCCTCCACCGCCTCGCTGAATTTGTAGGTGTGGATGATGTATCCCTTGCGCACAAGGTTGCGCCGGAGTTCGGCTTCGGCGTTGCCGCGGAAGAGAACGCCTGCGGCAGAATGCGGGCGCCCTTACCGGCGCTCTTCAGAGACCGGACGATGTGTAGCAGGTAGGCGTAATCGCCCTGCTTGGCGGGCGGTACGCCGAACGACTTAAAGCGATCATGCTCATCATGAAGCGGGTCAAGCCCGGTGCTCCAGCGCTTGTCGCTGAAGGGCGGATTGGCGACGACGTAATCAAAGGTCTTGAGCGCATCGCCGTCGCGGAATTTGGGATCGGTGAGGGTGTTGCCCTGCATGATCATCGCGGTGGGTGTGTTGTGCAGGATCATGTTCATGCGCGCGAGACCGCTGGTGGCCGAATCCTTCTCCTGCCCGTAGAGCGTGACATTGATCCCGGCCTCGTCGGCCACTTTCAGCAGCAGCGATCCCGATCCGCAGGTCGGGTCGTAGACGGTGGTATCGCCGCTGGTCTTGGCGGACCGAATGCCGATGATCTGCGCCATGATGCGGCTGACTTCGGCGGGGGTGTAGAACTGGCCTTTGCTCTTTCCGCTCTCAGTCGCGAAATGGCGCATCAGATATTCGTAGGCATCGCCGAGAATGTCGTCGCCATCGGCGCTCGTTGCTGCCGAACTGGTAACGTCCGGTCATCAGCACATCCGGGGCCATGTCGCCGGGGCATCGCTGCCCCCATATTCTTCCGCGGCCTTGCGGAATAGCCGCCATAACATCCTTTGGAATATCGCTTCTTTTCATCATCCCCCTCAATCACGTACATTCACTGCAACAGGTTCAAGTCGAGCAGCGACCGGGCATACTTTCGATAAAGCGCCGGGCATGCTTCATCCCGTCTCTGAGTTCCGCTTCGCTAATTTCGTGAGCGCGATGGATGATCCCGTCACGCCGCCCGACCAACGCACTCAGATTGTCGCGGTGGGACAGCCGTTGCGGCGCGTGCAGCACCCCGATCCGTTGCAACGCAGCCTGCAGAGCGCCGAGCGCTTCCCGGGGGCCGAGCGTCTCAGTGCCGTTTTCGCGGAAGGCTGACAGCGCCAAATCTTCCCGCCGCTCAAACAGCCCATAGAGGAACATTTCCACAGCATGCACGGTCGCTATGGCAGCAAGCCGCCGATTATTGGCGCCGCCTTCCAGCTGCAGCTCTTCTGCCTTGCGGAAGAAGTCGCGCGCCATCAGGAGAAAGCCATCGACCTGCGGCAGCATCTCGTTTTGGCGCGCGAGATATTCAAGCACCAAGGCCGCGACAAAATCCTCTGCCCACGGCTCTGCCTGCCAGCCTCCCAGCACGGTCTGACCGGAGACCAGCCAGGCATCTCCAGCCGCCAGCACGTGGGGCACGTCATCGACAAAATCAGACCGGCGAATAGCCTCCATCGCGAGTGTCGTGGCGATGACCTCGGGATCGTCGTCGCCCGCGTCGCGCGGAAGCGCGCCTGTGTCAGGAATAACTTGTGTGATCAGCCATGACACGGCTTTCCGAATTGCGTCGTGGTAGCGGTCATCGCCAAGCCGCTGAAGGGCGACTGTCGCAAGGGCCGTGGCGCGCAGGCCGGGCCGGGGAACCCCTTCTCTAGTTTCATTCCAGTAGCCCCCACCCTCCTGGCGGCGCACGAGGCGATCAGTCAGGACCGCAATTTCCCGGCGCAGATCGCCGATAATTTTCGGGCTTCGCGAACAGCGCCAGAGTGCGTAGCCGATATCTTCAACCGGGGCGGCGGCTTCTCCCTCGCCAGTGCCGAGCGCGATCATATGCGTTGCGCATTCGGCCAGCGCGCCGTCAAGGCGCCCCGCTTCCGTCGCGCTGCCGAAAAGGTCCAGGAACCACGCCAGCGAATAAGACCAGTCGGCAGGCAAGTCCTGCCCATTGTGATCCCTTGCGACGACGGCCACGACGGCGTTGCGGCCTTCGGGCGTGCGGGGCTCTATCCCAAGGATCGGGTATAATTCGGGTGTCGGCTGCTGAAGGATACGCGCCGGCACGAGCGACAGTGCTTTCTCCAGCGAGGGAGGAAAATCCTCCAGTTCTTCGGCCAGTTCGGCAGCTTCTCTCCTTCGTCCCTCGCGGCGCGCTTCTACATATTCTGCCGCAACCACGGCAACGGTGCGCTGCGCCCGTTCAGCGGTGCCGGTGGCAATCAGCTCGGCCGGAATGTCACCATCCTTGATCGCCCAGTGCGTACGGTGCTGTTCGAACTGTTGAATGCCCAGCCGGTCCGCAATTCTCAACACCGCTGACCGGTCGAGAAAGGCATGTTCCGGATCGGGCTCGAAGGTGAAGGCCAGTTCGTGTCCGCGCCGAACGATATTGCGTATGCGGCCGTGCCGGACCACGCGCGCGTGCGGGCCTCCCGCCCCGACTTCGTACATCAACAGCGCCGGGATTTCCTCCAGCCGGCGCAATGTTTCAGGGCGCGCGAGGTCGATAGCCTCGGCCTCGGCGCCGCTATATTCCTTGAACCGGGCAATGGTTGACGTGAACGGCGGCGTTTCCCACCACTCGCCGCGGCCCGAGACAAGCAAGTTAAACATGGCACACCACCGACCTCACGCCGCCTTCTCCATAGACCACTTCACCCGTTCGGCGAGAAAGGCGGCGAATGTTTTCACATTCATATTGCCGCTCGCCTCCTCCAGCCCTGCGAGGTAGGCCTTCCGGTCATCGACTCTGACGACTGTCCAGGGGTAACCGCCTGAAGCCAGCATCGCGTTCATGAGGAACCGCGCCATCCGTCCGTTGCCGTCCGGATAGGGGTGCACATAGCCCACAAGCCAATGCCCCAGCACGGCACGCACGGAGGCCTCCTTCTCCGCCTCCAGCAGGTCGAACAGCTCATTCATACCATCGGCCACCGCTCCGGTACGCGGCGGCACGTGCTGCGAGCCGCGCAGGTACACAGGGTGATTGCGATATCCCGCAAGCGCGCTGGCTTTGAGGATGCCGGCGGTCACTGACGGCGCGAACAGCTCCCGGTACCACTCCCGGTGAGTGTCCCGCGTCAACGCGCCGGCTGGCTTGCCGTTGATGATCGCGGCAACAGAGTCTTTGACCTTCTGGAATGCGAGGTAGTAGCCACGCGCGGCAAGCGCATCCCGGTTCTTGCGGTCCTCTTCATCAATCTCCGGATTCCAGCTCCCCTCGCGCACCCGGTCGATGAGTTCCGGGGTGACGCTGTACCCTTCTATCGACAGCGAATGGTAGGCGTCGCTTTCGTAGATATCCTCGACGAACTTCATATAGGCGTCTTTGTCGGACGGCAGTCCGGGTGCCTTCGGGAATATCTCGATGATGGCTTCGCGCTGCGATTGCCAGATCGCGCGCAGGCGGGCGACCAACGGCGGTACGCCCGCCGCAATGGTTGTCACTCCAATTTGTCCCGCGAACGGATCGGATTCGCGCACGTCATAGCCGGCGGCTTTGAAGGCGGCCACGATTTCATCGGCAAAGGAGTCGCGTCCTACGCGACGGAAGGCCCCCGCAAGCCGTCCCGCCACGGCGGAATGGCCGCCATCAAGCAGCAGGGCCAGAACGGTTGATACGTCGCGCACCGACGCCATGGCGATCTGCATCTCGATAGGGGCGCGCTGGAAGAACGCTTCCGGCACCCGGGTAAGGGCGGCCTCGACAGTGAACACGCGCTGGCCGTTTTTCTCTGTCAGTTCGGCCGGCATCTCCTTGACCTTGAGGTCATAGAGCGAAGTGCCGAACAGCAGGTCGATTTTGTTATTCGTGCCTTTGGGGGTGTTCACCACCACCTGAGGCGGAATAGTGGGCGCTTCCGCGTGCAGAAGCAGCGACTGCTCCGGTGACAGGAACCAGTCCTTGCCGAACCGATCATTGCAGTAAAGGGAGCAGAACTCCCAGAAGCTCGCGTACCAGGGGGTGGTGTCTTGCTGCTGTGCCTGCGGGCCGGTCGACATGAGCCAGCCTTTGATAACATCGCGCAGGAACCCGTTCTGCAGCAGCCGCTCCCGGTGGACGCGGGTCAGCTCATCTGATTTGAATATGCGCCGCCCACCCTCCTGCAGCTCTTTGAGGACGGCCAGTGATACAGCGAGTTTTTCATGGGGCTTGGCCATGGCCGTGCCTTTGCAACTTTTTTAGAGCTGTGCGATTACAAGTATATAGTGCTGATAGGCGACAAGTCAATGATGCTGTGGAGTTGCAAGTTTTTTAAGTCGTGCGATAACAAGTTTTTTATGCGATAATCGGCAAGTGCGATCGTTTCCGTAGCCGCGCGAAGGATCGTTACCCGGATGGGCCGAGACCCAGCTCCCTCTTCTCGGACGAATTCCGGCGTGACGAAATCGGGAATGGCTGCGCCGAAGCTTTCGCCGTCGCGCTGCAGCTTGCCTCGAAGGATCTCGCGGCCGAGGTTCTCGCGGATGGCGACGAATTCCATTTCGGGGGTGATGATGCCGGTGCGCGCATACGCAAGCTGGGTCACTGCCTTGCCCGACCTGGCCCTGAGCGGCCGGTTGCGCACGGGAAATTCCGGCGTCAGGCGTTCGCCCGCTGCGAATCCATTATCTTCCGGCCGGACATGGCGGCCTTCATAGGCCTCGACATCGCCGCGCGCCAAGATCCACTCGTGGCGAAGCCGGGCAAAGCCCTTGTCGATGCTGGTTTCGACAGTCGGGTCGGTATAGGGGCCGGACGGATCGTAGACGGTGACGGGCGGTTCGCCGGCCGTCGGGTGGACGGAGATTTCGCGCATCGGCACTTTGATGTGCGGATAGAGGACGCCGGACCTATGGATTTTCCGTGAGGCAGGCAGCGGTCCCGTCGAGACGGCGGGGCTGAGGGCATTCATGTTGAGGCTCCTTTGCTCGTTGCATTGGAAACCCAGTTCTGTGCCGGGAGGATGAAAAGTCGCTTCTGTCGACCTGCCGAAACAGCACCTCGGGCGTAAACTCCCGCAAAGCGCTTGCACCGTCCCTACGCCAGTATGAACTGGATCAGGTTCAACGGGTCACTGCGCCGCGAAAGCCAGCAGTATCTCAGCCCCTTGCCGGGACTCCCCTGGTGAATGCCTCAAATTGAGCGGGCCGGAACTATCTCGTCAAGCGCATTCGGCCCGCGCCGGTGATCGTCGGGCGATCGTCTCGGCCAGGCGCAAGATCGGATGGAGCGTCGCCTGAGAATCGTCTGTTCCTCGATCAGCCTCGCTTATGCTCTGGAGCTTGTTCTCTCGCGCCCGAATTTCCGCGGGGATGGCTGAACGGAGGCGATCCATTTGCGATTTTCAAGTGCGTCGGGCCGCACCCCCACAATCGCTCAACAAGTCGAACACGTCCTGACCCGACTGGGCCTTCAAGTTCGGACCTGAAACCTGGCCGGGTACTGCTGGATGGCAGGGTCCGTCAAGCGGGCGGAAGGGATGAGGAAATGAAAGAGCTGCAGATCAAAACACAGCGATGAATATCGCCTGCGCGATCATCCGGACCAGATCTGATATGAAACATCGTCCGGCCCCGAGATCGAGGCTCCAATCTCGTGAGGTTCCATGCGACGTTCTCTTGGAGTGTTGCGGGATTGGTCCGCTCAACCGGATCTCGGAGCTCAACCCTTTCATCCGTTAGAATGAGCGTTCGAAACGCAGGATTCCGCCGACACTGCTCTTCTTGTTGGCGTTGGTCCAATTCACGTTGGAAGCGTCCAGCTTGCCGACGGCGAAGTTACCGTATCGGCCATAGTCGAGTTCCGCCGTAACTGTGAGATCTGGAAGAAACGCATAAGCGACGTTTGCAGCGACACCATGGTTCTTGAGCTGATCACCGGAGAGCTGAAGCTTGAACGAAGTTGTCTCGTTGAGCTCGTAAGCGGCGCCAGCCCAGAAAGCCCAGTTCCCGCCCCAAATCTTATAGAAGCCGCGACCATGAGCGTCGATCGCGTTCGTGGAGTCGTCGTTCAGCTTGCCCCTGGAACCGTAGCCGAACATTCCGAACAGCAACAGTTTGTTGGTGACATTGATGTCGACACGGACCTTGGCGGCCACCGATTCGTAGTTGCTATCGTAAGCGGCAACGCCGGTGATCGCGCCCCAGCCATGTGTGTATTTCAAGCCGCCGACTACGTGCGGAGCGTAGCTGTCGATTGTGCCGACCACGCCCGAGCCTTCTTCGAGCGAAACCACGGCCGAAAAGCCGTTCCCGACGTCGAAGTAATACTGAACCACATTGGTATCGAAAGGGCCGTACGGAACCGGCGTCTGGTTGAGTACGTCACCCGCGCCGCCAATAAACATGTCGAAGGCCGACCAGTCCTTACCAACTCGGAGGCCACCAAGCTGAATCCAGGCGAAATTCAAAGTGCTGTCTCCGTTGAAGGCATAGGGCCGAGAACTGTCCGAAACCGAAGCGCCGCGGTTGCCGAAGTTCATGCGGGTTTCGGTGTAGGTCTTCAACGTGCCGAGTTCGGTCTCCTGGCCGGTCCAAGTTTTCAATGTGAAGCGCGTGTTGTTTTGCCATGTGCCCTGATCCTCACCAGTCCTCACATCCGAGGTTCTTGCGTGATCAACCAATCCGACATGGCCCAAGCCGACGTCGTAACGGACATAGCCGCCGATGCGCACGCAGGTCTCAGTGCCTGAAATGTAGACGTAGCCCGAGCCGTAGACGTCGCAGACTTTAACGTACTCAGTCGGGTCAGGCTCGGCAACGGCGGTCACGGCGCGAGCGTCGGAAACGGCAATCAGTGCCGCAGTTGAGCCGAGGAGGAGGCTCCTAATGTTCATTGTTGATCTCCGTTCAAAGAGTAAAAGGAATGGACGTCAGTGATGAACTATTGCTAAGGAAACAGTCGATAACGATGCGCATTGAGTTGAATTTGAGCAGTTTTGATGCGCTCGTCACGCCAGATATTCATCAGAAATTGAGAATATGATTGGGTGTTATTGTTACAAATATGCGATTGTTATTACAAATATAATAATCGCCGAAACGACGCCATCCAACATTTCTGTACAAATCATCCCCGTCATCTCCGCTAGTTGTGGGCGGGCCGTCACAAAGGCTTCTACTGCAAATGACGTGCCATCCTGACCACGCAGCTGCGGCTTGAAGCTCAAGTGTGCCGGCGGACCTTGGTTCGCTCTTCCTTCCTTTTTGCCTTGCGGATCAACCCAAGCACGAACGGCAAACGTTTCCGCTACGGTTCGTCTGTTCGCTTCGCGACAGTTTCGTTCAATCGCGACAGCTTTGTTTGCTGTGAGCCCCGACGTTCAGACATCATGCGGCGGCACCGCTCGGTACGACGCCGTCATTTTGGCGAGCGCGATGATCGGTAATCACGCGCTGAACGCGCAGCCTTGCCTCCACCACGGAGTCAGTAGGCGCGCCGGCCTTGGCATTGCGGCCGACCTGACGGTCGCGTCGAGCAGCCTCTCGTCCTGATAGACGGCGCGCCACAGCTAATGCTTCTTGCCAGCAATTCACACAACGAGCTCATCGAGATGCCAGAGATCACTATGGGGCTGCGCTAGCTGGCGAGCAAAGTCTGGTCCCAACGCCGTGTTATCTCGTTGGATGCGGCAGCCGCGCTCAGCAGAATCTACTCGACCAGGCGCAGGCTGAAGGGAAGGGATGGTGGAACCAAACGGTGCGCGTGAGGGTCGCGGCGGGAACAGCCATGGCCAGTCGCTGACGTCCAGCCAAGACTGAACGGCCGCTATTGCTGAGAAATACAAGTTTCGAGACCAAAGCGGAACGGACTGACATAGCGCAAAGACACAGGCGAGCGCAGCGGTAAGGTTGGTGGTTATCAGCATGGGACGGTAACTGTTGCAGACCACAAAATATCGCGAGGCCGGCCTGCCTTGGTACACTATCTATCCGACTGTGTCGGAGTTCTCTGGGGCGGTCGGCGCCGAGGCTTATGAGGAATGGCTCAGGAACCTGCCGGCTGACGATCCGGTGTCGCTCTATTTCCACGTTCCGTTCTGCCGATCAGCTTGCTGGTATTGTGGCTTCCCCACCACCATCACCCGCCATGATGCGCCGATCCTCAACTATCTGGCGGCCCTGCGTGACGAGATCCGTTTGGTCTCGGAGCGAGCGCCGCAGACGCTGCCCGTGAGCGACATGCATTTCGGCGGCGGAACGCCGTCTCTCATAGGACCAGCCGAGTTCCTGGCTCTGATGGAGTTCCTGCGAGGCCGCTTCGCTCTCACGAAAACAGCTACGGTTGCCGTCGAGATTGATCCGCGCACGTTCACGGCCGAGATGGCCGAGGCCTTAGGAGCAGCCGGCGTGAACCGTGTAAGTCTCGGCGTGCAGAGCTTCGATCCCATTGTTCAAAAAGCAATCAACCGGGTTCAGAGTGAGGCGCAGACGTCGGCTGCCGTGGAAATGCTGCGCCGGCATGGAGTAAGCCGCATCAACTTCGACCTCATCTTCGGTCTCCCGCATCAAACGGTGCAGTCCTGCGTCGAGACCGCGAGGGCGGCGGTCGCAATGCGCCCCGACCGGCTTGCGGTGTTCGGCTATGCGCACATCCCGTCGCTTGTAAAGAATCAGCGCCTCATCGAGGAGGCAGTTCTTCCGGGCAGCGCTGCCCGCGCCGAACAGTATGCGGCCGTGGCCGCGACGCTGATTGCCGCCGGCTACCGCGAGATCGGGCTCGACCATTTCGCCTTGCCGGACGACGAGCTCGCGCTGGCACAGAAAACGGGTCGCCTGCGGCGTAACTCGCTGGGCTACTCGGCCACCACCTCCAGAACCCTGATCGGTTTCGGCGCGTCGGCTATCGGCCGCGTCGGCGAGGGGTACGTCCAAAACGAAGTTACACGGGATTCCTACATCCAGCACATCGCAGCTGGCCGTCTGGCGACGTCAAAGGGCTATCGCCTCACCGACGACGACCGCGTGCGAGCCGCAATTATCGAGCGACTAATGTGCGATCTCGAGGCCGATGTGCAGGCAATCTGTGCCGCCCACGGATCTGATCCGATCCGTCTTCTCGATTCAGCTGAACGCTTGGCGATGCTGGCCGAGGACGGGATAGTGGACTTCGAAAACGGTTTTGTCCGCGTACGGCGGGAGCATCGCTTTGTAGTTCGCGCTGTCGCTGCCGCGTTCGATGCTTTTCTCGATCGGGATGGCCGTAAGCATAGCCACAGGTGAGGGCAAGCATCCAACCGGAAGCTAAACTCGACGCCCTTGGCCGAGGCCTGTCATGAAGCGCGCGTCAAGGATGCGAAAAGCAGAGCTGATCCGCCTATTTCATCTCATCTTCAATGACATCGACCTCGTGGCTGCCACCGAGGCGTTTCCATATTGATCGTGGTAGGTGCGGGACATCTGGGTGTTTCGCCGTCAGCGCATGAATATCCCCGCCATGTGATGGGTCAGGAAATCGCGGTGGCTGCAATCAGCCCGTCCATCGATGACAGACCGCGGCCACGCCGCTTCGCGAGGCCCGTCAGGTCGCCCCAGGCCAGGGCAACCAGTTCGTCCACGGGCAGGACTCTCGGCTCGAAGCGCTGCGGCAGGTCCCGGGCGAGCCATCCGGCCAGTGCGTCACGTTTCCGACCTTTGTCCATGAGGACAGCGCCGCGCCGGATCTCGGCGATCGACACAACGCTGATAAATGAGCGGTCTTCATCGAGCCCGTCCATCCATTCCAGCACGCGCGCGTCAGGGCTCGGCCTCGTCACCTCGGAGAGGACATTAGTGTCAAGCAAGAGCCTCACAATGGCAGACCATGCGGTTCATCGCGTAGCCGCTCGATGTCCAGTTCGGCGTTGCGCAGCGGCGATGCGCAGCGAGTGCCCAGAAAACAGCAGCCAGCTCCCCTTCCGGAAGATCGGAGCGGACGCCACGCAAAAAAGCGCCAAATCCTTGGCGCCGGCGGTCTGTGTGTTTGCGCGCTGGCGGCTTTGGTGTACTCCTGTGCCGTTTCGACGAGGCTTCCAGCCGGACCGGCAGGGGAGGAGGCTTTGGCGGCGCGGCCGGCACACGGCCCACCTCGAAGACGAGATCGACGATGTCGGGCAGATCCTCGGTCGCCTCACAAATCGGTGAGGTCGTCGGGACACCGTCTTTCACTTTTGTTGATCAGCCGCCTTCCTGGCCATGTTCCGAGACAATAAGGCGCCCGTGCGCCGCCTCGATTAACCCAAGACGCGCAAGGATCTTTTGCCGGAGACAACGAGGTCACCATCCTGCGGTGCCGCGTTGCGTCACATTCGGCATGAGATGTGCAAAGTGGACCGTCGTCAAACGTCAAACAGAGGCGTTGGTGACTGGACTGAACGACCAGAACGGGCTGCTTGCGCCCTTTCGGACTTCACAAAGTTCGAAAATGGCGTCGTTTCAGGGCATAATCGCCGCTTGTCAAAATGTTTGCGACAAGTCCGGTGAAAGCCTACCGAGTATCTTGTGCTTGGGGGCGGTTAGTTCCGATAAACTAAGCGGCATACACATGCTAATCTATTTGATTTACGGGCCGACCTGCAGCGGCAAAACAGACGCGGCAATCCAAATTGCACGAGAGACCGGATGGCCGGTCATTGCGCTGGATCGTGTACAATGCTGTCCTCAAATCGCCACCGGCAGCGGGCGTCCCTCGGATTCCGAACTGCAATCTACCCAGCGGATCTACCTGGATTCGCGCCCGCTAACCGCGGGCATAATCGACGCCGAGACCGCCCATCGTAAGCTGATAATGCAAGTGGATGAGCGTAGTTCCCAGCCGGGGCTCATCCTCGAAGGCGGTTCGATCTCCCTTCTCAATTTAATGGCGCGAAGTCAGCATTGGGATGGCGCTTTTCGGTGGCATGTAAGGCGGTTGCGGCTCGGCAACTCGGACGCCTTTCTGGAGAGAGCCAAGCGTCGGGTCACAGACATGTTTGTCACAAGAGAAGGACAACCTTCATTGCTGCAGGAACTTGCGGATCAGTGGAAGGAAGATGCAGTCCGTCCCACTTTGGAAGACGTTGACGGATATCGTTGCGCCATTCGTTTTGCGAGAGAGCACAGCTTGGCAATCAGCGAAATGCCGTGCCTTCGCAAAGAGCTCCAACAAGATCTTGTAGAGGCGATTGCGAGAGAATATCTCGAATATGCGCGTTGGCAAGAACGCGACTTTCCAGAATGGCAAACTGAGTGAGCAAGCCTCCCCGGACCTCGCCTGCGGTGCGGGCACGGTAGCTCCTGAGAATTGCGCTAAGTGGTTTGCTGAAGCAAGCTAGTGCCAGGCGACATCAGGTCCGTGTGGCAGCGGAAGGATTGCTTTCGCCACGGTGACTGCGGAGGAGGCGACATGGCTGCACTGCTCATTTCAGGCATGGGACGGAATGTACCGATGACAAAGTGCTGCGCGCTTCGTAGCGACCGCTACCGTGGCTGACTCGCGAACTACTATCCGCCAGCCCAGTGTGTGGCGTCGTCTCGGCTTTCATCGCCACCGCCTTCGCCCAGGAAACGCCCGAGGCCGCAAGCGTCGCCGTGGCAGTGCGGCACCCGGCAAGATGGGTGTCATCGGCCCTATCTGATCGACGGGGAGCACCGTGCTTTCGTCCTGGGCGAGGTTGAGCGAGATGCCAACATGACGCTTCATCAATTGAGGGCGCACTGGCTGAACGTGGTCTCCTGCGAGCGTCGGTCTCTTCCTGCACCGCGAGGGCAAGAGCTTCAAAAAAACCGTTCTGCCGGCCGAGCAGCTCAAGCCAAAGCTGATGCGCGGGCGTGCGCAATGGATGCGCTATCAGACCCGCATTGACCCTACGCGCCTGGTCCCCTGGATGAAACATGGGTCAAGACCAACATGGCGCCGTTGCGCGGCTGGGGTGTGCGCGGCAAGCGGCTGATGGCCCACGCACCATATGGCCATTGGAAGACGATGACCTTCATCACCGCGCTGCGGCATGATCGGGTGGAGGCGCCTTGGGTCATTGACGGACCCATCAATACGCAGGCCTTTCGCGTCTATGTCAAACCGAACTCAACAAAACACTGAAGCCGGGCGACATCGTCATTCTCGACAATCCCGGTTCTCACAAGGGCCAAGCCGTCCGCGACATCGTCAGGGCTGCTGGCGCAAGGCGGGTCAAGCCCGCGAGAGCGGCAATTTTGTTCCGGCTATCACCCTCTCGTCGAGAACGGCGTGACGGAAGCGATAAAGTTGCGCCGGCCGGCCGCCGGTTTCCGCGGTTGTCTCACCGGTCTCCTCGACCAGCTCCTGCTGCTCGATCAGCCGGCGAAAGTTCGGCTTACGCACGAGCCTGCCGGCAAGCGCCTCCACGGTGCGCTGCAGCTGCAAAAGCGTGAAGACCGGCGGCATCAGTTCGAATACGACCGGCCGATATTTGATCTTGGAGCGCAGCCGCGCAATGCCGGTCGCCAGGATGCGACGATGATCGGCGATCATCGATCTGCCCGAGACCCAGGTGGGCGCAGCGGAATGTCCGGCGCGTATTGCTTCCTCCACCAGGGCGGCTTCGTAGAGCAGCTCATAACGTTGAAGCGCGAGTTCCTCGTTCCAATGGCGGTCGTCAAAGCCGAAGGCGATCGCCGCCCGCCGTCGTCGGTCGAGGCGTGTCGTACTGTCGTCAGTGCCATCCGCCCATTCCATCAGGCGCGGCCGCAATTCGTCCAACACGACCGCCGGTGTGCCGGAGCGGTGATCCTCCCACGGGAAATAGTCGTACCAGCTTCCCCAGTGTCGCCCGGCCGGGTCGCCAGCTTCGTCTTGGTGGGTGAGCGCCAGATAGCTGATAGAGACCACGCGGTCGTCAGCGCCAACCCTGTCGCGATCGGCGAAGGTGTAGAGCTGTTCGATATAGCCGAGCGGCTGGCCGGTCTGTTGTTCCACCCATCCCCTGAGGCCCGACTGCAGCGAACGGTGAGCAAGCTCGAACGGGCCCGAGGGCAGGGCGTTTGCCTGCGGGATGGTCAGAACGCAGGGGGCGCTGCTGTCCATGGCGACCACAACGGCGATTAAGTCCGCATTGACGTCGTTGGCCTTGCCTCCAGCTCCGCCTTTCCTAATCCCTTTTGCGCGTTCGTCCATGGTCCCCGAGGTTGTTGAGCAGAGCCCTGCCGCGTAGGCCGCTGAACCGATTGAATTCCGTTTTTGTCTGATAATTGTCGGCGCGTCAACACCACCCGTCGTGGCGATTTTAGCTCTTCGCAGCTGCATAAAAAGTGCCAACGCGACATCCGTGCTTGGGGAAGGAGGCCCATTGAGTGCGCCGATTCAAAGCTCGTCGATCGACATTGCGACGTTGTTCTCGTCGGCGACAGCGCGGCATAGTTCTCTACGGCTTGGCGTCGACGCTGGGCGTGACGCTGGAGATGATGATCATGCACGGTCAGACCTGCGCCGTAGCCTGGAGCCGGCGCAAATGGTCGTCGACCCGCCATTCGGTTCCTTTTGAAGAAACCCGGAGCAGGCTTTCCGGAATGCCTGATAAAGCCCTTCCAGTGCGCCCGCGCCAGCATCATCGCACTCTCGCTCCAACACAACCTATGCGAGTCAGTAAATCGACTCGCCGGCACTATTGTTTCAGTGGAAATGAATCTAGTCTCAAAGGGTTCGGCCGATAGGCCGGGCACAGCTGCGGTCTTCACGGCCTTTTTGACATAAACGCGTCGCCCGATTGAGATTATCTTGACGGTACCGCAGTGCGCCATCCATGCCAGTCGAGATGATCATGGGCAAATATCGAGACCATCGCGAGCCACGCCGGCATCGCTATGACGATGACCCCGTTTCCTTTTCGGAACGGACTTCCGAGCCAAGCTATTTTCAGCGCCCGCCGACCGTGACGGCAGATCCTGTCGATGCGGAGGTATTGTGGTTCACAGTCAGCAAGGGTTTTGGCTTCGTCAAACTGTCGGACGGCACGGAGGCCTATCTGCACGTGCGAGTGTTAGAGGCGGCCGGAAGCCGGGATGTTGCCGCGGGAACGCCTCTCAAGATCACGGTCGAAAAAAGTCCAAAAGGTCATCAAGTCGCGCAGGTGCTGGAGATCGGCGATCAGCGCGCGAAAACTCCGTCACATACGCGCGTCGCTGGAGGGACCTTCGTTGAAACCGGTGCGCAGCTGGAGAGCGGGGGCACGGTCAAGTGGTACAAACCCGAAAAGGGCTTCGGCTTCATTGCTCCTGACAACGGTGAGAAGGACGTCTTCGTTCATGCCAGCGCCCTGACGCGCTCAGGGCTCAGCGTGCTGGTGGCGGGACAGAAGGTGTTTGTCGAATGCGGGCAAGGCAAGAAAGGCTGGGAAGTCCGGAGCATTCGCCTTGCCTAGACGGCGATGCATTGCTCGCCTCGAAGGAGATGCCGGAGAGCGTCGGGCGGCCGCCCGAGCCCGCGTAGCAGAAACCGACATTGTCGAAGCGCAGCACGCCGTCGGTGACGACGAGATCCCTGGCGCCCGCCGCGTCCTCGATGTCAAGTTCGGCGTCGAGCAGCTCGAACAGCCGCGTGCCGCAGGTCGAGGCGCGCGCGAACGAGTTGACCATTAATCCGAGCTAGCGCACCGGCATCTGTAGAATGGTCATGAAGGTGAGCAACAGGGCCAGCGTGCCGACGCTGATTTGACCTGCGATCACTTTCTGGCCACCGAACCAGAGCACCAGGCCCATGGCGGTCAGGAACGAGAAATTCATGGCGCTGGTGTTGCCGACACGGATGTCAACGCGCTCATTGGCGAGATCAAGGCGCGTCCTGCTTGGCGCGGTCGAACTTTTCCAGCTCGTGCGGCTGCGCGGCGAAGGCACGCACGACACGGATGCCGCCGAGATTCTCATCCATCACCCGGATCTTTAACGATCGCTGATGCCCAGATATGGGAAGGTCAGGCTTCAATGACGGGGAAGGTGAAGGATTGACTGGTCGGGTTTCCGGGCCGAGCTTGTCGGCCGCTCAATCGAAAGCGTCATTTGAGGCGCTTTCTCTCCCGCGTGTAACTGGAAGACACGCTCGTCCAGTTCCTTGTCTACTTCCGTGAGACGATGATTGAGGCGAAGGTAGTCGGTCCAGGTCGGCGTTCGGAACGTTTCTGTCCACTGCATAGGCTTCTGAAGGTTGCGCTGGAGCGTCCAGTTCCGAGCACCGACGCGGCTGTGTACATGACGCCGCTGCCGCATGAGGTCGAGGAAGGCCTCGACATTTCTCTCGGCTATCAGATATTCGATCTTGACCACGATCGGGCCGCTTCTCGGCTTCAAACTGAGAGCGACAGCTGGGGCGTCGAATTCCTCCAAAGGATCGGGCTCGGACTCGCGGCGCTCGCGAAGAGGAAACAGAACGCCGGCTGCAGCAACGAGCAGCAGGGCCGCAGCGGAACCCTCTAGCGCCCAGGTCAGCGAATGGTTCTGGGAAACGGTGCCCCACACCCAGCTGCCGGCCGCTATGCCGCCGTCTATCAATGCATAGTAGATGGAGATCGTGCGCCCCACGACCCAGCGCGGGCTTGCCAGCTGCACGCTCACGCCAACCCCGGACCAGGCAGTGACCCAGCCTGCGCCGCCCAAAGCAAGTGCAATTGCCGCCACGCCGATCGAAGAGGTAAGCGCCAGGGAGAGGGAGCACGCCGCGCAGGCGACGCAGGAGAGCCTCATCAGCTGTTCTTGCGACAAGCTCCGTCTGAACAGGCTGTTGGAGAGGCCGGCGAAGACCGCGCCTGTTCCGAAACCTGCCATGAGCGTGCCATAGGCGAGCGGGCCTCCTCCCAACTGGTCGCGGACAATCAGCGGCAGCAGCGCGAGTATGGCGATGCTCGCCAGGCCAAAGAGGGTTCCGCGCGCGATCGCCGCTTTGATTTCCGATGACATCGCCGTGAAGCGCAGCCCGTCATAGATGGCCCTCCTCATCGACTCGCGCGGAAGAGGCGACGAGCGGACCTTCCACTTGCAGCGCCATATGGTGGCCAAGGGTACCAAATAGGTGAGGGTGGTCACGGTAAAAGCGGCCAAAAGCCCGAAGGAGGCAACCACGATGCCGCCGAGCGCCGGGCCCACGGTCCGTACGGTGTTGAAGCCAACGGAAAGCAGGGTAACGGCAGCGGGAACATCGCGCCGGTCCACCATATCGCCAACCGACGCCTGCCAGGCGGGATCGTTGAGAGCGCCGCCGCATGCGATTAAAAAGCTGAAGCCGAGAATCATCCATGGGTCGAGAAAGCCCAGCGCTACAACAGCGGTCAGCATCGCAGATGCTATCACCATAAGGCAGCGGCCCGCGAACATAACCCTGCGACGGCTGAAATTGTCAGCGAGAACCCCGGCGAACACGGACAAAATGAAAGCGGGCAGGTTCGATGAAGCCTGCACCAGCGCAACCATCAGATCGGAAGTCGAGATGGTAGCCATCAGCCAACTGATGGCAACAGTCTGCATCAACCAGCCGAGGCTCGAGACTTGCGTGGCGAGCCAGATCGAACGAAAGGTGGGCTGCAAAAGTGGCCCAAAGGTCGTTGGTGCAGCCAAATCTTCGTTTAATCCAGCCACCCTACTCATTGCGACCCTTTGCTTTCCGTTATTGTCGTTTCCCATGTAATCTAGGCTGAACCGTGGCGGCTAGAAGAATAGAGAGAAGCTGTTTGCCTTGCGGCACAGTTCCTCGTGATTAAGGGTTGCGGCCGAGACGCATGCCCGAGCCGGCTCACCCCGCCTTCGAAGACATCACTGGGTGGAGCCCGGATCTTGCTTGTCGTTTGACGCAGCATGCTTCATCAACGGGCACTTTGCCGAGCGATGCCTTTTCGCGAAACGCGACGATGTTCTTTCGTCGGAAACTCTCTCCAACGGCGTTCGATGCGCTGAGTCTGGCTTGGGGCGAAGTGAGGGCTTGCAGATCTTAGACAGGATTGATTCCTGATAAACGCAGACGGTTGCCGGGCCGCGATCGAAGAGGCGCGCGCCTTGCTGCTTCAGCTTGAACAAAAGTCTGACGCGCTCACACATGCCATCGACGACTTTCTGCTCGATCTGATGAGGCTGGCTTTCATTGTTGAATGTTATGGACACGGCTTTGAACTTTTGGCGCGAACGCTTGCCCGTAGAAGACTGGCAAAGGTCAGGCTTTTGTCGGGGCGGTGGACTCCGCCAGGGGAGAAATGACACCCAAAGCCGGATGGCTGACGCCACGGTCGCCCCGCGTTCCGCACAGTGACGAAGGTAACGGTACGGCTCTTCGGCACATGGCGCATCCTCATGGTAGCGTCTGGCCGTTCCCTCTGATGCCTCGGCCTCCCACACCTATCCGAACAGGCCCGATCCTGGAGGGTCCTCGAAGTGGGCATGAGGGCGATAGGCCGCGTGGTTGGGGTACCAAGCGTAGGCGCGGTATTGGGCTGGAAATTGGCGACGCGCGACGAAGAAGTCCGAGATCAACTCGTGCAATGGCAATTCCTAACACCGTGGACGTGTTGGAGCAGCCTCATCCTCCTAGTCAGGAACGTCATCAAGGTTATAGGATTGATGCGCGGCGAACCCTCGGAACTCAGGATCATGTTGACATCGCTGTTCGACAGAGCCGACTTCGCGCAAGGAAGCCACATCCTTTCGGAATTGCTTATCGCATGGTCTATCGTCGGCCTAGTCAAACCCTTGGCGCGGCGAGGAAGCGGCGGTCGTCGGCGTGATGCATGACGGGAGTCGGCGGCGCCTCACCATAGGCGAAATGCAGGAACCAAAGGAAAGGACCACCTGCATGGATTGCGAACCGCGTCCTCGGCGTCTGAGCCGCGACCCTTGCCAAGGATCATTCAACCGCGAGGTAGAGCTTCAAGCCAGCCTTGGACATGCGAACCGCGCTACCATCGTTGCAGAGGAGCCGTCCACCAGATGGTTCCATTTGTAGTCCGCGCCTTTGGTCGACATAGCGGACTGGCTCTGGCCACCGGCAAGGTTGAAGAGTGTTCCGTTGTTGCAGTCGTACTTGGCCTACGTGAACCAGATGCCTGAGCACGCGGTCGCGTTTCAGGGTTGATCTACTCGTAAAAAGGAATTGTCTTAGGCGGAAGGCCGCACTTAATACCACTATCCTATTGGCGCCCCATCGGGTTCCCGGATTGAGCAAGTCCGGATCACTATTTTATGCCGCTGCCAGCGTTGTGTCCGCCATGTGCACGCGCGCTGCCGCTGCCAGCAGGTCGGTCTGGGTGATCAGCCCAATAATGCGTCGCTCGGCATCGACGATGACCACGGCATGGCTGCGGCCGTCGGTGAGCAGCGGCAGCAGGCTCATCGCCGGCGTATCGGGAGAGGCGGTGCCAGCCTTCGACATCACAGCCCTCGCCGCGTCGGTCGCCTTCGTCAGCTCGCGCAGGCCAACTACACCGACCAGCCCGCCCTCGGCGTCGGTCACCGGCAGCGTCCGGATGTTGTGATCGAGCAGCAAATGACGCGCCTGGTCGGCAGGCGCATGTTCATCGACCGAAATCACATCGCGCGACATGATGTCCTCGCACAGCAGGGTGCGGTGGGAGCGCACCATCGCCTGCAACTCGACCTGCCGCAGCAGCCGCTCAAGATCGTTGCGGTCGATATCGAAGGTTTCCTCCAGCGCGCCGAGCGCGGCATCTATATCCTCGGGCTGGAAGCCGACCCGCTCCCGCGCCGGCGGATCGATGGTTCCATGCGCGCTTTTAAGGGCGGGGGCCGCCACATGTGGATAGTTGCGCCGCGACAGTTTATGGATGCCGTAGCCGAGTGCGACCAGCACGATCGAGTTCAGCGCTACCGGAACGAAGGGAAACAGCAAGCCGGAACTGAAGACGGCCGGTCCGCCGAACACCGCAGTTAAGGCGGCGGCGCCACCCGGCGGATGCAGGCAGCGCGTGAACGACATGGCGGCGATGGCCAGCGCCACCGCAATGCCGGTAGCAAGAACGGGTTCACGCACGAAATGCGCCACGATCACCCCGACCAGCGCCGAAATCGTATTGCCACCGATAATCGACCAAGGTTGCGCCAGCGGGCTTGAAGGCACGGCAAAGAGCAGCACGGCCGATGCTCCCATTGGAGCAACCAGCAGTGCGACATGTGGGCCAGACCCGTTCGCCAGCGCACTGATCACGCCAGTCAATGCGATGCCGATCATGGCCCCGATGCAGGCGAGCAGCCGCTCGCGCAGCGTTGCACCGGCAAGGATCGGAACAAAGAGACGAAACGCCATGGCATACCCTTGGGCGAGTGGTCGGAACTCCGCGCTCCGCAATGCAGGCAAAGCCACAGATTTGGAAGTTAAGCCAATTCGGAAAGCCGGCTCACGGGGGAATACTTTTGCGCGAAGCGGCCATTGCCAAATGGGTGCAGACATTTTGATCAGCCAGAGGAGGCGGACGGCACGCTGATCCGCTCGAGCGCAGCTAGAGGCCAAGGGCTGTCGTGCCGCGGGCAGCCGGAAATGGCGATGGTCGGAGGTCGAGCTGGGATGGACACTAAGGAATTCAGAGGCTTCGAAAAGCGTGCTGACAATGTCGGCATGGCAAGACAAATCAGGCCCTTGTCGCTCCACTTCCGAGGCGAACTCCAGCGGAGTACGGCTTCTACGCGGTGCTTGGTCTGCCTGTCCTTGCCACCATCGGATTCGTTGGCGTCATGCTGAAACGTCCACCTGTGGCCGCTGAGAAGACGACTGCCGCCAGTGCCGTCGTGGAACCGCCATATGACGGCGGCTTGGTTACAGAGCCGGCTCGTGTCGATCGGGCGGGGGAGGCCTGATGTGACGTACATGGTCCAGAAAGTGGCCAATGAAGGGGCTGGCATCGTCAACGTGATCAGGTCACGTAATAGCGGCAATACAACCGCGACCACGAGCCTCTCAGGCGTTCGATGAGGCGGGAAAATCGATCGCCGGACCAAGCGCGATTCCGCCACACTGCCATACACGAAACCGATCAGGTCACGTTCCAGGCTCGCCAGAAGATTGGAGCCGAGGCCACCTCGGCTGAACTCTGCCATGCCGCGGGCCGCCACCTCTCCCAGCCGCGGTAGAAAACGTGGGTCAGCAGCGCCGGCATGGGCGAGCAACTCCCAAATCGCGAGCATCGCCATCGGCACCGCAAGCGGCCGCAGATGTCGGCCGATGGAGCGGAAGGGCGGCGGTGCGATGGAAGCGCCGTGCGACAGCCTATCCCGACCTGCAATCGTGATCAGGCTCATCGTGGGTCTCCGGACGCCAGCGTTGCAGATGGTTTCAGGCAAGCGTGAGCAGGCCGTGGATCACCAATCCGGTCAGGCCGACCACGATCATGGCCGAAAGAACGAGGTTCCAATTGAAAGAGCTGACGACCATAGGCCATCAGGTATCGGAGCCCTTCGAACGATGCGATGAGTTCTACCGCAACCAGGGTCTGCCAGCCGTTGGCAAGGCCTTCTCGCAGCCCTGTAAAGATCGACGGCACGGCGGAAGGCAGCACGATCATCGTGAGTTTCGACCAGCGGCTGAACGAAAGGACACGGCCAGACCCGTCTCACGACGACGCCGTTGCGCTTCGCCGCCATCAGGCTGGGTAGAGGACTTGCACGTCTAAAGCTGTCGATCATGCTCGGCACACAAAAAAGGGCGGCATTGCTGCCGCCCTTTCCGTAAGCTTGCGAGATTGGCTGGATTAGAAGTCCATGCCGCCCATGCCGCCCATGCCGCCAGGCATGCCGCCGCCAGCCGACTCCTTCTTCGGAGCCTCCGCGATCATGGCTTCGGTGGTGACCAGCAGGCCGGCGACCGAGGCCGCGTCCTGCAGGGCTGTGCGCACAACCTTGACCGGATCGACGATACCCATGGCGATCATGTCGCCATATTCGCCGGTCTGGGCGTTGTAGCCGAAGGTTGCCCCCTTGTTCTCAAGGATCTTGCCGGCAACGATCGATGCTTCCGCACCGGCGTTGGCCGCGATCTGACGGGCCGGAGCCTGCAGCGCGCGACGCACGATGGCGATGCCGGCGGTCTGGTCGGAGTTGGCGCCAGTGACGGTGATGGCCAGCGAAGCGCGCAGCAGTGCGACGCCGCCGCCGGGAACGATGCCTTCTTCGACGGCCGCGCGGGTCGCGTTGAGGGCGTCATCGACGCGGTCCTTCTTTTCCTTGACTTCCACTTCGGTCGCACCGCCGACGCGGATGACGGCAACGCCGCCCGCCAGCTTGGCGAGACGTTCCTGCAGCTTCTCCTTGTCGTAGTCCGAGGTGGTCTCCTCGATCTGCTGCTTGATCTGGGCGACGCGGCCCTGGATTTCTTCCTTCTTGCCGGCGCCGTCGACGATGGTGGTGTTCTCCTTGGAGATCGACACCTTCTTGGCGCGGCCGAGCATGTTGAGGCCGACATTCTCGAGCTTGATGCCGAGGTCTTCGGAAATGACCTGGCCACCGGTGAGGATGGCGATGTCTTCCAGCATGGCCTTGCGGCGATCACCGAAGCCCGGCGCCTTGACGGCAGCGATCTTCAGGCCGCCACGCAGCTTGTTGACGACCAGCGTGGCCAGGGCCTCGCCTTCGACGTCCTCGGAGATGATGACCAGCGGCTTCGAAGTCTGCACGACAGCCTCGAGGATCGGCAGCATGGCTTGCAGGTTGGAGAGCTTCTTCTCGTGGAGCAGGATGTAGGCGTCTTCCAGATCCGCAACCATCTTTTCGGCGTTGGTGACGAAGTAGGGCGAGAGATAGCCGCGGTCGAACTGCATGCCTTCGACGACTTCGAGCTCGGTCTCGGCGGTCTTGGCTTCCTCGACCGTGATGACGCCCTCATTGCCGACCTTCTGCATCGCTTCCGCGATCATCGAGCCGACCGACACGTCGCCATTGCCGGCGATGGTGCCGACCTGGGCAACCTCTTCCGAGGTCTTGATCTTCTTGGCGTTCTTGATCAGCGTCGCGACGACGTCGGCGACGGCGAGGTCGATGCCGCGCTTGAGGTCCATCGGGTTCATGCCGGCGGCAACCGACTTGTGGCCTTCCTGAACGATCGACTGTGCCAGAACGGTCGCGGTGGTGGTGCCGTCGCCGGCGATGTCGTTGGTCTTCGAAGCAACTTCGCGGACCATCTGCGCGCCCATGTTTTCGAACTTGTCTTCAAGCTCGATTTCCTTGGCGACAGTGACGCCGTCCTTGGTGATGCGCGGTGCGCCGAACGACTTGTCGATGACGACGTTGCGGCCCTTGGGGCCGAGCGTGACCTTCACCGCGTCGGCGAGGATGTTGACGCCGCGCAGCATGCGCTCACGAGCGTCGCGGGAGAATTTTACGTCTTTGGCAGCCATTTTTTACTCCTGGGCATTTCGCCCGAAATTCAGATTGGATGGTGCGGATGAAAGGCGGCGGCGTGTCAGCCGATGACGCCCATGATGTCCGCTTCCTTCATGATCAGAAGGTCTTCGCCGTTGAGCTTGACTTCGGTGCCCGACCACTTGCCGAACAGGATGCGGTCACCGGCCTTGACGTCCAGCGGGACGAGCTTGCCGACCTCGTCACGGGCGCCGGAACCGACGGCGATGATCTCGCCTTCCTGCGGCTTTTCCTTCGCCGTATCGGGGATGATGATCCCGCCGGCGGTCTTCGCTTCGGACTCGACGCGGCGAACGACCACGCGGTCATGCAGCGGCCGGAAATTCGACTTTGCCATTTTTGGATTTCCCTGGTGCGGATGTTGAACGGTTCTCCGTTGCCGGAGCGTGTTTAGCACTCACCAGAAGCGAGTGCTAACGCGGCAGTGAGATAGGCCGTAGGCTCCTGCTAGTCAAGACGGAAGAGGGACGGGCGAAGAGCAAACGAGCGTGGAAGCACCGAGCCTTTTACGTGAACGACGTCGGAGATCGGACATGGATGGGGCGGCTCACCATTTGCAACTGAAGGCTTTATTCATTTGGCACGATTGGTGCAGCGAATGATCCGCAAACGTTGCGCGCGACCGATATAATGAGAGGTGAGCGCCATCAGGATTCCTGCGTTAACCGTCCACTCGGTCTTTACGGTGTGGCCGCCGCGCGGGCGCCAGGACTCCGGCCATCCCGATAGTCACCAATCCAATCTGCGGAGAACAGGAGGCAAGATGAGAGCGACAGTCAGCACGCACTCGAATTTGAAATGTTTGGCCAAAGCAACTGCCATCGCCTTGCTCTGGACGGTCACGGCTACATCGGCGGACGAAAGTATGCGGATGCCGGGCCAGACTGCGGAAGTGTGCGCGGCCATGCGCGCGGATGGGCTCCAGATCGATCCCGCCCAGCTGGGCCGTCTAGACGCTGACCCGCTCAACGCGATCGTATCACTGGGCGGATGCTCCGCCTCGTTCGTCAGTCCACAAGGGCTGGTCGCAACCAATCATCATTGCGTGTTAGAAT
>NZ_JAMYPD010000024.1:0-97241 GCF_040320195.1 Mesorhizobium sp. M0768 | reverse complement strand
ATCAGAAAATCCAAACCATCGACCTCAACCTCGTCGAGAGATAGCATGGAGCACTGTTCGCGATGTCCTCGCACACCTGTTCGCGATGTCTCCGGTCCAAACACCCCCTTGAGGGGGAGATGTCCGGCAGGACAGAGGGGGGTGCTGGCCCGCCGACCTGGATAGGCATGGCACCTGTATCACCGCCTTACCCGCGATTTCAGCCAGCGGTCGAAGGCCACGGCGAGGATGAGGATCAGGCCGATGACGATGCTTTGCGTGTAGGACGAGACGTTGTTGAACTGCAGCCCGTTCTGCAAGACGCCGATCAGTCCTGCACCGACCACCGTGCCGCCGACGCTGCCGATGCCGCCGAACAACGAGGTGCCGCCGATGACGACAGCCGAGATCACCGTCAGCTCGTAGCCGATGCCGGCGACGGCTTCGGAGGAGTTGAGCCGCGCCGACAAAACGAAGGCGGCAAGGCCGGCGAAGAAGCCGACGATGATGTAGACCGAGATCAGGATGCGGTCGACACGCAGGCCGGAGAGTCGTGCCGCCTCGGCATTGCCGCCGACGGCATAGACCGCGCGGCCGTAACGTGTGTAGCGCAGCACGATATGGCAAAGGATCGCGGCAATCGCGAAGATGATCGCCGGCACCGGAACCGGGCCGATCAGGCCGGTACCGAACCAGCGCATCGAGGCGTCGAAGCCGGAGATCGGGCCGCCATTGGAAATCGTCAAGGTCAGGCCGCGAAACACGGTGAGGCCGCCAAGCGTGACGACGAAGGGCGGCACTTTCAGCCTGGTGATGGCAAAGCCCTGGACGCCGCCGGCTACGGCGCCGACGACGACGGCGGCGAGAAGGGCGGCGAACCAGCCATAGCCCTGCGTGCCCGACGTCGACAGCGACAGCGTGTTGGCGGTGCCGCCCTTGGCCACCACCGCCGCGACCATGCCGCAGAAGGCGAGCAGCGAGCCGACCGACAGGTCGATGCCGGCGGTGAGGATGACGAAGGTCATGCCGAGCGCGATCAAGCCGGTGATCGAGATCTGGCGCATGATGTTGAACAGGTTGATCGGGTCGATGAAGCTCGGCTTCAGCACGGTGAAGACGACGATCAGCAACCCCAGGAACATCAGCGGGCCGAAGCTCATCAGCAGGCGCGCAATATTGACGCCGCCGCGCTGGCTCCGTTCGGTCGTGCTGGTCATTGCGTTGCTTCCTGCTTCTGGTCGAGCGCCATCAGTTCCATCAGTTTCTCCTCGGTCGCCTCGACGCCGGGCATCTCGCCGGTAATGCGCCCGCGCCGCATGGTGACGATCCTGTCCGACACCGCAAGCACTTCGGGCAGCTCGGACGAGATCATCATGATGGCGATGCCGCGCGCGGCGAGCTCCACCAGGATCTGGTGCACTTCCGCCTTGGCGCCGACATCGACGCCGCGCGTCGGTTCATCGACGATCAGCACCTTGGGATCGCGCGCCAGCCAGCGGGCGAGGATCACCTTCTGCTGGTTGCCGCCGGACAGGCCCTCGATCGCCTGCTCGGGCGAAGCCATGCGGATCGACAGCATCTTCCTGTAGTTCGCCAGCGCCTCGCGTTCGCGCCGCTCGGCCATGAAGCCGACACTGGAGTAGCGGTCGAGCGCGGCGATCGAGAAATTGGTGAGGATGGCGAGTGCTGCGAAGATTGCCTGGTGCTTGCGGTCTTCCGGAACCAGCCCGATGCCGAGTTCGATGGCGTCGGCGGGTGAGGCGGGCGCGATCGGCTTGCCGTCGAGCCTGATGGTGCCGGCTGCAATGCGGTCGGCGCCGAAGATGGCGCGGGCGAGCTCGGTGCGGCCGGAGCCGACGAGCCCGGCGACGCCGAGGATTTCGCCCGCCTTGAGGTCGAGATCGACGCCTTCGAGCACGATGGCGTGCGGCGCCTGCGGATCGCGCACCGTGCGCAGGCCGCGCACCGAGAGCCGGACGTCGCCGGCGACGTCGCGCTGCGTCGGCCTGGCATAGAGCTCGGAAGCGGCGCGGCCGACCATCTTCTCGATGATCTTCGGCAGTTTGATCGGCCCGCCTTCGCGGTCGAGATGGCCGGCCAGCCTGCCGTCGCGCAGCACCGTCATGCGATCGCAGATCGCCGAGGCCTCCTCCAGCCGGTGGGTGACGAACATGATGGCGACGCCATCCTTGCGCAGCCGGTCCATGATCGACATCAGCCTGTGCACTTCGGTTTCGGTCAGCGCCGAGGTCGGCTCGTCCATGATAATCAAGCGGCTCTTCAGCGACAGCGCGCGGGCGATCTCGACCAGCTGCTGCTCGGCCACCGACAGCGCCGACACCGGCGTCGCCGGGTCGAGGTCGAGGCCGACGCGAGCGATGATCGCGCGTGAGTCTTCCACCATCTTTCGCCAGCTGACCAGCCCGAACCGGCCGAGCGGCGCGCGACCGATGAAGATGTTCTCCGCTACCGTCAGCGTCGGGATCAGGCTCAGTTCCTGGTAGATTGTTACGATGCCGTGGCGCTTGGCATCCTGCGGATTGTGCGGGCTGAATTCGACGCCGTCGAAGACGATGCGGCCGCTGGACGGCGGCATCACGCCGGAGAGTATCTTGAGCAGTGTCGACTTGCCGGCGCCGTTCTCGCCGAGCAGGCCGAGGATCTCGCCGGGGCGGACTTCAAGCGATACGTCGTTCAGCGCGGTGACGCCGGCAAAGCGCTTGGTCACGCCCTCGACGGTGAGCAGGGCGGGAGAGGGTGAAGGCGCTGCGGCTTCGGCTGCGGGCAAAGGTTGCTCCCAATTTGCGATTGATGGCGGGACAGCGCCCCCTCTGTCCTACCGGACATCTCCCCACGAGGGGGAGATTGGATGTCTTTCGCCAATCTTCCTGCGTTGCAGAAAAGGTGCCATCGGCGAAGCTCCCGATTTCCCCCCAAGTGGGGGGAGATGCCCGGCAGGGCAGAGGGGGGGCGCGACAGAATGCTACTTTTGCCGCTGCGCGCCCTTTGTGCAACCTTACTTCGTCTCGCCCAGCCTCTCCGCCTTGTCGAGATTGTCCTTGCCGATGACGATCGGCGTCAAAAGCACCAGCTTTTCCTTCGGCTCGGTCTTGTCCCTGGCGTAAGCGACCGCGATCTGCACCGCAGTGCGCGATTGTTCGCCGGGGAATTGCTCGACCGTTCCGGCCAGCTTGCCGTCGCGCACGGCGACCAGCGCTTCGGGAAGCGCGTCGAAGCCGTAGATCTTGACGTCGGTGAAGTTGCGCGCCGCGCAGGCTTCAACCGCGCCAAGCGCCATGTCGTCATTGGCGCAGATGATCGCGTCGGGCTTGCCGTTGGCGGCAAGGCCGGCCTCGGTGACGGACAGCGCCTCGGCGCGGGCGAAGTTGGCGGTCTGCTCGAAGATGATCTGGTACTTGTCCTTCATCGGATCGAGGACGTTGTGCACACCCTTGTTGCGGTCGATCGCCGGGCCGGCACCGGGCTGGCCCTGCAGATGGAAGATCTTGGCGCCGTTCGGGAATGCCGCCACCATGGCCTTCGCTTCGGCCTCGCCGCCCTTGACGTTGTCGGCGCCGACATGGGCAAGGATGCCCTCGACGCCTTCGACACGGCGGTCGATGGTGACGACGGGAACGCCGGCCTTGACCGCTTCCTCGATGGCTGGGGCCAGCGCATTGACGTCGAGCGGCGAGATGACGATGGCGTTGACCTTCTGCACGAGCGCCGCTTCGATATCGGCGGTCTGCTTGGGCGCCGAATTCTGGCCGTCGCTTTCGACCAGGTTGACGCCCTGCGCCTGGGCTTCCGCCTTGATCTGGTTCAGCATGTGCACGAAGAACGGAAAGCCGAGGCTCGGCACCGAACCCAGGATGGTCAGCTTGTCCTGGGCAAAAGCCAGTTGCGGAGCGGCCAGCGCCAAAGCGCCCATCGCCGCGGTCGACAGCAGGAATTCACGTCTGTTGATCAATTTAGTCTCCTCCCAGATGAGCGCACGACCCCGAAACCGGAATGGGTTTTCCGGAAGGTTCCTTGCGTCGATTCAAAAATGGAGTGTCCTTCGAGCGCCCAACTCGTGTTTGAAGGGACGCAACGGCGCTCCAGCCGGTCCACCGCGACGTTCTCCTCCGCTCGGTGCCTGCCGGCGGATGCTAGCCAAGGCCGGAGCTTTGCGCAAGAACGCGCTACCGCGCGCGGCTCGCAGCGACCGCCAAATTGACAGCCGACACGCTCTCGGCCATCCTTAAGGCACGCCGCCTTGCGGCTTGTGCGTGAGTAACCAGCATGGCCAGTTCCGTCGCCAGTCAGAAATCCAAGCGCGCCGCGGTGCGGAACGCGCTCGACCGCCACAAGGTGTACATCACCGCGCAGCGTTTTTCGGCCGGCAGCTACAGCGCGCGGGTGCTGGTCAACGGCGAGGCCTATTGGGTCGACGAATTCCGGCTCAGCCAGCTGCAGCAGGGCCTGTCGCCGGCCGAGCTCGAATTGACGCCGGCCACCGACGATTGAGCGGCATGACGCCGACCTGCCGCATGCTGACAAAATGATTCAAGACATGCGCATCAAGCCGTTGTTTTTGCGCAAGAGCATGTGGCCGTGACCGCCCCGCCAAAGCTCAAGGCCTATCGCGCCAAGCGCGAGTTCACGAGGACGCCGGAACCCGCCGGCGGGCTGGTTGCCGGGGAAGGTAACCGCTTCGTCGTTCACAAGCACCACGCCACCGCCGACCACTACGACCTTCGCCTGCAGGTCGGCGACGTGCTGAAGAGCTGGGCGGTGCCGCGCGGCCCGTCGCTCAACCCCGCCGACAAACGGCTGGCGGTCGAGACCGAGGACCATCCGCTCGAGTATATCGACTTCGAAGGTGTCATTCCCGAAGGCGAATATGGCGGCGGGCCGATGATCGTCTGGGACACCGGCGTCTGGGCGCCGATGGACGATGTCGAGAAGAGCCTGCGCACCGGTTCCTTCAAGTTCCGCCTCGCCGGCGAAAAGCTGAATGGCGGCTGGATGCTGACGCGGCTGAAACCGAAGCCCGGCGAGGATGCGGGCAAGAAGAACTGGCTGCTGTTCAAGGAGCGCGATCTCGCCGCCGACGCCAAGCTCGACATACTGGAAGCCCGGCCGGAAAGCGTCAAATCCGGACGCCGCATCGAGGAACTGGCGGCAACGCCGAAGCCGGCCGCCAAGCCTGCCAGGCCGGTGGTGCTGAAGCCAGGTGCTTTGCCGGGCGCCGTCAAGGCGCCGCTGCCCACCCGCATCGAGCCGCAACTGGCGACGCAGGTTTCGAAACCGCCGGGCGGCGATGACCCAGCGGCCCGAACGGGCGAAGTCTGGCTGCACGAGATCAAATTCGATGGCTACCGCACCATGGCGCATCTCGCTAACGGCGCAGTCAGGCTGATCACCCGCGCCGGCCTCGACTGGACGAAGCGCTATGGCGACCTGCCCCTTGCCTTCGCCAGGCTGCCGTGCCGCGAGGCGATCATCGACGGCGAGGTCGTCGCGCTCGACGCCAAGGGCATCAGCCGCTTTGCCCTTTTGCAGAATGCGCTGGCCGAAGGCGCCGGCAACAAGCTCCACTTCTACGCCTTCGATCTTCTGTATCTCGACGGCTGGGACCTGAGACAAGCGCCGCTCCGCCGGCGCAAGGCGCTGCTTTCGCAATTGCTGTCCGGTCTCGGCGCCAATTCGGCCATCCAGCTCAGCGATCATGTCGAAGGAGACGGCCAGGCACTTTATGACCAGGCGTCCGAGATGGGGCTCGAGGGTGTCGTCTCCAAGCGCGCCACGGCAATCTACCAGAGCGGCCGTACCAAGACCTGGACCAAGACCAAGGCGCTTCAGACCGGCGACTTCGTCATCGCCGGCTACACAGTTTCCGACGCGGCCGAGGGGCTGGCTGCACTTGGCCTCGGCGAATTCGAGGACGGCGAGCTGCACTATCGCGGCAAGGTCGGCACCGGCTTCGATGCGGGAACCGCCGGCGAATTGCTGGCCAGGCTGGAGCCGCTAAGGGCGGGTGCATCCGCGCCAGAAGGCGTTCCGCGCGAAATCATGCGCGAGATGAAATGGGTGCGGCCGCTGCTTTCGGCGCATATCCACTACGCCAACCGGACCACCGACAATGCGCTGCGCCATGCGGTGTTCCGCGGCCTGCGCGACGTCGGCCTGTCGACGCCGGTTTCGGCCAAGCGCAAGCGGCTGATCGCCGAGGCCGACCTCGCCACCATCTGGGTGACCAACCCGACGCGGCGGCTGTTCGGCAAGACCGGCCCGACCAAGCTCGACATTGCCGTCTATTATGCGCTGGTCGGCGATTTCATGCTGCCGCACATTCTCGGCCGGCCGGTGTCGCTGGTGCGCTGCCCGACCGGCAGGCCGCAGGACTGTTTCTTCCAGCGCCACGCCTTCACCGGCATGCCGTCATCCGTGGCGACTTTCGAAGCGACCAATTCGGAGGGCGAGACCAAATCCTATCTCTCGGTGGAAGACGCCAAGGGCTATCTGGCGCTGGCGCAGTTCGGTGTCGTCGAGTTCCACACCTGGGGCACCCATCGCACGCGGCTCGACAAGCCGGACCTGGTCGTTTTCGACCTCGACCCGGGCGAGGGGATCGCCTGGCGCGAGGTGGTTGAGGCGGCGGTGCACATTAAGGGCGAGCTGGAAGCGCTAGGGCTGGTGCCGTTCGCCAAGACGTCCGGCGGCCACGGCATCCACATATCAGTGCCGGTGACGCAAAAGCAGAACTGGAAGAAATTGCACCAGGCGACCAGCGCCATCTCGACGCATCTTGCCGCCACCGCGCCCGACACTTTCACCACCACCATGGGCAAGGATAACCGCAAGCGGCGCATCTTCATCGATTATCACCGCAATGCGCGCGGCCACACCTCGGCGGCTCCCTATTCGCTGCGCGCCCGCACCAATTTGCCGGCCTCGACACCGGTGAGCTGGAGCGACCTGGCGACCATCGATGCCCCGCAGGATCTGAATTATTCGTCACTGCCGGGCCTGCTGGCGACGTCAGGCGACCCTTGGGCCGACATGGAAGATTTCGCCCGGGATTTGCCGGTGATGGGCACTGCGAGATAGTCCCGCGGGCGCGGCCCCAGACTCCATCGACGCTCCGGAAAATTTGAATTATTCTTCGCCACGGACCTCTTACCTGCAGGGGCTCCGGCGGAGGAAGATTTCGCTAGGGATTTGCCGGTATTGTAAGGGCAATGTAGGATTTCGGCAGCCGCATTCGTCCTCCGGACGAATGAACGCTGCGAACAGTTCGACAGCACAAGGCCGCGTAGGAGTATTTCATGGCGCCCAGGGCAAGTTGGAAAGGTTACCTCAAGCTCAGTCTGGTCAGCTGTCCGGTCCGGCTCTATCCGGCGACGAGCGCCAGCGAGCGCATCAGCTTCAACCAGCTGCACAAGAAGACGCACAACCGCATCAACATGAAGCCGGTCGACCCCGAGCTCGGGCTGGTCGAGCGTTCGGACCTGGTCAAGGGCTACGAATACGAGGACAAGCAGTACATCATCATCGAGGACTCCGATCTCGATGCGGTGCGCATCGAATCCAACCATACGATGAACATCGAGGCTTTTGTCGACGAGCATTCGGTCGACGTCATCTATCAGGACGCGCCCTATTACCTGGCGCCGGACGGCGCAATGGCCGAGGAGACCTTTGCCGTGTTGCGCGAAGCGATGCGCAAATCCGGCAAGCTGGCGATCGCCCGCCTGGTGCTGTCCAGCCGCGAGCGCGTGGTGACGATCGGCGCGCGCGAGAACGGCATGTTCGTCTGCACCTTGAGGAATCCGAACGAAGTGCGTGGCACGGCTGAGTATTTCGGCAATATCCCGGCCGGAAACCCCGATCCCGAAATGCTGCAATTGGCCGAGGCGCTGATCAAGCAAAAGGAAACCACCTTCGATCCGAAGAATTACGAGGACCGCTACGAGATCGCGCTGATGGCGATGATCCGCGAGAAGCTGAAGGGCCATAAGCCGATCATCGCGGCGGCCCCCGAGCGCGGCAATGTCATCAATCTCATGGATGCGCTGAAGGCGAGCCTGTCGCAATCGGCCAAGCCGCCGGCCAAGTCGAAGAGCAAGGCCGATGAAACGGCCAAGCCCGCGGCGAAATCCGCCAAGGCCAGCGCCGCCGCGGTCAAGGAAAACCCGCTCAAGGCGAACCTTCTCAAAGCCGTCGGCAAGAGCAAGGCGTGACGGCTCTCGCCGGCACGGTCTTCGGCATCGTCGGCGCGCTGGCGGCCTTTCCGCTCAGGCTGGCGGCGCGCGAGGTCGAGCGCCAGTACGGCCAGTTGCGGCGCGGCGTCACTCGGCGCACCACACATGTCGTGTTGGGCCGCAAGTTGCTCGCCAAAGCCGGCGATGGCGAGATCGAGCGTCGCGCTGCTGCGGAGCGCGCGGCCGGGCGCAAGCTGGTCAGCGAGAACGGCTTCCTGCGCCTGCTCGGCCTGATGAAAGCGCCGGAGGCTTCGGCGCTGTCGCGGCAGTCGCTGATCGACCAGTCGCGGCTGACCGGCGAGGATCTCGACCTTTTGTCGCTGTTCGATGCCTTCGAGCATGATTGCGAACCGTATTCCTTTCGCGACCTGATCCTCGCCCGCAAATATGCCGGGCTGGTTGCCGGCGGCGCCTCGTGGGGGGCGATTGCGCGCTCGGTGCACCGCTCGGGCCCGGTCGCCTCGCTCACCGCCAAGTCGCTCGCCGTCGGCTCGCAGCACGGGCGGGCCGACGCGATCTATCTCGAGGGAGGCCAGAGCGAACTCGACGGCCAGCTGCTGTTCGATCTGGGAACGCAGGATGACGACACGCTGGAAGAGCTGTTCGCCGATGCCGAGGCGGCGGAAGGGGCTGAAGACCACGAGCAGGCGGCGGCGCTCTACCAGCGCTGCCTGGCCATCGACCCAAGCGATGCCATCGCCGCCTTCAACCGCGCCAACTGCCTGCGCGCCGCCGGCCACGCGGCCGAGGCGGCGCACGACTATGCCCGCGCCATAAAGCTCGATCCCGGCTTCGTCGAGGCCTGGTTCAATCTCGCCGGGCTGATGAGCGAAGAGGGGCGGGTAGCCTCGGCGCGCCGCCATTTGCTGAAGGCGATCGCACTCGATCCCAATTATGCCGACGCGGTGTTCAACCTTGCCAGGCTGGAGTTCGACGCCGGCAATCTCGCCGAGGCGCGGCGTCGCTGGGTGCGCTACCTCGAGCTCGACGCCAATTCCGAATGGGCGCGCACGGCGGGCAAGGGGATACAGTTCGTGGATTTGCAGCTGGCGCGGATGTCGGCGGGATAGGTGGTAGCGCCTCCTTCTCCCCTTGTGGGAGAAGGTGGATCGGCGCGCAGCGCCGAGACGGTTGAGGGGTGTTGGAAGAAATGAGGCGTCGGCGTTCCCTGGAACACCCCTCATCCGACCGAGCTTCGCTCGGTCACCTTCTCCCACAAGGGGAGAAGGGGTCACCAGCGTTGGAGTCCCCATGACAACCTTCCTCTTCGACGGCCCCGACACCGCCGCCATCATCATCCTGCTCGCCCATGGCGCAGGCGCTCCTATGGACTCGCCCTCGATGACCGCCACCGCCAAGGCGCTGGCCGCAGCCGGCTTCCGCGTCGCGCGCTTCGAATTCCACTACATGGCGGCTCGCCGCTACGGCCACCGCAAGCCGCCGCCGCGCGCCGAGACGGTTAACCCGGAATACGTCAAGGCGATCGCCGACCTCCGGGCGAAGGGCGTGAAGGGTCCGCTGATCATCGGCGGCAAGTCGATGGGCGGACGCGTCGCTTCGATGATCGCCGACGAGATGTTTTCGAAGGGCGAGATTTCAGGGCTGCTTTGTCTCGGCTATCCCTTCCATCCGCCTGACAAACCGACGCAGCTTCGGACAAAACACCTCGCCGATCTCAAGACGCCGACATTGATCTTCCAGGGCACGCGCGACGAGTTCGGGACCAAAGACGAGGTCGCGACCTATGCTCTGTCCGACGCAATCGAGATCTTCTGGCTGGAAGACGGCGACCATGATCTGAAGCCGCGCAAAAACATCTCCGGCTTCTCCACCGCCGATCATCTGAAGACGCTCGCTGATGCGGTGAAGGCGTGGACCGAACGCATCGTGCGCTGAAGCAGGCCGATGAAGATCGCCACCTTCAACGTCAACAACATCAACAGCCGGCTGCCGAACCTGCTCGCATGGCTGGCTGCCGCCAAACCCGACATCGCCTGCCTGCAGGAGCTCAAGGCGAGACAGACGCAGTTTCCGCGCACTGCGCTGGCGGCGGCCGGCTACGGCGCGGTTTGGGTCGGGCAGCCGACCTGGAACGGCGTCGCCATCCTTTCGCGTGGCGCAGAACCCGTTCTGACCCGCGAGGCGCTGCCCGGCGACGATAGCGACCAGCAGGCGCGCTACATCGAAGCGGCGGTCAACGGCATCGTCGTCGCCTGCCTCTACGCGCCGAACGGCAATCCGCAGCCCGGCCCGAAATTCCAGTACAAGCTCAACTGGCACGAAAGGCTGGAGGCGCATGCGGCGCAGTTGCTCGACACCGGACTGCCGGTGGTGCTGGCCGGCGACTACAACATCGTGCCCGAGCCGCGCGACATCTACCCGACCCGCTCCTATGACGACAACGCGCTGGTCCAGCCGGAAAGCCGCGCATCGTTCCAGCGGCTGCTCGACCAGGGCTGGCTTGACGCGCTGCGCAAGAAGCACCCGAACGAGACGCTCTACACATTCTGGGACTATCGCCGCAACCGCTGGCCGCGCGATGCCGGCCTGCGCCTCGACCATATCTTGCTCAGCAAGAAGCTGTCGCGCCGGCTGGTAGCGGCGGGCATCGACCGCGACGTGCGCGGCGAGACCGGCGCCAGCGATCATGCGCCGGTCTGGGTGGAGTTGAAGTGAGGCACGGAGGCTGGCGCCGCCTTTCCGGGCGGCAACCAGTCAAGTTGGCCGCGCCGCTTCGCGGGCGAACGCCTCGATCAGAGGTGCGTACCCTCAAGGTCGGGCTGCGTTGCGAAACTGTGGCTAGCGGCGGTCGAAGCCCAGGGCAGCTTTTCCGACGTGAAGACTTCGACGAAAGGCACATACCAATGATGTTCGTCCAGCATGGTCGCACGAACGTTGACGAAAAAGTCCAGTCCATGCGGACGCGTGAACATCCAGTTCTTGCAGTGCGGGCAATAGAGCTGCCGGTGCGGGCCGTGCAGGCCGCCGACCACCGGCTCGCCTTGCGTTATGGCGAAACCGTCGCTGGGCACGGCGATGGTCAGGGAATACGCGCTGGCGCTCAGCTTCTGGCAGCCGGTGCAGTGACACGCCATCGTCAGCAAGGGCGGGGCGCTGATGCGAAAGCGTATTCCGGTGCACAGGCAACCGCCGTCCCAAGGTAGCTTCCAATCGTCCATTGCTGGCCTCGAGCGAGATCCTCGGCGAGCGATCTAGCGCACGACTGGCCTCCGGCAACGCCGCGATGCCTGCGGCAGCTGCCTACGGGCTGGGGTAGACTTCGAGCCATCACCGACAAGCCAGGCGCCGAGCGCCATCATTGCAGAGCGGACAGATGAACAGGTTTGCTGACAGGCTGCTTGCAGCCCTCATGATCGTAATCGGCACGGCTTGCTTCATCGAGGCATATCTGGCGCTGGGCGAGGCGTGCTCGCGAGGTGCCGGACGGCCTCAGTTTCACCGCCGGCAGACCGGCAACCAGCTCGCCATGTTCGACAGCCAGTCCGGCCCGATCTATGCGGTTGCCTTTGCCGCGGGCGGCACGGTGCCGACCGGCGGCTACGACCGCAGCATCAGGGACTGGCCGGCTGGCGGCGCGATAGGATGGTGCTTTTCGCCGGCGCGCCGGATTGATTGCGGGATATCCAATTTCGTCGCCGGGGCTTGGACACCCCCACTGTTGCGCTGGGCAATCGCATTTGGATTCTTGCGAAGATGGACCCCCACCCTAACCCTCCCCACAAGGGGGAGGGAATGCTGCCGCGCGCCCTTACTTCCCCTTTGGCGCCGAAAGGCAGGCAATTTGCCGAGGTCAGCGCCAACGGAAGTCTCCCTCCCCCTTGTGGGGAGGGGTTAGGGGTGGGGGTCCATCGTAGAGCGAAAGCCTCGGCTTTCCACCTGCGATAGCCCTGCCCCACGAGGGGGAGATCAGCAGCTCCAGCGTCGGCTTCGGCGCGTATACTTGACCCGCCTACCACCAACGCTATGTTCGCGGCCATGTCAGAGACCAGCCCCGCGGCCACCGTGCCGCTCATCGTGATTGACCTTCAGACCGGCATGTTCGACGGTGTTGCCGAACCGCCGATCCATGATGCCGACGGCATCGTTGCCCGCACCCGCGCGCTGATCGAATGGGCACGGCGCAGCGGGCGCAAAGTCGCCTTCATCAGGCATGACGGGCCGCAGGGCGATCCTCTGGCGCCGGGTGAGCCGGGCTGGCCGGTGTGGCCGGCGCTCGGCCAGGCCGCGGACGAGCCGACCTTCGCCAAGTGTGTCGGCGATGCGTTCAGCAATGCCGCCCTTGCAGAATGGGTGGCCGGCCAGGGCGCCGGCGAGGTCGTTCTGATCGGCGCGCAGACCGATTTCTGCGTGGCGGCCACGGTGAAGGGCGCCTTTGCAGCGGGCCTGGGCGTCACCGTGGTTTCCGACGCCCACAGCACGCTCGACGCGGCCAGCGAGACCGCCGCGGAGATCATCGCCCGGCACAATGCGGCATTTGCCGCCGCCGGGGTCAAGCTGGCGACGACAAAAGCCCTGACCGATAGCTGATCCGCCGGCTCATCCCTACGCCGTCAAAGCCTGATCCAGCCGGGAAGCGACTGGCGGGTTCAGACAATTTGGCGCGGGGCGCCTCACTACTGCGGGCTTCCGCCGGCGCGGTCTATCGCGTATTGGCGCAGGAACTCTCCTTTGGCCTTCCCCGGAAAACCATGATTCGTCTCGAAAGCATCAGCAAGCAGAATGGCAGGCAGATCGTCTTCATCGAAGCCTCCGCCGCGTTGCAGAAGGGCGAGAAGGTCGGGCTGGTCGGGCCTAACGGCGCCGGCAAGACGACGCTGTTTCGCATGATCAACGGCGAGGAGCAGCCCGACGAAGGCCAGGTCTCGGTCGATCGCGGCGTCACCATCGGCTATTTCAGCCAGGATGTCGGCGACATGGAAGGCCGCAGTGCGGTGGCCGAAGTGATGGACGGCGCCGGACCGGTCAGCGAAGTGGCGGCCGAGATGCGCGAGCTCGAGCACGCCATGGGCGACCCTGACCAGGCCGACCAGATGGACGAGATCATCGCCCGCTACGGCGAGGCGCAGCACCGCTTCGAGGAGCTCGACGGCTACGCGCTGGATGGCCGGGCGCGCGAGGTGCTGGACGGCCTCGGCTTCAGCCAGGAGATGATGGACGGCGACGTCGGCAAGCTGTCCGGCGGCTGGAAAATGCGCGTGGCACTGGCCAGGATCCTTTTGATGCGGCCCGACGCCATGCTGCTCGACGAGCCGAGCAATCATCTCGACCTGGAAAGCCTGATCTGGCTGGAGCAGTTCCTGAAGAACTATGACGGCGCGCTGCTGATGACCTCGCACGACCGCGAGTTCATGAACCGCATCGTCAACAAGGTGGTCGAGATCGACGGCGGTTCGCTGACCGCTTACTCCGGCAACTACGAATTCTACCAGCAGCAGCGGGCGATTGCCGACAGGCAGCAGCAGGCGCAGTTCGAGCGCCAGCAGGCGATGCTGGCCAAGGAGACCGCCTTCATCGAGCGCTTCAAGGCGCGTGCCTCGCATGCCGCCCAGGTACAGAGCCGGGTGAAGAAGCTGGACAAGATCGACCGGGTCGAGCCGCCCAAGCGCCGCCAGAAGGTATCGTTCGACTTCCAGCCGGCGCCGCGCTGCGGCGAGGACGTGGTGACGCTGAAGAACGTGCACAAGGGCTATGGCAGCCGCTCGATCTACGAGGGATTGGATTTTCAGGTGCGCCGCCGCGAGCGCTGGTGCATCATGGGCGTCAACGGCGCCGGCAAGTCGACGCTGCTGAAGCTGGTCGCTGGCGCTTCCGAGCCGGACAATGGCACGGTGGCGCGCGGGCCCAGCGTCAAGATGGGCTATTTCGCCCAGCACGCCATGGAAGTGCTGGAGGGCGAGCGCACCGTGTTCCAGACGCTGGAAGATGCGTTTCCGCAGGCCGGCCAAGCACCGCTCAGGGCGCTGGCCGGCTGCTTCGGCTTTTCCGGCGACGAGATCGAGAAGAAATGCCGCGTGCTGTCGGGCGGCGAGAAGGCGCGGCTGGTGATGGCGCTGATGTTGTTCGATCCGCCCAATTTGCTGGTGCTGGACGAGCCGACCAACCACCTCGACATCGCCACCAAGGAGATGCTGATCACGGCACTGTCGCAGTACGAGGGAACCATGCTGTTCGTCTCGCACGACCGCCATTTCCTGGCGGCGCTGTCGAACCGGGTGCTGGAACTGACGCCCGAGGGCATCCACACCTATGGCGGCGGCTATACCGAATATGTCGAGCGCACCGGGCAGGAGGCGCCGGGGTTGCGGAGCTGAGGCCGGCTCTGCCGCGCACGGTCACGTAGACGCTCGATTCCGGGGGCCAAGCACGAGGTGCTCAGCCATGTATCGCAATTTCGCGCAGCGGATCGCCGCCGTCGATGAACAGCCGGCCTTGCGCGGTCAACGCCGCCTTGAGCCGTCGCAGGGCAATTTTTCCTGCTTCGGGATGACGCCCGTCCAGCGCGCCGACGCGCACCGCAACGGCAATGTCGAAGTGCTTCTCATCGGCCTCCAACTCGAAATCCTCGATGGCGATCTGGCGAAGGCTCAGCCGGCCTGCCGCAATCTCGGCGCGCAAGGCGGCCCCGGCCTGCGCGATGGCCTTGGCTGAGCGGTCGATCGCCAGCACGTGCCCGCCGCCGATCCGGCGCGCGATCTCGCGCGCTGCAGCACCCGGTCCGCAGCCGATCTCCAGCACTCGCATGCCCTGCCGCAAAGGCAGCGCATTGACGATCTCCAAAAGCCTTGGCGACAAGTCGTTCGCCATACGCTGTTCTCCAGCTTTTTCACAATCCGAGATTAGCGACCGCGGCCGGCGACGGGAAGGCCGAGAGACGCGGGCATCGCCGATGTGTTCAGCTGGCATGTTCAGCTGGGTGCTGCTTGAGCAGGGGGCATGATCGACATCGAAGAGGCCGACGATCCGGTCTCGACCGCGGGCGACCGGGCGGGCCCGAGCGGCCCGGCGTCGTTGACCTGAGGGGTAGGGAGGGAACTGGCGCCGAGCCTAACCGGTTGGGGGGTAGATCACCGGCCGTTTATGTGTATACGCTCAAGCTAATATAAGAGCAAGCTAATGTTTTGCGTCAGCGATGTTGGACGATTGTTCTGATCATGGCCGGTTGTGGCTTCCTGCCGCGCCCTCCAATCCGGCCAAACACCGCTTATTGCCTTCAAGTCCTGGCTTCAATGCTGTACCCCGGCCCGAAATTCAAGGAGCCTGCGATGACCTCACATCCCGACATCCCCGACGCCAGCATGGCGGTCGATGCGGCCGGCGTGGCAGCCGATGACCGGCGCGCTCGCGAGGCGGATGCCGCATGGCGGGACGATGTTCGCGAGGGCGTGCGGCAGGTGGGTGATCTGGATTCGCTGCCGCTGTCGCCAGCCGAGCGGGCGGCGGCCAAAGCCGCGGCCACGCGCCACAAGGTTCGCATTCCCAAGGCCTATCTCGACCTGATCGACTGGAACGACCCCGCCGATCCGATACGGCTTCAGGTCATCCCGTCGCCCGCCGAACTGGCAGAGCAGGAGGGCGAACTCGACGATCCGATCGCCGACCACGCCTTCAGTCCCGTGCCTAGATTGACGCATCGACATGCCGACCGGGTTCTGTTGTTCCCGACCTATCAATGCGCGGTCTATTGCCGGTTCTGCTTTCGCAAGGAGCAGCTGACCTCGATCGGCCGGGGTTTTTCGCGCGAGGCGCTGGAGCCGGCCTTCGCCTATATCGCGGCCCATCCGGAAATCCGCGAGGTGATCCTGACCGGCGGCGACCCGCTGTCGCTGCCGGACAGGGCGCTGGCGGAAATCCGCGCCCGTGTCGAGGCGATCCAGCATGTGCGGCTGTTGCGCATCCACACTCGCGTACCCGTCGCGCTGCCGTCGCGCGTCACCGGCGGGTTGATTCAAGCCTTGCAGGGCCGGCTGATGGTCACTGTCGTCACCCATTTCAACCACCCACGCGAAATCACGGAGGCGACCGAGCGGGCCTGCCGCACGTTGCGGCAGGGCGGCTTCGTGCTGCTGAACCAGAGCGTTCTGCTGAAAGGCGTGAACGATACGGTCGAGGTGCTGGAAGAACTGTGCCGCGAGCTGATGTATCGCCTTGGCGTCAAACCCTACTACCTGCACCACGGCGATCTCGTGCGCGGCATGGCGCACCGGCGCACCACGATCGCCGAGGGCCAGGCGCTGGTCAGCGCCTTGCGTGCGCGCCTGTCGGGCATCTGCAATCCCGTCTATGTGCTGGACCTGCCGGACGGCGGAGGGAAAGTCCCGCTCGGCCCGTCCTATCTCGAGGCGCGCGAAGGGGAGACGTGGCGAATACGTGGGCTTGATGGGGCGGTGAGGGCGTATAGGGAGGTTGCTGGGGAGTAGGGGACGCGCAGCCGCTGTCCAAGCCAGCCCACCTTGGTGACCTGACATGCAGCCCTTGATCACGGAAGCATGCGTTAACTGCTGTTCTATTTGGTGCTTGCGCAATTGCTAAAATAGTGAAAACGTTGGCCCGGGGTAATGGGTTAGGGGAGTTCGTCCCGGCTGTTGCGAGTTTCGGGGCGGCGCAGAAAAGTCATGAACTTTCCACAGTTCCTGGTGGGGCTGACCACCACATCGTCCATCGTGGCGATCTCGACTTACTTTGCGACGGGTTCAATCTGGAAGACGCTGGCCTGGACGATCTTGACCTTGATCGTCATGCAGGTTGGATATTTCCTGTTCGTCGTCCGGTTGATCTACGGATCCGGGGCGAAAGGCGCGGCGGCAAAGCCGCGGCGTCTGAGGGCTGTGCCGCCGAACCGTCGAGGTCGCATTCAGCTTATGCAGTAATGTCCCATATAGATATCATGGTCTAGACAGGACATGTTCGGTTCTGGGAATGTGCGTTGGACGTTCCGCTAGTTTAGCCAACTAATATATATCGCCCAACTCATATCGTCGTTTTTGGGCTAGCGGGAAAACCTGCCTGCTGCTTGTACGACTGTGCCTAAGGCCACATTTTACAACCGGCTGGCAAGCTCCCTTTCGTTGATGCAGCCTAAATCCGGCTGGTGTTTTCGATGGGCGGTTGAGGCTATAAAGCCGTTCACCCGGGCGGCATCGAGATGCATTTCGGCCGGTCGAGAGGGTTGTGGTGATCGACGGAACGCCAAACGTGATCTTGCTGATCGGCAGCGCCCCCGATGTCGTGCGTTGCGCCGCCTGGCCCAAGCAGGCCTTCGGCAAGATCGTCGCCATCAACAACGCCTGGCGCGTGCGGCCCGACTGGGATTTCCTGGTCCATGCCGGCGATTTCCCGGCGGAGCGGATGCCGCAAGGCGGTCCCCTGCAGCAGGCGCAGATCTTCAGCGCCTCGCATTACGTGCCGGCGCAAAACAGCTTTGGCGGCTTCGTCTATGCCGGGGGCACCATGTCGATGACGGCGGCCTACTGGACGATCCACAGTCAGAAGCCGGACGTGCTGGCATTCCTTGGCTGCGACATGATTTACGACCAGCCCGGCAACACGCATTTTTACGGCGTCGGCCGCGCCGATCCGCTGCGCAACGACGTCACCCTGCGCAACCTCGAGGCGAAGTCGGCCCGCCTGCTCATCCATGCGCTTCGGCGCGGCTGCCTGTGCGTCAACCTATCCGACCTGCCGCGCAGCCGGCTGGTCTTCCCGCGGCTGACGCTCGATGAAGTCGGCGCGCTTTCTTCCTCGCGGCTTTCGGAAATGAAGGCCGAGATGCTTGCCGGCCTGCGGCTCGATCAGGCGGAGGAGGCCGACAGGATCGAGAAGGAACTCGGCTATTTCTTCGAGGACGGCATGTACTGGAAGCACCTCGAAAAGCTCGACGAGAAATTCCTGGCCAACATCGACCGGCTGTGGATGGCGGCGGTGAAGGCGAGCTTGAGCAGTCGGCCGAAGCTGCCGATCTCCCCTACAAGGCGGGAGATCGGCGCGTCGTCCGCTTAGCTTTTGGCCGCCGCGAGCTTGTCTTGCGTCTTGGTCTCGAAATCGCTGGCGTCATGGCGCTCGTGCAGCTGCATCGAAGGCTCGCCGAAGGTGCGGTTGACCATGCGGCCGCGCTTGACCGCCGGCCGCGCGTCGATGGCGTCGGCCCAGCGCTGCACGTTCTTGTACTGCTCCACCTGCAGGAACTCGCCGGAATCGTCATACATACGGCCCTTGGCCAGCCCGCCATACCAGGGCCACACCGCAATGTCGGCAATCGTATAGTCGCTGCCGCCTAAATACTCGCTTTCGGCGAGGCGTCGGTCGAGCACGTCCATCTGCCGCTTGGTTTCCATGGCGAAGCGGTCGATGGCATATTCGATCTTCGTCGGCGCATAGGCGTAGAAATGGCCGAAGCCGCCACCGAGATAGGGCGCCGAGCCCATCTGCCAGAACAGCCATGACAGCGTCTCGGCGCGAGCCGGCTGCTCCGTCGGCAGGAATTCGCCGAATTTTTCGGCGAGGTAGAGCAGGATCGAGCCGGATTCGAAGATGCGGACCGGCTTTTTCCCACTGCGATCCATCATGGCCGGGATCTTCGAGTTGGGGTTGACCTCGACGAAGCCGCTGCCGAACTGGTCGCCGTCGTTGATCCTGATAAGCCAGGCGTCGTATTCGGCGCCGCTGTGGCCGAGCGCCAGAAGTTCCTCCAGCATGATCGTCACCTTGACGCCGTTCGGTGTCGCCAGCGAATAAAGCTGCAGCGGATGCTTGCCGACCGGCAGTTTCTTGTCGTGCGTCGGGCCCGCGATCGGCCGGTTGATGCTGGCGAAAGCGCCGCCATTTGCCTTGTTCCAGGTCCAGACTTTTGGCGGCGTGTATTGGTCCGTTGCGTAGTCGTTCATTTGGGAGGCCTTTGGAAGGGTTGGGTTGGGAGGATATCAGATATCAACGTGGGCAATGGCGGAGGAACTTTGCATAGGGCAGCTTGGGATAGCCGTAGGTACAGATAGGGCTGCCGGCGCTGTTGCAAAACCCCGGCGCGAACGGCGCGGCGCCGGTCCACGCCAAAGCCGGCGCCACCTCTTGCGCCTGATCACCTGCGCCATACCTATAGCCCATATCAGCTGCGAACATTGCCAGGAACCAAAGCATGAATATCGAACCCCTTTTGCGATCCATCGTGGCCGTCCGCGCCACCGTGCCAGAGGACGCCTTCACGGCAAATACACTTGGCACCCGCCGCGAGGGCAGTGGCGTGGTCATCCGCGGCGACGGGCTGGTACTCACCATCGGCTATCTCATCACCGAGGCCGAGGAGGTCTGGCTGGCCGACCAGGACGGGCGCGTGGTTCCCGCCCATGCGCTCGCCTACGACCAGGAGTCGGGCTTCGGCCTGGTGCAGGCGCTGGCGCCGCTCGGGCTGCCCGCCATTGCGCTCGGCGATGCGTCCAGGGCCAAGATCGGCGATCCCGTCGTGCTCGCCGACGGCGTCGGCCGCTCCGTGCGGGCGCGGATCGTCACCAAGCAGGAATTCGCCGGCTATTGGGAATATCTGCTCGACGAGGCGATCTTCACGGCGCCGGCTCACCCCTCATGGGGCGGCGCCGGCCTCATCGGCGCGGATGGCAGGCTGCTCGGCATCGGTTCACTGCGCCTGCAGATGAGCCGCAACGGCGAGGTCGCCGACATCAACATGGTGGTGCCGATCGATCTTCTGCCGCCCATCCTCGACGATCTGCTGACGCGCGGGCAGGTCGCCAGGCCGCCGCGGCCGTGGCTCGGCGCCTTCTCGGCCGAGAGCGACGGCAAGGTCGTGGTGATGAGCGTCGCCGAGGGCGGTCCAGCCGCCCAGGCGGGCCTTCGCCAAGGCGATGTCATCTCGGATGTCCGCGACACGGCGGTCGATGGGCTTGCCGATTTTTATCGCAAGCTTTGGAAGAGCGGCCCGGCGGGTGCCGAGATCCCGCTCCGGGTGCTGCGCGATGGCCGCGAAACCTGGCTGCGCGTCAAGTCCGCCGATCGCAACAGCCTGCTGTGGAAGCCGCCGCTGCAGTGAGGCAACCGAAACCTCTCACTCTCCGCAAGCGCTGAAGCCAGTGCCCGGGGTCCATTCCGCAAATGGGATGACCTTGCCTTCGACCGATACGGTCGCTTGCCTGGTGCTGCCGTCCGCCAGCTTCTTGCTGCTTTTGCCCTTGCCGGTCAGCACATTGTAGTCGCAGTCGCCGGCAACATTGTCGTCCATGTAATCCCAATAATCGTAGGCAAAACCGGCGACGACGAACGTGCCGTTGCGCCAGGCGAGCGTCAGCGTCTTATTGGTCCGCTCGCTGCCGATCTCCATCGCCGGAACATAGAGCTTGATCGAACCGTTGGGGAGCGCGGTGAGTTCGGGCTCGGTGTCGGATGTGGCGGGGCCCGGCCGGTCATAATCCTTCCATTCGCCGTAAATCTGTTCATGCACGACCCCGGCAGGTTTTAGAAAATCGCCATCGCGATCCTTGAGGAAAAAATACATGTCCATGGGATGGCCGGGCTCGGTCTCCACGATCATCGCCAGATCGGCGGCGCCGTCGCTGTTCCAGTCGCCGGTCGCCGCCGTGATGATCTTCTGCGTCTCGATCGGTTCTGCCAGGGCGGCGGCCGGCAGCAGCAGGACCAGACCGAATATTGTCGATCGCATGTAGATCCCCTCGCGCTTGGGCAGGCCTGAGATCATGCTTCTCAGGAGGCCCGGCTCTGCCGCGTCTCGGAACGGCTCGTCTCGTTGAGCAGCCGGCAGAGCGAAACCGCTTCACGACGGCTCAGGCCGATCAGCGCGATTTGCGAAAATTGCGCCGGCAGATCGTGAACGATGTCCCACACCATCCATCGGCCGTTCGGCTCCATGACACATTCGTAGCGCAATAATTGTTCCTGCATCCGACCCCCCGGCTTTGCTCATCGGACTGGTACAGCGTCGAGGTAAATGAGTTGTTGCGCCGCGAGAGTATTCCGCGGCTGTCAAAACCAGGCGTTGAATCCCCACAGGGGCGAACCCGACAGGTCACGGCTGACGGTGCCGATACTCTCGACAAGGCGGCAGGGCAGGGACGCTTCCGGCGTGAACGGCGGCCACCGCTAGAATTGGATCAGGCGTTGCGGCTCGCCATATGCGCGTCGAGCTTCCTCCTCGAGGGGCCGTAGCGCTTGATGATGGTCGCGGCCTCGCTTTGCGGTATGCCGTATTTGCGGGCAAAGGCAGCGACCTCGTAAGGCTCTTCGCCTGAGACCAGTTTGCGATCCTGCTTGGTCTTGGATTTGTCGTCGGCCATGGCGTCCTCCATCACATCTGGTCGTTATAGGGCTCCTTAGTCCGGCCGACCATCCTGGCCAGTTCGGCAAAGGACGGTACGCCGGTTTCACCCTGGGCATTGTTGGCCGCCTGCAGCAGCCTGAGCGGAAAGCAGACGGCGTCGCGGTTGGATGGCGACATGTCTTCATAGAGACGCTCCTCGCTGGTCATCGCCGCCTCGGCCCGGCGCAACGCCATGTCGACCTCGTCGACCGACAGCAGGCCCTTGTGGACCAGCGCGTTGTTGACGGCCGCGATCGCCATCATCAATCCTTCGAGCTGGAGATTGGCGACGTTCATCGTCTTGCGTCCTTGCCGGGCTTCTTGGCGGTGGCCTTGCCGTCTGGCCGGATCGCTGCGCGCGGCGGGTTCTGGCCCTCCGAATGCAGGGTCCTGTCGTCGAAATCGTCAGCCGGCCTGGTCAATCCCATGCCGCCGGGAGGTGGCTTGTTGCCGGCCGCATCCTGCGAAAATTCGTCGGCCGCGTCGGGGCTCGTCTTTGCCGGATATTTCCTCGCTCCGGTCTCGTAGCGGTTCGGGTCGTCGGCCATGTCCTGTGCTCCCGTTGCAATGAGCAGATAACTTTCATGCGGCGGCAGCGGTTCCGTGGCGAAATCGACCTTGCCGGTGCGCAAGCCTTCGCAATCTGCGACCACGACTACGAGGATTGCCCGAAGCGCAGAACCGATGCCGGACGGCAGAAGCAGACGCCAGGCAACGCGTCCCAGCCCGCAGCCGCGGCTGCAGGGGAAATCGGCTGGCCACCCTGAACCACCCGCCGGTCCGGCCGGCTGCCCCGAAGGTCTTTCCATATCCAGAGGATTGCAATGCCGCCACTATTGTGGGCAAAAGCAGCACGGGCAATCAGGTTGGGGTGGGGTGATGACCGAAACGCAAGGCAATTCAAGCCGTCCGCAGGGCAAGCCGGGGATGGCATCGGGGTCGATCGGTTCCGGCCTGATCGCACTTGTCATCGTGGCGCTCGGCGTCTCTGCGCTGTTTGGATCCTGGTACACGATCGATCAGGGCGACCGCGGCGTGCTCTTGACCAACGGAGCGCTGAGTTCGGTCGTTGATCCCGGACTGCATTTCAAGCTGCCGTGGTTACAGCGTGTCGAGAAGATCAGCCTGCGCCAGCAGGTGCTCAAATGGGGCTGCGAGAACCAGAACGATTGCAGCGGCCTGCCGGCCATGCAGGCCTATTCGCGCGACCAGCAACCGGCCGACATGCGCGTCACCGTCAATTTCCACGTGCCGGCCGCCGAAGTCAGCAACGTCTACACCAATTATGGATCGATCGAGGCACTGGCCGACCGCGTCATTGCCAGGAAAGCACCGCAGGAGATCAAGACGGTGTTCGGCCAGTACGACGCGGTGTCGGTTATCCAGAACCGGGCGAAGTTCAACAAGGACGTCGCCGAGGCCATCGCGGCGGTAACCGACGGCCCGGTGATGATCGACAGCGTGCAGGTCGAGAACATCGACTTCTCCGACGCCTACGAGCAGGCGGTCGAAGCCAGGATGACGGCGCAGGTCGAGGTGCAGAAGCAGGAACAGAACCTGCAGCAGGAAAAGATCAAGGCCGATATCGCCGTCACCCAGGCCAAGGGCCGCGCCGACAGCGTCAAGGCCGAAGCCGAGGCCAGCGCCTACAAGACCAGGGTCGAAGGCGATGCGACCGCGGGCGCCATCAAGGCTCGCGCCGCCGCAATCGCCAACAATCCGCTGCTGGTCGAACTGACCAAGGCGGAGAGATGGAACGGCGAATTGCCGAAGTCGATGATCCCGGGCTCGACCGTACCGTTCCTCGAACTCAGCACGCCTGCCGCAGCATCGAACTGAGGCGCGGCGCAAACCAGATCAGGGCGGCGGCGCGATAGCCGTCCTGGTGCGGTTACGGCTGAAGCACGGCGCCTCGGGCGATTGCCTGCGTTTGACCTGGAAAAGCTGTCAGCAGCTCCATTCCCGCCGGCCAGTCGCCGAGCCCGCTGTCGCCATTGATGTGGCCAAGCGGTCCGGCGATATGGAGATCGCTGCCCCATCGCTCGGATTTCGCCCTGGCATGGTCCAGCGAGCCGTAGGGATCGTTGGTGCTGGCGACAATCAGCGACGGAAAGCGAAGCCGTTGTTGCGGTGCGTCGGCGAAGGCCCGGGCGGAGGAGGGGAAGGCCGGCGACGCAGGGTCCGGAACCGCGACCAGCAACGCGCCGCCGATAGAGCGGGGGGAGATCCGCTGCCAGTGTACGACCAGCAGACAGCCGAGGCTATGGGCGACGAGCACCGGCGGTGTCCTTGCCTGGCATACAGCGGTTTCCAGCGCAGCCACCCAGTCGTCGACGTCCGGCGCGTCCCAACTCGCCGGGTTGAACCGCCGCATCGCCGGGTTTGCCTGCTGCCAACGTGTCTGCCAGTGGGCTTCGCCCGATCCGCCGATGCCCGGCACAATGATGAAGTCGGTCATGCGAAGCCCTTCTTTCCTGATGCAGCGCGTGCAATTCTAGGTCTTCTCCCAGGTGGCGGAATGAGAGATCATCGGAAAGCAGCGACGAAATCCGATGGATTAAAGGGCGATCATGCGGAACGGCGATTATCGGCCAAGGCTCGATCCCACCGATCTGGCGATCATTGAGATCATGCAGGAGGATGGCCGCATCGGCATCTCCGAGCTTGGCCGCCGCGTCGGACTGTCCCAGCCCGCCACCTCGGAACGGGTGAAGCGGCTGGAGGAGCGCGGCGTCATCACCGGTTACAAGGCGGTGATCAATTCGGCAGCGCTCGGGCTCGGCACCATGGCGGTCATCCGCCTGCGCACCACGCATGAGCATATCCAGGCCTGCCTGAAGAAGTTCGCCCAATTGCCGGAGGTGGTCGAGGTGCTGCGGGTGACCGGCGAGGATTGTTTTCTGGTCAAGGTCGTGGTCCCGTCACCGCCCGATCTTGAAAGCATCGTCGACAGCATCGGCCACTACGGCACGGTGACGACAAATGTGGTTCTGCGCGCCGAGCAACCGAAGCGGCTGGGACGCGAATTGATGACCAGGGCCTGACCGGTCTATCGCTTGGTCTGCGTATGCCCGACGGCATTGGCGAACGAGATGCCGCCCTTGATCTCGCGCATCGCCATCGAGGTGATCGTGCGCCGCACGCCGGGCAGCCGGCTGAGCTCCTCGCGCAGCATCCTGTCGAGCGCCATCATGTCGACGGTGACGATCTGCAGGAGATAGTCGGCCTCGCCAGTCGTGGCGTGGCAGCGGCGGATCAGCGGATGCTTCTGCACTGCCGCCTCGAAGGCGTCCGACAGTTCGAAATCGATCGACACCTGGATGAAGGCCTCGATGCCGAAGCCGAGCTTGGCCGGGTCGATCCGGGTCGAGTAACCGCGGATGACGCCGGCGTCCTCAAGCGCCTTGACCCGCTTCCAGCACGGCGTCTTGCTCAAGCCGACCTCGTCGGCGAGCGCGGCAAAGGAGATGCGGGCCTCACGTTCGAGCGCCGCGACGATCTTCCGGTCGACCGCATCCAGCATCATTCGTTCTTCCTATCCGCTTCAGATGCAGTGTTTGTCCTTCATTTTGCGCTAATCGAATAACAGAAAGGGACAATGTTCGGCAAGAAAGCGATTAGACTCGGGAACGGGATCCAACAAGCGCCTGCGGCCCAACGGCCGCGGCAAGGAGCATGGCCATGGACAAGCAGGATTATTATGCCCGCATCGAAACGCCTGAGATGCGCGACTATGGCGTCTACCTCAAATGCGACAGGCTGCTGGCCTGCCAGAAGCCGCTGGCCGAGATGGTGAATGCCGACGAGTTGCAGTTCCAGATCGTGCATCAGGTCGAGGAGCTGTGGATGAAGCTCATCGCCTATACGCTGGTCGATGTCGTTGATTTCCTGGAAAAGCAGGACACGCATCGCATCGTCACGCTGATGGGGCGCGTGCATCGGCTGATCCGGCTGATGACGGCGCAGCTCGACCTGCTCGAAACCATGTCGCCCAAGGAGTACCAGCAGATCCGGCTGCAGCTCGGCAATGGCAGCGGTCAGGAATCGCCGGGTTTCAAGCAGCTGCTGCGTCTGCCGCCCGATCTGTGGCTGGCCTTCAAGGCGTCGTACCTCGACGACCGCGGCCTTTCGGTCGAGGATGTCTACGATACCGGCTACGATCACGGCGACAGCTATGTCGTTGCCGAAGCGCTGATCGAGTTCGACGAGCTGTTCCAGAAATTCCGTGCCAACCACCTCTATCTCATCCACCGCACGATCGGCCTCGGCGCGAAATCGCTGAAGGGCCGGCCGGTCGAATTGCTGGAAGCCGGCGCCCGCCACCGCTTCTTCCCGGAACTCTGGGACATACGCTGGGCGATGACCGACCGCTGGGGCAGCCAGTATGGAACGGTACGGGAGCCGATCAGCAAGCCGGGGGTCAAGGTGGGGTAGTACAACCTTCCTTCTCCCCTTGTGGGAGAAGGTGGATCGGCGCGCAGCGCCGAGACGGATGAGGGGTGTTGGACGGAGTGCCGCCGGTGCCAAGCTGGAGCACCCCTCATCCGTCGCCTTCGGCGACACCTTCTCCCACAAGGGGAGAAGGGAAGGCGCCACTTTGGTGCCGGCGCTTGTATCTCTCAGGTTTTTCGGGGGATGATGTCGGGCTTGCGGCTGGTGGTGCGTCCTTGGGGCACAACCACCGTAACTCTTGGGAGGACATCATGACCTTGGAAACCGCTCAATCATCCGTTCAGTCGCCGTGGCAGATCGCGGCAATCCTTATCGCCCGCCTGATCTTTGCCGCCGTCTTCCTGATGGCCGTGATCTTCAAATTCGTCGATATCGGCGCCACCGCCGGCTATATCGCGGCGGCCGGGTTTCCATTCCCGCTCTTCCTGGCCTGGTGCGCAGCCCTGCTCGAGGTCGTCCTCGTTCTATGCTTCCTGACCGGCGCCTTCTTCTCATGGGCAGCACTTGTCGCCGCCGCCTATGTGCTGTTCCTCGGCATTGCCTTCCACGGGCCGTCGCACTGGGCCGGCAACCAGGCCGAGTTCGGCTTCTTCGTCGATCACTTCACCTTCCTGGCCGGGCTGCTGTTCGCCGCCGTGCACGGGCCGGGCCGCGTCCTGGCGCTGAGGCTTGGCAGGGGGTGATGCCAAGCTTGCTGCGGCGGTCATCCTCGGTCGCCGCGTCACATCTGGTCGTTGTAAGGTTCCTTGATCTGACCGACCATGCGCGCCAGTTTCGAGAAGGACGGCATGTCCGTCTCCGGCTGACATTGATTGGCCAACTCCAGCAACCGGATCGGGAAGTTGACGGCATCGCGGCTCGACGCCGACATGCCTTCGGACCTTTCCTCGTTGGTCTCGCTGGCTTCGGCCTTGCGCAAGGCGATGTCTATCTCTTCGACGGAGACCACGCCCTTGCGGACCAGGACCTGATTGATCGATGCGATGGCCATCAGCAGGCCTTCGAGTTGCAGATTGGCGACGTTCATGGCTTTTGCTCCCATTGGCTGGGGTTCAAACGCGCGAATGCCTGTTCTGATCCGCGGCTGCGGCTGCTCGTCGGCCGGTGAGATGCCTCGGCAAATGGAGGAAGCGCCAATTGCCGACGCTGCGTTCGCGCCCACAAAGTGGCTGGCGGGCAACGCGAGGCGCCGAAGAGAATTCGGTTCTTTTGTCGCAACGCCACATTTTGTTCTTGCTTTGTGCCGGCAGCTATGCTACTAATCTGGGTATGGTGCTAATTGGCTCCAACGACCCGCCCACAGAGGCGGGTTTTTGTTTTCAGGCTTCTTTTTGATCGAACGTTGCTTGTGTTGCCGGCTTTAAGTCGGCGGGACAGCGCCCGGGACAGTACCCCCCTCTGGCCTGCCGGCCATCTCCCCCTCAAGTGGGGAGATTGGCGGTTTCGGCGTTGCGCTCTTCCTGCAACGTTGGAGATTGGCGAAAGCCGGCGCGAAAGCCGATCTCCCCCCAAGTGGGGGAGATGTCCGGCAGGACAGAGAGGGGCGCGAAGGAATGCAGCCTAGCGGTCTTCTTGGAAGGTCAATCGGGAGGCGGACAAGGCGAGGCGCTGAACGGAATTCGCATTTTTCTGCCGCCGTGCCACATTTTGTTCTTGCTTTGTGCCGGCAGCTATGCTATTAATTTGGGTATGGTGCCAATTGGCTCCAACGACCCGCCCGCCGAGGCGGGTTTTTTGTTTTCAGGCCGGTTCGGAGACGATCACGGCGAGCGAGGCGAGCTTTCCGTCACTCAGGCTTCGGATATAGTTGCGGCGGCGCTGCAGGAATTCCGCGCCCATGACGACTTCATTTGCCTGCTGCTGCGCCGGCGAGGGCACGACGCCGGAATTGGCCCTCTTCAGCGCCAGCTCAACATGTTCGCCGGTTTCGTCGACGATTTCGTCGATGCGAAATCCGGCATCGACAAACAGGGTTTTCAATTTTTCCCGATCGGCGAGGTGGCTGGTCGCCGCAGAAACCGCCCAGGGCATGGGATAGTAGGGCTCGCCGCCGGCGAGCACGGCTTCGGTCCAGATCAGCCTGCCTCGCGGTTTCAGCACGCGCCAGGCCTCGTCGATGACCGCGGCTTTGTTCTCGATGTTCATGCCCACATAGAAGCAGATCGCCGCATCGAAGGTGCTGTCGCCAAAAGGCAGTTTCGTTGCGTCGGCCTGATGGAAGCGAACTTTGTCTGCCAGTCCGCTGAGTGCGGTCAGTCGGCTCGACGCGGCGACAAAGGCTGGTGTCAGGTCGATGCCGTCGACCTCGCAGCCATAGGCCGAGGCCAGAAACCTTGCCGGCCCGCCAATGCCGCTGCCGATATCCAGGATTCGATCTGTCGGCGAAGGAGCAAGACGGGCCGCATGCTCCTGCGTGGCGGTCAGTTCGCGGCCATGGAACTGATCGAACGGATAGAGTTGCGCGGCCGCGAGTTTTCCGGCCGGGTCGGCGTCCGGGATCGCGGCCAATATGCGATCGACGATGCCGTCGCTGCCGTAGTGACTGGTGACATTGCCCATGACGCGTTCCCCTCAAGCGCAACCACCATCCCATCAACGCAAGTCTCACGCAATGCCCGCCCTTTTCGCCCCTCCTTCCAGCCGTTCACCGACGAGGGTGCGAGGTCGTCAGTGCATTTTCTGCCGCCGCGCCACATTTTGTTCTTGCTTTGTGCCGGCAGCTATGCTACTAATTTGGGTATGGTGCCAATTGGCTCCAACGACCCGCCCGCCGAGGCGGGTTTTTCATTCAGGCCTCTTCGTGCCCGTAAGTTCCCCTACCTGGGTGGCGTGGAAAGCATAGAAGCGATAAGCCAGACAATTCCGACCAAAACCAAGACAGAGACTCGAAACCAACCGAGCAGGCCATGCTTGCGTAGATGATCCTCGACTTTTCTGGGCGGTTCGAAAAAACCTATCTTTGGCCGGTCGACGAAGCAAAGTTTGACCCGGTCCAGCAAGCTCAATTCGGTCTTTTTGTCCAACTCTACCTCGCAACTGGCGCCATTCCTCAAGGCATCAGTTCGCCGCGCTGTGGCGATCATCTCGCGTCAGGTCCAGAATCGCAAGCCAGCTATTATCCGCAAATTCCATCACGCGCCCATTTCAGAGAACACCCCATGTCCAACCGTTACGCCACCATCATCACCGACGATGACGGCCGAGAGGTCGTCAGCGCTATTGGCGAGTTCGCCGGCGCCGCACCCTATGCCCGCCATGGCCGCTTCGAGCAGGTGGCCGCCGGCGTGCGGATCGGCATGGTGCGCGGCGGTACCGTCGATGCGGTCGGCGGCTTCGGCTTCCCGTCGGGAGCACTCGACGACAAGGCGGTGGCAATTCTCAGGGCAAGGCTGAATGCCTTGCCCGACGCCGGTGCGATGAAGCCCGGCACGACGACTGATGCGAAACCGGCAAGCCAGCTGCGGAAGCCGAAGTCCGCACTCGCCGGCAAGAAGGCCAGGCCGCGCAAGCGCATCGTGCGGCCAGGCAACAAGAAGCCGATGTCCGCCGGGACGGCGGAGTAGGGCATGGCCAAGGCTCCTTCTACCGGCGATCCGCAGCCGCACGATCAAGCACCCGGCAAGCCCGGCCGAACCAGGCGGGCGAAGAAGACGCTGGCCGACGGCTTTCTCGAAGCGATCCGCGCCGATTTTCGCGCCCATGGCGCCGGCGTCATCGCCGAGGTGCGCGCCGAAAAGCCCGATCAGTATCTGAAGCTCGTGCTGTCGGTGCTGCCCAAGGATCTTAATGTCAACATCAACAATCTGGATGCATTGAGCGATGACGAAATCAGGCAGCGCATCCGCGGCCTCGAAGCCGTCCTTAGGCCGTTCCTCGAGAAGCCGGGCTTCGCAAAAGGCCTCGCAGAGCCGGGCGGCAAGGACGGAATATCTCAGCCTGCTGGCGGAGCTGGACCGCAGGCGCCGCACTAACCAGCTTGCCGCCTATCGGCCCTATCCCCGGCAGGCCGAGTTCCATGCAGCCGGCGCGACCAATCGCGAGCGCCTGTTCATGGCCGGCAACCAGCTCGGCAAGACCAGGGCCGGCGGCGCCGAATGGGCGATGCATCTCACCGGCCGCTATCCCGACTCGTGGCAAGGCAAGGTTTTCGATTGTCCGGTTCGGATGTGGGCGGCCGGCGTCACCGGCGAAAGCACGCGCGACAACCCGCAGCGCATCCTGATCGGCCCGCCGCAGCAGCAGGCGGCCTGGGGCACCGGCATGATCCCGGCCGACGCCCTCGTCAGCACGATGGCGGGACGGGCGCCGGGCGCGCTCGACAGCGTCGTGGTGCGCTGGGGCGGCGGCGGCGACGTCCAGGCCGGTGAATCGGTGCTGTCGTTCAAGAGCTACGAGAAGGGTCGCGAGAAATGGCAGGGCGAAACGCTGCACGGCGTCTGGTTCGACGAGGAACCGCCGCTCGACATCTATTCCGAAGGGCTGACCCGCACCAACGCCACCGGCGGCATCACCATCGTCACCTTCACGCCGTTGCTCGGCATGAGCGATGTGGTGCTGTTGTTCTTGTCGGCGGAGGAGGTGGGAGGGATGGGGAGGGGGTGAGGCGCACACTCGCACAACTCGCGTTCCTTCGCGCCCCCCTCTGTCCTGCCGGACATCTCCCCCACTTGGGGGGAGATTGGCAGTTTCCGCGTCCCGCCTGCCTGCAACCGTTGAAGATTGGCGAAAGCTGGAGTGGCATCCGATCTCCCCCCTTGTGGGGGAGATGTCCGGCAGGACAGAGAGGGGCACGGTCCCGCCATCGGAAAGTTCCTTGTCAAACAACACCATACGTCCAGCGCCTGCCACTACGATTCAATGCCGCGAGGGTGAAAAACAATGACCCGTCACGTCACCTTCATGACCATCGACGATGCCGAGCACTATACGCCGCAGCAGCGCGCCGAGATCGTTGCCGCCTATCCGGCGCATGAGCGGGAAGCCAGGGCAAAAGGCATTCCGGTGCTCGGCTCCGGCCGCATCTTTCCGGTGGCCGAGGAGCTGATCGCCTGCGAACCGTTCCCGCTGCCGCGCTATTGGCCACGGCTCGGCGCGCTCGATTTCGGTTGGGACCATCCCTCGGCCGCCGTCGAACTTGCCTGGGATACCGAGGCCGATGTCGTCTATGTCACAAAGGCCTGCCGGGCTTCGCAGCAGACGCCGGCCATGCAGGCGCTGACGTTGAAACCATGGGGCGAATGGCTGCCCTGGGCCTGGCCGCGCGACGGCCGCCGCGAGACGCTGGAAGGTGCCGGCACCGCGCTTGCGAGGCAGTATTCCGCACATGGGCTGAACATGCTCGCCAGCCATGCGCAGTTCGCCGACGGTTCGGTCTCCGTCGAAGCCGGGCTGATGGAGATGCTCGACCGCATGCAATCAGGCCGCTTCAAGGTGTTTGCGACGCTTTTGCCGTGGTTCGAGGAGTTCCGGCTCTATCACCGCCGGGACGGCCAGGTGGTGAAGCTGCGCGACGATTTGATGGCGGCGACCCGCTACGGCGTGATGATGCTGAGGGAAGCGGTGGTCGACCCGGTGGTGTTCAAGGCCGCGCGGCGGAAGGCCGGGCAGGCCGATCCGCTGGGGGCGTTTCGGTGAGGAAAATCGGGGAGGGAGGCAATGCGCTCCGGCTCCGATTGGAAAACTGTAGTGAACGTCCGTGGACGTGGTGTAGCATCGAATGATCCCGCTCAAGGGACGCATCGGCGTGGCCTCACGGGGGCATTCGCCGATAGGGGAGGATCAGATGCAAAACGGAATTTCTCCAGACCACATACTGCAAATTGGCTTTGGGTTCTGGCCAGCCAAGACATTGTTGAGCGCCGTGGAACTGAGACTCTTCTCGCTGCTTGCGGACGGCCCCAAAACGGGCCTCGAACTGCAAGGCGCGATGGGGCTGCATCCGCGCGCAACGTATGATTTTCTCGACACCCTCGTCGCGCTCGGATTGCTGCAGAGGGACGGCGCCGGTGAAACCGGCAAATACGGCAATACGCCATCGACCGCGCTGTTCCTGGTCAAGCGGAGCCCCCAATACATCGGGGGAATCCTTGAGATGGCGAACGCACGACTGTATCGGTTCTGGGGCGATCTCACACCGGCATTGCAAACCGGAAAGCCTCAAAACGAGATCAAGGAGACAGGCAAGTCGATGTTCGGCGAGCTCTATGCGGACCCGGCGCGCCTGGAGCAGTTCATGGACGCGATGAGCGGCATCTCCATGGGCAATTTCACGGCGTTTGCCGAGAAATTCGACTTTTCCAAATATAAGACGCTGGCCGATATAGGCGGCGCAACCGGGCAGCTTTCGGCCATCGTCGCGGCGCGGCATCCGCACATGCAATGCCGGACGTGCGATCTCGCCGATGTGCAGCCGATCGCCGAACGGCGCTTGAGGGAGCGCAATCTCGGCGGCCGGGTCATCGCCGAGGCGATCGACTTCTTCGCGGACGAATTCCCCAAGGCGGACATCATCACGATGGGAATGATCCTTCACGACTGGAATCTCGAGAACAAGAAAATGCTGATCGCCAAGGCCTATCGTGCATTGCCGACCGGCGGCGCGCTGGTCGCCATCGAGAACATCATCGACGATGAACGCAGGCAAAACGGCTTCGGTCTCATGATGTCGCTGAACATGCTGATCGAATTTGGCGAGGCGTTTGACTTCACCGGCGCCCAGTTCACCGAGTGGTGCAAAGAGGCAGGGTTTAGTCGCTGCGAGATTATTCCGTTGGCGGGACCTGCAAGCGCAGCAGTGGCTTACAAGTAGAGGCTCGGCACCCGCGCGCAGTTCGCCGACGGTTCGGTATCGGTCGAGGCCGATGCTCGGCCGCATGCAATCAGGCCGCTTCAAGGTGGTTTCGACGCTTTTGCCCTGGTTCGAGGAGTTCCGTCTCTATCATCGCAGGGACGGCCAGGTAGTGAAGCTGCGCGACGATTTGATGGCGGCGACCCGCTACGGCGTGATGATGCTGAGGGAAGCGGTGGTCGACCCGGCTCTGTTCAAGGCCGCGCGGCGGAAGGCGGGGCAGAGCGATCCGCTGGGGACGTTTCGGTGACGATGCTTGCGTTTATGCACGCCCGGCGGCAAAACGACGATGTAGCGGCAACATCATATTAGGGGGGCAATATGGAATCGGAAAACTCGCTGCTCGGGATATTCATCTCCTGGATGCCGATGCTGATTTATCTCGCAGCAAGCCTTTGGGTAACGATCTGGCTCACCTTCAAGCTGATCCGCGTTCAACAGGCGATGGTGCAGGCGCAGGAAGGCATTCTCGCCAAGCTGACCGAGATCGACAGCCGGATGTCCGCGAAGATACGCCAGGACTGAGATTCGCGGCGGACGCATAGGACGAAGCGCCGAAAAGCTTAGCCGGGCTCCTTAGCCCATTCGCCGCCGCTGCCATGATAGGTCTCTGCGGAGAGCAAGAAAACCTGTGCGCAGGTCGTGCACCGAAAGCGGTAACGAAGCAGATCGTCCCATGGTCCATCCGGGTTGAGATCCGAAAACGGGATGACACTCGACATAGGACCACCCGGTACTTCCTGCAGAATACCGTCGCGTATGGCCTCTTTGGCCATCGTGATCGCCGCCGCGAGACGACCGGTGCTAAAGATCGTACGGGTCTCCTCGATCGGCGCGCAGTTACTACAAGTCATGCGCTTGTTCCCATAGGTACATCCACAAGTCACAGGCCAAGGAAATCCAGACGGCAAAGAGAGTCAATCTAGCTTGGCGCCTCGTTTCCCTAGGGCTCTCCGCTTCGCAGCGTGCCGGAAAGTGACCCAACATGATCCTCCGCATCATTCCCGCCACTTTGCGCGACCTCTCCTACATCGCTGCCAACCTCCGGCTCGAGGACCGGGCCGAGATCGATTGCCAGTTCGACCACTGGTCGCCGGCGCTGCTGGCGCTGACGGCGCTGCAGGGGTTTGCCTATGTCGCCGAGCTCGACGGCAATCCGGAGGCCGGCTTCGGCGCTGCCGAGCAGCGCAGCGGGCTGTGGATCGCCTGGAGCTGGGGCACGCGCCGCATGAGGCGCTGCGTCCCTGGGATTACGGAATTCTTTCATGCCGTGCTCGGGCCTGAAGTTGCCGCGCGCGGCGCCTGGCGTGTCGAGGCCCGCGCCTTGGCCGCCAATGATTTGGCGCTGCGCTGGCTAGGCCGGCTCGGCGCGACGCAACGCTGCCGCCTGCCGGGCTATGGCAGGAACGGCGAGGATTTTCTGCTCTACGACTGGACAAGAGCCTCTCACTTTGTAGAAAACTATGTGCCTTTTTCAAAAGCCGCCGGCGCTGAAGCCGTTGCCGCCGACACCGACCATTGCCGACAAGGACGTGCAGGCGCGCGAAGCCGCCTTGCGGGCCCAGCTTGCGGCCAATGACGGCACCGCAGGAACGGTGAAGACCGATCTGTCGCCCAGTGAGCTCACCGGCCAGCGCCGCGTGCTGCTGGGGGTGTGACATGGGCGCCATGAGAAGAGTGTTCCGCAACCGGGTGCTGGCCTGGTGGTACTGGCGCCGGCACGCGCGGTTGGTGAAGAAGAGATAGACGGGAGCTTGTCTGCCGGGATCACAAAAGCCGCGATCCTTCGCGCCCCGGGTGTTCAAGTGCATGCCTCTACAATTGCCCTGCGGTGTTCCGCGTTTTCCGTAACAGCACAGCGCAAATCGTGTTCCTTCCGCACGGTTGACATTCCTCCCTCAGCCGCCATGCTGCATTGCAACATGGCTACCGAGGAGTTCGGCATGACAGAAGCCCGGTCATCGCGCATCGAGTGCCTGGACGGGCTTCGGGCGCTTGCCGCGATCTGGGTGCTCATCGGGCACTGCCTGCTGTTGACCGGCTGGCAGATTCCTATTCTTGGCGAACCGGACCTCGGCGTCGATCTGTTCATCATGCTGTCCGGCTTCCTGATGGTGTTCCACTACCAGCTGCGCCAGGACAAGGAGCCCTGGCAAAGGCCGGAAACCTGGCTGAAATTCTGGACCCGCCGCTATTTCAGGATAGCGCCGCTGTTCTACGTCATGCTGTTCGCTGCCCTGGCGCTTGGCCCCTATCTCTACGGGTCGAGAATGGTCATCGACGAGTTCCTGCTGAGGTCGCCGCAGGCGCCCGAGCGTTATCTCGACAGCGGCCTGAAGAATATCGGCGCCCATCTGCTGTTCCTGTTCGGCCTGGTGCCGAATTTCGCCTATCGCACGCCGCTGCCCGACTGGAGCCTTGGCTTGGAGATGCAGTTCTACGCACTGTTTCCGGCCATTATGCTGCTGGTGCGCAGGTTTGACTGGCTATGGGCGGCCATGCTGGTCGCGGCGACCGGCAGCGCGATCGTGTTCTTGATGGGACAATTATCGGTGCATTTTCCGATGCCGTCGTTCCTGCCGCTGAAGATGCAGATTTTCCTGTGCGGGATGCTGCTGGCGGGCGTCGTCCATCAAAGGCAGAAGCGGCCTTTCGCGCATCTGGCACTGGCCATGCTGCTGGCGGCGCTGCCCTTCGGCGGCGGCTATGGGCTGGGCAAGCTGTTGATGCGCGAAGCGCTCGTCCTGGGGTTCTTTGCCCTGGTTCTCTACCGGATGCTGCCGGGAACGATGGGCATCGTGGCCAGAAAGATCGCCATGACGCTCGCCAACAGGTTCTTTCATTTGATGGGTGAGCTTTCCTTCAGCATCTATTTGATCCATCTGCTGGTTCTCCAGCCGGTGGCGGCTCTGGTCATCACCCAGTTCGGCCACGAGCTGTCGGCGCCGCTGCGCTTCGCGGTCGTTGTTGTCGTCGTCTTGCCGGTGGTGTGCCTGCTGTCCTGGATCACCTACACGCTGATCGAAGTGCCCGGCCAGAAGATGGGGCGTTTCGTGGTGCAGCGCTTTGGGCGCAAAGCCGCGCTGGAGACGACGCCGGCGCAATAAGGCGCTGCCGATCTCCCCCCTTGAGGGCAGGGCTATCGCAGATGGAAAGCCGAGGCTTTCGCTCTACGACGTACCCCCACCCCTAGCCCCTCCCCACAAGGGGGAGGGAGACTTTCGTTGGCGCTGACCTCGGCAAATTGCCTGCCTTTCGGCGCCAAAAGGGGAAGTAAGGGCGGGCGGCAGCGTTCCCTCCCCCTTGTGGGGAGGGTTAGGGTGGGGGTCCATCTTCGTAAGAATCCAAATGCGATTGCCCTGCCCTTGAGGGGGAGATGTCGCCGAAGGCGACAGAGGGGGTCGCCGATCCACGCGAGACGACCCCCTCTGTCCTGCCGGACATCTCCCCCTCAAGTGGGGAGATCGGCAGCTTCGGCGTGCCGCCATTCTTTCTTTTCCCATTTATCCATGAAGCGAGGCTGACCATGAGCGATTCCCGTGCTCGCGATATTCTGTCGCGACAGGCTGAACTGGAGAGCGAACGCAGCCAGTACGAGCATGTCTGGGAGGCGGTGTCCGAATTCTGCGATCCCGACGCGCCCGACATGTGGAGCGGCAGCCGAAAGGCCGGCTTCGATTCGCAGGCCGAGCGGCAGGAGCGGCGCGGTGCGCGGGTCTACGCCAACACCATAAACTCGGCCGCCAACCGGCTGGCCGCGGGGCTGGAAAGCCTGATCATCCCGCAGTCGGAGAAATGGCATGGGTTGTCGACCGCGGCCATCAACGACGAGGAGACCGACGAGGAGAAGGAATGGGCGGAAGCGCTGCGCGATTTCCTTTTCTCGCTGCGCTACTCCGCCAATTCGAACTTCGTGCCGGCAACGCAGGCCTGCCTGCGCAACGTCGTGCGCTATGGCCCGGCGTATCTCTATGCCGAGGAAGGTTTTGGCGGCACGCTGATCCGCTATGCCTCGATCCCGGTGGTCGAGGGCTATCTCTCCCGCAACCGCTGGGGGCAGGTCGATATTTTCCACCGCCGCTACGAGCGCACGGCAAGACAGGCCGCGCAATTGCTCGGCTACGACAGACTGCCGGCGCGGATCAAGATTCTGGTCGACGACCCCGCCAAATGCGAGACGAAGATCTCGCTGATCCAGTGCATCCAGCCGCGCGACGAGCGCAAGATGTACAGTCTGAGCGGCTCCTACCAGTATCTCGATACGGCGTTCGCTTCCTATCACGTCATCGAGGACGAGGAGGCGATCGTCAGGGAAAGCGGTTTTCGCTCGTTCCCGGTGTCGTGCTTCAACTGGCGCCGCTACGAGGGCGATCCGTACGGCATCTCGCCGACCATCGAGGCGCTGACGACGGTGCGCGAGGAGAACGCGGTGCGGCGCTCCGGCCTGCGCGCGCTGCAGCAGATCACCGATCCGGCGACCGCCTCCAAGGCCAGGCTCGACTATGTGCCGGTGCTCAATCCCGGCGAGAACTATCCCGGCCTCATCGACGATGCCGGCCGGCCGCTGATCGCGCCGATCGCCACCGGCCAGAACCCGACCTATGCGTTCAATTATGCCGACAGCCGGGCCGAGGAGATCCGCGACATGATGTTCGTCAATCTGTTCCAGACGCTGGTACAGAACCCGCAGATGACGGCGACCGAAGCCTTGATCCGGCAGGAGGAGAAGGGCGCGCTGCTCGGGCCGTCCGGTTCGATCATCCAGGCCGGCTTTGCCTCTAATCTCGACCGCGAGCTGGGCATTCTCGAGGACAAGGGACTTTACGAGGAAGATAGCCGCTTCCTGCCGCCGGCGAGCCTTGCCGGCAAGGCGCTGCGGCCGACCTTCACCGGTCCGCTCGACGTGCTGCGCCGTTCGGCCGAGGCGCGCGACACCATCCAGGTTGTCACCACGGCCATGCAGATGGCGCAGTTCGACCCCGGCGTGATGGACAATATCGACGGCGACGAGGCGCTGAAGATCGTTCAGGGCGCCGGCCGCAGCCCGCAGCGCATTTTTCGCCGCCAGGACGAGGTGGCGGGCATCCGCGATGCCCGCGCCAAGGCTCAAGCTGAACAGGCCGGCATGGCGGCGATGGCTGCCGCCGGCAAGGTCGCCAGGGATGCCGTGCCGGCGGCAGTGCAGGCGCGCGACAGCGGCCTGCTCGACGGGCTCGGCGGGCTGATGCCGCAGGCTGCGCAAGATGCTTCGGGCGGGCAGGGCGCATGAGCGGCAAACGCTTCGCCCATTCCAGCCAGGCCGGCGGCCCGGCCAAGGCGCAGGATGCCCTGGCCAAGGCCTATCTCAGAGTGTTCTCAGGCCAGGACGGCGAAATGGTGCTGGCCGACCTGGCGGCCGCAACCGGTTATTACCGCCGCCCGTCCTATGGCGAGTGGCTGGCCAAGACGAAAACGCCGAACGGCTTCGAGCTGCACAGCGCGCTGAGCAATGCGCGGGCCGAAGTGGTGCAGCATATTATGGGGTTTTTGATGCTGGACGAGGCGCAACTGGCGGCACTGGAGAAGGCGGCGAGACTGGAGGGGAGGTAGGACGATGAAGCTGCCCTATTTGCTCAGATCTACGGTGAGTCGCATCGGGCTGGTTTTGACACCCGGCGGCCAACACCTCTGGATCGATTTCGTAAGTTGCTGGGCCGCTTCCGCCGCCGCCTCTGAACGCGGATCATACGATACAACGGTAACCGACTTGACCTTGCCGGCCTTGTCCAATGTCACCTCGTAAGTGGCTTTGACGTGATTGTCGACAGCGGCCACCGGCAAGACCAGGCAATCGCCGATCCGCTCAACACTGACAGCCTGTCTGGCGTGTGCGGAAACCGAACAAACAACCAGCAGTGAGGTCATCAAAAATCGCATCGTCGCCCCCCTTTGGTAAGAGACAATAGCGTCGAACTGCTCTGAGGGTAAGGATTAAAACAATCGAGTAAGGTGAGAGTGCGCCGACGCCGAAACTGCGCCCCTCTCCCCGTTCTACGGGAGAGCGACTGTCTTGGCTGTCAAGTTGTTTGCCACGGTTTTTGATCCCGGACGATAGCGTTGAGAATGGTGAGAAGCTTGCGCATTGTGGCGACGACGGCGACGATCTTCGGCTTGCCGGCCTCGACCAGGCGGTCGCGGAAAGCCTTGAGCACGGGGTTGTGCCTGATGGCGACGAGGGCGGCCATGAAGAGGGCGGCGCGCACGTGGCTCCTGCCGCCGCCAATGAAGCTCTTGCCACGCCATTTTCCGGACTGCCTCGTCCATGGCGCAAGGCCGGCGAGCGCGGCGATCTGGCGGCGGTCGAGGCTGCCCAGTTCCGGCATTTCGGCGATCAGGCTGCGGGCAACGACAGGACCGACACCCGGCACGGAGGAAAGCAGCTTTTCGTTGACCCGCCAGACTGGGGACTTGCGGATATGATCGTCCATGCCCGCATCGAGGCTTGCCAGCTCACGCCGAAGCGCGACGAGCAGCCGGTGGATGCTCTTTTGCGCCTGTTTCGCGATGACCGTGCGAGCACGGTTCTCCTCCGCCACGATCATCTGCACGATCTGACGCCGGCGGGCGACGAGCTCGGCCAGGGCCTCGGTTTCGGCGTCGCGCAATGGCCGCAATTGTGGCTTGGTCGCAGCGATGAAAGCGGCAATGACGGCGGCATCGATCGGGTCGGTCTTGGCCCGCTTGCCGAGTGCATTGGCATAGGCGCGCACCTGCGCCGGATTGACCACGACAATCGCCAGGCCGGCGCCTGCCAAGGCGGCGACCGCCAGTCTCTCGAAGCTGCCTGTCGACTCCAATCCGACAACGGTCGGCGAAAGGGCTGCCAGCCGCCGAACCAGATCCTCCACCCCGGCGTGGTCATTCTCCACCGAGAACGCCTCGCCCGACGGCAAAACATGCACGTCGAGCCGATCCTTGGAAACGTCGATGCCAACAATGATTTCCATCCTGTCCCATCCTTGCCTAATCGGGCTTCGCTTGCGGCCCAGGCGACTGTTCGGGTTCGATGGAACGGCGGACGAAGACCCTTGCTCTCCCACGGGCTCGATCACCCAAAGATGCTCCGGTCTCCCGTCCGCCACCGCACCTGCCTTCATAGCAGAGTCGGCAAGAAACAAGTTACAAGGATGCCGGCAGGCAGGTGAGGGGCGGTGCCGGCATTTCAGACGTTTGCGCTGCCCCTCATCCCCCTACCGGGACCTTCTCCCCGTATAGTGACGGGGAGAAGAGGCTACGCTCAATAGTCGCCGTTGTAGTACCGGTCGTCGCAGGGGGCGGTGTAGATGCGGCCGCTGGTGCGATCCTGATAGCGGCAAAGCTGTTCGCTGCGCGGCTGCGGCGTGGTGGCATTGCCGACGACGGCGCCCAGCAAGGCGCCAGCTCCGGCACCGATGACCGTGCTCTTGGTGTTGCCGCCGATCGCCTGGCCGGCAAGCGCGCCGGCGCCGGCGCCGAGCAGCGCACCGGTGCTGGTTCTCTGCTGTGCTTCGGTCTGCGCGCAGCCTGCCAATGCGGCAGTCACCAGCATGGCGGCAATGGCTCTGGACATGGTCATCGTCTGGTACTCCCTTGAAACCTATGAGCTAATACACGGGCCGATTTTGCCAAGTACGGTCGCATTTGCGGCGGAACATAGGCACCGTGCCTCACGAAATAAGACATGGTTGTTTTTGTCTGACGGCCTGATCCGCAAAGAAAGTAACCGAACAAGACCCAAAGAGCTTCATCTCCAGTCGACCTTAGAGAGCGCTACGCTGCCTCGATCTGCATTACCTTTTTCGCCGCAGCGGCCAGAAATCCGGATCGGCTGTAGCCGTGGCGCTCCGCATATCGGTCAATCTGATCGAGGACATCTTCCGGAATGGTGACATTGACACGCACGACCTTCGCAGCTTCAGCTTTCAAGGGAACCAGGATGGCGACACCGCTTAGATTGTCCTTGTCCGACATCACTTCCTCCAGGGACGACGGTTCGGGAATGGCCTCGCCATCCTCGACCAGCCCCTCGACATGAAAGGCCAGTGCTTCCCCGGCCATGGCACGGGCATCATCCAGGTTGACGCCGGCTGTCACCAGGCCCGGAAAATCGGGAAAGGAGACGCCGAAGTCGCTGCCCGCTTGCTTGTGGATCAATCCGATATAGTTCCGCATTTCTCTACCTCAGCTTCACGCCGGATTGTTTTTCAATACTCTTGAGAGTGCCGATCGGGATGTCGCGCTTGGGATGCGGAACTGTCACCCGGCCCGGCTTGGATTTGTGCTTGAACTGGGCGTGACTTCCTTTTCGAGCCACTTCGTACCAGCCATCCGCCAACAGCCTGTGAATGACATCGGCGCTCTTCATGTTGTGTATAGATACACATAACTGATCCAAATGTCCATGAGCTTTTGCCGCTGTTGCGTGCGGCGGCCCAGCCGATCCCGTTTTCAATCCCGCAAGAATGGAGAAATCAAATGACCCGAGGTCTTGCCCGGACGCTTTCGCGTGCCGCCGCCAGAGAAGCCGGCCTTGCCCCACCCAGGGCAGGGCTGATAGCCAGGACGACCGGACAGGGCGGCGCCTACCGCACCGTCTTCTCCTTTTATGCCATGCCGGTGCCGGTCACCGATGCGCTGGCCTATGCCAGCCAGAAGCTCTTTGACTTTCTCGATGGCAAGGTGCGGATCAAGGGCGGCACGGCAAGATTGCAGTTCGCTGTGCTGACGCCGCGCGCCTCGACCATCAACGACAATGCCGCGCTGACCTGGTCGCTCGGCTCGGCGGCAGCGTCGAGCGCGGCGCTCGCCGGCACCATGGTCAATGTGCTGGGCGCCACCGGCCGTACACTGGATGGCGCGGGTGCCGCACTGTCGAGCGCGTCGATTGCCGATGTTGCCGCAGCCTTGACGCTCGACGGCACCGTGACGCCGGTCGACCTCTATCTCAACCTGGCGTTTGCGACCGGCACCGATATCGACGCCGACGGCACACTGGCGGTGTCGGGCACCATCACGCTGCTCTGGGAGAACTGGGGCGATAATGCCTGAGGCCGGCCGGCTTAGACCAGTGGCGTTCCGTCGGACCAGAATGCGTAGAGTTTCGCCCACCAGATAGCCGACTGAGGCCGCAGCCATGGCTTGAAATGGTCGGGGTGTGTGCTGCGATGCAGGCTCGGGTTCTGCAGATCTTCGAGCAGCCCGACGATCGCGGCTTCCCGCACGTGGCGATTGCCTTCGACGATCCAGCGCTCGACGACATCGAAAATGTCGCTGAAGCGATCTGTCTTTCCAGCTTCGAGATGGTGAATCAGGTGGAGAGCCAGCTCCGACAAGGCAAGATACAGCGGCTCTTCCGCCTCATCGCGCCATTCATCGTGGAATCTGTCCCATTGCCCACGGAACGACGGATCGGCCGCCATGAGCGGCTCGAACATGTTCGAGCCGTCGAAGGCGAAATCTGCGGCCTCGTTCTCTCCGGTCATGCTGCCTCTTTTCGCGCGGCAGCTCCGGACTGGCAAGCTTTAAGCCCGGCTGAACCAGCCGGCACTTTTCATTGAACCCTAAGTAAAGGAATCTTCTCATGACAGATCTGGCAGACGCCGGGTCCGTGGTGGCGGCGCCACCGGCGGGCAACCTTGCACGGCCACCGGCCAACGGGGACAATGGGTCCGCCCCGCCTGCGGCCAAAAGTTGGTTTGACGGTCTTTCCGAAGGCAACCGCAAGCTTGCTGAAACCAAGGGCTGGACCAAGCCTGAAAGCCTCGATCGGGTCTTCGCCTCCTATGCGGAGCTGGAGCGGCAGCAGGGCGAGAGCCTGCGCGTTCCGGCAGCCGATGCAGCCGCGGAAGACTGGGACAGGTTCCACGCCCGGCTGCCCGAGGCGATGCGTCCGCTGACCTCACCCGAGAAGGTCGAGTACCGGCGCCCCGACGGGCTCCCCGAAAACTTCGCCTATTCGGACGAGCTCGCCAATGCGTCCAAGGCCTGGGCGGTCGAGGCAGGTGCTACCCCGAAGGTCGCACAGGCCTATCACGACCGCTTCGTCGGCTACATGGCCGAGCAGGCCAAGGCACAGCAGATCGCCCTTGCCCGTTCGGTCGAGACGACCCACGACGACCTCGTCAGGGATTGGGGACCGACCGGCAGCGATGGCTTTCGCCAGAAGCTCGAGGTCGCCAACCGGGCGATGAAAAAGCTCGGACTGGTCAATGCCTACAAGGCGAAGGGCATCCTTCTGCCGGACGGCGCCTTGACCGACCCGCAGATCGCCAAGGCGTTCCACGCTATCGGCGAGGCGATGTTCCGCGAAGACACGATCGACGGCAATGCTGCCTTGAGCGGAGGCAATCCCTTCAAGCGCAATGCCGCCGGCGAGCGCAACCTGACTGGCATCTCAGCCCTGGTCAAAAGCGACCCCGCCCGCGCCCGGCGGCTGGCACGCGAGGCCGGCGAAAATCCCGACCTGTGGATGCCCAACAATCCTCTTTAACCCGAACCTGAAGGAAGACAAAAATGGCAGACGCCTATACCCGTATCGCGGACGCGATCGTTCCGTCCGTCTATGCGCAATACTCGTTCGAGGAGCACGTCCAGTCGCTGGAGATTTACCAGGCCGGGATCCTGTTTTCCGACCCGTCGATCGCCTCGAAGCTCAGCCTGGGCGGACGTTCCGTCGACATGCCCGGCTGGAAGGACCTCGGCAACGATCCGTCCGAGCCGGTCAATGACGACCCGGCCGACTCGATCGAGATGAAGAAGATCGGTGCGCGCCGCGAAGTCGCGGCCCGCAATGTGCGTGCGCAGGCCTGGGGCATCCCGGATCTGACCTCGATCCTTGCCGGCGACGATCCGCAGAAGCTTATCGTGCGCCGCCAGACCGACTACTGGCAGCGCGCCAACAAGCTGACGCTGCTGGGCATACTGAAAGGCGTGCTGGCCGACAACATCGCCAATGACGGCAGTGACCTGGTGCGCGTCACCGGCGCCTCCATCGTCGACACCGACATCATCGAGGCCGCCTATCTGATGGGCGACCGCGCCGACAAGTTCAAGACGATCTGGATGCATTCGAAACAGATGAAGGCGCTGAAGCTCGCCGACCTCATCGACTATGTGCCGTCGTCCGAGCAGGGCGGGCCGCTGATCCCCTATTACATGGGGCTCAGGGCCGTCGTCGACGACGACATTCCGGTTGCCGGCGGCGTCTACACGGCGTTCATGTTCAAGGACCAGGCGATCCTTTGGAACGAGCTGCCGGTCAACACCGAAGGCGGGCCGCTCGAGTTCGACCGCAAGCCGCGGCAGGGCCATGGCGGTGGTGTCACCGAAATGGTCGGCCGCCGGCATTTCGTGCCGCATGTGCCGGGCACCCGCTTTCTCGACGCGTCCTCGGCCGGCGAATTCGCCACCGACGCCGAGCTGGCACTCGCGGCAAACTGGGACCGCACGGCGTCGAGCGTCAAGCACATGACGTTCATCGCGCTGAAGACGACCGAGGCCTGATCGGGCGAAGGGGCGGGCATCAGACGTCCCGCCCCTTCTGGACGCCAGGTCGGCCACCGTGGCGAACCGCAAGTTCAACCGCTGCGCTGCGTCGGAGTGATCTGAATTTGGCGTTCGCTACAACATTCATGTTGCCTTTCGCTCAATCGACGGCACCAAACAGTTACAAGAAAGGGCGATGCTGCCTTGTCTTGGTAAGGGAGGTCACCATGAACATGAAGTACAAAACAGTTCAGGAAGTGCTCCGAAAAGCGGGCATTGTCATGAGTAAGAAGGGGGAAGTTCATCGCATAAACTTCTTCAGCGGCCTGGAAGACACCGCCTACTACACGCCAAGTCTTCAGGATGCCCTGGACAGGGGCTTGGCTTTGGCGGGAGGTGCCGGAAGGGTGAAAGCAAGCGTCTTTGCCACGTCAGCTGAAACAGGGATCTCGACCGGCGCACGCATCGGCTGACACAATTCATGCAAGACATCGCCGCGTTGCGCGGCGGTGTCGTGAAACTGCAATAGCCGAAGCATTGCCGCCTTCCTTGCTCGAATGGGAAAAAGACGGCTGACGAAGCGTCTGCCACGCCGTTTCATGACGGGCGGGTGGCGTCGTGACGGCCCCGTGCACGAGACGTGCAACGTTCCGCCCAAGCCAAAATCACAAATAATCCCCAGCCGCTTCGAAGCGGCTTTTTGCCGTGGAGGCACCATGCCCCGTTTTCTCCGACCAACCATACAGACAGAGGCCTGAGCCATGGCCATCACCCCGCTCGACATCGCCAACATGGCGCTCGCCGTGCTCGACGAGGCGCCGATCGACAGCCTCGACCAGGACGCCAAGGCGGCGCGCCTGCTCAATCTGCATTTTGACCTGACCCGCGAGGCCGAATTGACCAAGCACGCCTTTGTCTTCGCCATCCTGGCGGCCTCGGTCGCCGGCTTCGACACCGGCAGCGGCGCTGGCACGCTGAACTTCGCCTATGAGCTTCCCGCCGATTGCCTGCGGCCCTTGCCGCTGACCCATAGCGGCGAGCCGGACGGCGTGCCGCTCTCATGGCGGCAGGAGGCCGGGCTGATCTATTCCGATCAGGCCGGGCCGCGCATCATCCGCTATGTCGCCAACCTGACCGACCTCAACGACTGGGACGCGCTGTTCACCGAAGTGCTGGTGGCGGCGCTCGCCATCAAGATCGCGCATCCGTTGACCCACAAGGCCAGCATGATCGACGTCGCACGCAGCGCCTATGACAGGGCGCTGGACGCCGCCTACTCGGCCAATGCCATCCAGCGCGGCGGCAGATTTTCGACGACGTCCTGGGCTTTCCAGCGCGGCGACAGCCGGGGCGTCGACCGATGACCACGCTCTATCCGATCCAGGATGCCTTCATCCGCGGCGAGATTTCTCCCCGCTTGCATGCTCGCGCCTCGCTCGAGCTTTACCGAAATGCACGAACTTCGTCACGCTGCCGCATGGCGGCATCAGGAAGCGCGGCGGCACGTATTTTTGCGCGCAGGTGAAGGCTCCGTCAAAGGCGACACGGCTGATCCCGTTCATCTTCTCGGCCGATCAGGCCTATGCGCTCGAATTCGGCGATCTCTACATCCGCGTCTATGCCTATGGCGCGCGTGTCGGCACGGTCGAAGTCGTTTCGCCTTATCCCGAGGCCGATCTGTTCGACCTGCAATTCGTCCAGTCGGCAGACCAGATGTGGATCACCCACAAGGATCATCCGGTCAAAGTGCTGACGCGCACTGCGCACACGACCTGGACGCTCGCCGATTTCGTCTTTCTCGACGGCCCATACGACAAGATCAACACCACGGCCACGACGCTAACGCCGGCCGCAACCGGCAACGCCATGCCGGTCATGGTCGCGAATACGCTGCCAAGCGGCACGGTCAGCAACAGCAACGGCTCATCCGACGTGTGGCAGGTGTTCGATGGCGACAAGCAGAAGGGGGAGAACATAGCGGGCTTTCCGAGCGGGTATCTGCGCTACCAGTTCGGCGGCGGCGGGGCCAAGACGGTCGACGCCTACTGGATTACCGCCACGAATGATCACTCAGACACTGCATCGCCGACCCAGTGGCAATTCCAGGCCTCGCACAACGGCACCGACTGGACGACGCTCGACAGCCGGGACGGAGAGACCGGCTGGTCCAAGTCGGAAACCCGTTTCTTCGACGGCTTCAACAACACGGTTGCCTACGAATATTATCAGCTACTGTTTTCAGGTGGCGGCAGCGATGGAACCGCTATCGCCGAACTGGCCCTGCACGAATACGCGCCGTCGCAAACGCCGTTCGATCTCTCGGCCTCCTCGATCGTCGGCATCAACGACGGCATCGGCTTCCAGACCAGCGATATCGGCCGCGCCATTCGTCTGCTTGGCGCGGATGGCTTCTGGCGCTGGGCCAAGGTCGTTGCCCGGACCAGCACGACGGTGGTCACGGTCCAGTTGTACGGGCATGCTCTGCCCGATCTCAGCCCGATCATTCGCTGGCGTCTCGGCACGTTCGTGCCCGGCAAGTATGTCCAGAGCGGTTCGCTTTACGAGGAGCGTCTGGCGTTCAGCCGAAAATTCTCGGTCTATGCCTCGCAAACCGGCGATTTCGACAACTTTGCCACCGGTGAGAAAGACACCGACGCGCTGGAATTCGTGCAGGCAGGTGGCGGCCAGGCCAATGACATTACGTGGGTGGCGGAATCGGACGGTGCGCTGATCATCGGAACGCTTGGCGGGGTGAGGGCGCTGTCGGGTTCCGGCATCGACGAGGCGCTGACGCCGTCCTCGTTCAAGAACCGCCGGTCCCGGACTTTCGGTTGTGCCCCGCTGCGTCCCGTCGATGCGGGGCAGTCGTTCTTCTATGTCACCCGCTCCCGCAAATCGATCGCCGAGCTGACGCAAAACGCCACCGGCCGCTTCACCTCCGACGATGTCGGTCAGATATCGGAGCACATTCCCAAGAAAGGCGTCGTCGAACTCGCCTTCCAGACCGACCCCGATCCGCTGCTCTGGTTCCCGCTCGGGGATGGCGAACTCGGCGGCTACACGCACCAGCCGTCGCAGGACGTTCGCGGCATGCACATCCACCAGATCGCCGGAAGCTTCGCAGGATCGAACTGGGCCGTTGTCGAAAGCGCCGTGGTGATGCCCGGCCGGGACGGCAACGACGATCTCTGGCTGATCGTCAAGCGCACGATCGGCGGCGTGACCAGGCGCTATATCGAAATCAAGACCGCGCCGTTTGAGTATGGCGGGATCGGTGATGCATTCGAAGTCGACTGCGGCCTGACCTATGGCGGCGTCGCTGTGGGCACGGTCTCAGGGCTTGATCATCTCAACGGCGAAACACTCGACGTCTTGGTCGATGGCAAGGTCTACAAGGGCCTTGCTGTGGCTGCTGGCGCGGTTTCGCTGCCCGGTGGGGCTACGGCAGCCAAATGGCAGGTCGGGCTCGGCTACCAGTCCGAAGCCAACACGCTGGAGCTCGACGTCGGCGGTCGCGACGGATCGATCGTCGGGCGGCGCAAGAAGGTGGCCAAGCTCATTCTTTCGCTGCTGGAAACCGACACAACCGGGCTTCAGGTCCAGTCGTTCATCCGCGGCCGCTGGGAGCCGGTTCGCATCCCGTCCGTGGTTGCACCCGACGGCATGGCGAAATTGTTCACCGGCAATGTCGAGGTGCCGATCGACGATAGCTGGGAAGGGCAGGGGCGGGTGAAGATCCGCCACGTCAATCCAACGCCCTGCACGATCAGGGCGATGACACCGGTGTTCGACGCCGAGCCTTAGAAACTGCTGATCTCCCCCCTCGAGGGGGAGATGTCGCCGAAGGCGACAGAGGGGGTCGGTTCGTCCTGACGCGGCCTCCTATCGCCTCCATCGCGGGGGAAGAACGCCGGCGCTCCACGCGAGACGACCCCCTCTGCCCTACCGGCCATCTCCCCCTCGAGGGGGGAGATCACCCGCTCCGTCCTCCATCGCTTCCCCAACCAAGGAACCCACCAGTGACCCCAACCCATGCCGAGCAACTCGGCAGGGCGCGGACGGCTGCCGATTTCGCTGCCATCCGCGCCTTGCTCGACACCGACCTCAACGATGCGATCGCCCGCAAGGGCGAGCTGGAAGCGGAAAAGTTTGACGCGATCTTCGGCGCCGGCAATTTGACGGCGGCGCGTGCCGCATTGGACGACTGCAACGCTGAAATCGCGCTGATCGAGAAAACCATCGAGGACGCGGACGAGCGCCGCATTGGCGCCCCCCTGGACGAACCCCCCGCCGAAGCCGTCGCCGCCACGCCCGCGCCGGGCGACGAGGTCAGGACAAACGCCGAGGCGCTCGGCGAGCGCTGGCGCACGATCCACTGGCTGATCGAACAGCTGCGCCAGGAGCTGTTCGCGGCCGATGCCTTGAGCCGCGCCATCATCGCCAACGGCATGTTCGATGCCGACGGCGCTGCCGGGGTCAGAGTCAACCTGACCACCATCCGGCGCACTGCCATGGCCGGCCCGCGGGCCGCCGCGCCATCGCGTCTCAGCCGCCCGGCGATCCAGGCCGACCGGCTGCTTTTATCCTTCCTCAGCCCCGGCGGCGTGCTCGACCGGCGGCCTTCGATCGGCGCGCCGGTCGACGGCATCAAAAGCAAATTCATTCCCGCCGGCGAACGAGGCTGACCATGTGCACACTAGCTCTTATCGGTACGGCGCTTTCCGTCGGCGGCGCGCTGGCGGAAGGCCAGCAGTCCAGGCAGATGGCCGAGTACCAGGCCAAGGCCTATGAACAGCAGGCGCGGGCCGACGCCCAAAGCTCGGCCTTCGAGCAGGGCCAGGAGCGCCATAAGCAGGATCTGCTGCAGGCGCAGGCGCGTGCCCAGGCCGGCGCTTCGGGCGTCGCTATTTCTGGTTCGCCGACCGAGGTGATGGCGGCCAATGCGAGGCAGGGCCAGCTCGACCTCAAGGCGATCCAGTACGGCTCGCAGCTGCGCCAGAACGGTCTCGCCACGCAGGCGGCGATTGCGCGCTTTTCCGGCAGGCAGGCGGTCGGCGCCTCGATCTTCAAGGCCGGCGGCAGTCTCGTATCCGGCATCTCCGGCCTCTACGACCCGGCCAAGGCGGTGACGTTCGGCAGAAGCGCCTTCCCGCCGGCGCCGGGTGGAGGCCTCTACTGATGGCCACCATCCCGCTCCAGCTTGCCCAGCGCCGCCTCGATACCGGCACTGTGGCCTCCTATCCCAACGGCTCGCCGGTGGGCGCCGCCATGCAAGGCTTTGGCGACGAGCTGTCGGCGATTGCCGAACGCTTCAAGCAGCAGAAGCAGCAGCAGGATGCGTTCGACGCCGATATTATCGGCCGCGAGCTCAACGCACGCATCGCCCACGCCGAGGCCGTGGCGGTGCAGACCGCGCCGGCCGACGGCAGCGGCCTGCACGACTTCATGTATGGCCAGCTCGATCCGCGCAGCGACGGCGTCGTCAGGCCCGGCCTGTTCGACCAGATCTTCGACGACACCGTAGCGAAAGTGCCGGAGGGCGAACGCGCCAATTTCCTCGCCCAAAAGCAGGCGCTGCGGCTCGCCGGCTCGGCCCGCATGGCCGCGCAGCAGCACGCGCGGCGCCAGAACTACGAGCAGGCCGAGTGGAGCAAGGTCGAGGACGGCACAAGCGCCATCGCGCAGGGCGACCCGGACGACACAGGAACATTCGAGGCGATCCGGCAGAGCGGGCTCGAGCTGATCGGCAAGATGGGCAACCCGGTGGCCCGCCAGGCCGCCGAGGCCGCCTGGCGCAGCAACACGGCAAAGGCGCTCGCCCAGGCGATGATCGCCAAGGACCCGAAGCGCGCTGCGGAGGTGCTGGGGACTGGGCCGGTCTCAACGGACGGCAGGACTAAGGACGATACCATCGAAGCTGTGGGCGGACCTCGGGCGAGTGGGTCCAGCGTGCTGGCGACGCGCGAAGCGCCCGTAGGTGGCCTTCCGTCCGACGAAACACCTATCCGCACGGGTTCCGTGGGGCCCGTCGGAAATACGGCTTGGGCTGCCGCAGGACCCTGGATTGCCGACTTGTCGCCGGACACGGTTCAGGATCTCGGCCAGAAGGCGCAGGTAGCGACTGTGGCAAGCCTGGTCGATGCGCGCACGAACATCGACATCGCCTTGCAGAACGCGCCGGCTGCCATTGCCAATACCGGCAGCTATTCTGGCAAGACACCGGGTGCCGAAGACTTCACTGCCGTGTACGGCGCCGAAGATGGCGGCAAGCGTCTCCAAGCCTTCGACATAACGGCTGATATCGGCCGCGCGGTTTTCGACATGCGACCCGTCCCGAACCAGGCGATACACGCCCAGATTCGGGATTTTGAACCCGGCCCCTACGGCTCGCCGGAAGAGCGGGAGCAATATGAGATAAGGGCCGGCGCCGCGCAATTGGTGCTGGGTGCCAGGCGCGCCGATCCCGCCGGTTACGTCGGCCAACTGTTCCCGAACCATGCTCCGGACTGGGATAAGATCACAGCTCCTGAGGATTATAAGGCTGCCGTCACCTGGGCCGTCGCTGCTCAGCAGGAGTTGGGCTTCGACCGAATACTGCCAATGCCCTGGGCTGTAGCTGGCCAGCAGGCGGCGAAATACATCGACCAAGGCGTGCCGTTCGAAAAGCGCCTTGCCAAGTTGAGTTCGATCGTCCTGGCGGTTCGCGATCCTGATGCCCGCAAGGCGACAACCCAACAGATTTCTGTGGCGGCGGAAGCCCAGTGGCGAGCCAAGGCCGCCCAAGATCCGAACGTCGCGCCAGAGTCGTTGGAAGCCCAGGTTGCAGTGCTCAAGAACGGGCTGGCGTGGATCGGGGAACATCCGGCCCAAGCCCAGTACAGCACCATGCCGTGGCTACAGCAATTCGGCTTGGCGTTCTCGGATGTCGGCCGCCTCACGGCTAAGGGCGCGGCCGCCGGCGGTGCGGATGCGATCTCCGCCGGGCTGGACTCCGCTTGGTCCGGAGGAAACTACCAGAACCTCCTCGAAGATGAACAGGCCAAGACCGAGGACGCCGAGGACCGGGCCGGTTCGGCCGGTTGGGCGGCGGAAGCCCTCGGCACCGGCTTAAGCGGATATGGCCTGGCGGAGAGTTTGTTCGGTTTGCTGGGCCGGGCAAGCGTTGGCGCGGCGGCAGAGAACGGCTTGATCGGTCTTGCTGCCCGAACTGGCGTCGGGGGTGTGGCGGGTGGCACTTATGGCGGGGCATACGCCTTCAACACAGGACAGAGCGTCCCCCGGGGAATTGCCAACGGCGCGCTTTGGGGGGCGGGCGGCAATGTCCTTGCCGAAGGGCTCAGTGCAGTTGGCAGCCAGGTGTTGGCAAGGCTTGCCGGGCGTTCTGCGAATGCTAAACCTTGATATCGTACTGGATAGTGGGGCTCCCCCGGTTTCTGTCAATGCAGAAGAGATTCCGATCTCGACCGGCAAGGCCCGAGAAATAAGGAGGCCCTATACGCATTTGGAAGATCCTCCCAACGTTGCGTCCGGCAAGGATCCAACAAAGAAGCAGAGGATAGCTATTTTCGAGGAAAATAAAAGGGTGAATGATGGAATTTTGAGATCGGATGAGAGTGGTATAGAAATAATTCCAGCAAAGAAAAGCAAAAGAGGCGTAACTCCTCCAAAAAACGAAGCTCATATCGATCACATAGATCCGGTTAATCCCGCTGGCAAGACAAAATCGTCAGGATCAAATAGCCATAAAAATCTTCGTCTTACGGCTAGGTTTGAGAATATAGAAAAATCGAACAAATAGGTGACATATGACCGAATGGAAGTTCGAAAACCCAAAAAACACAGCCGTTATTTCGACTCGGAAGATATTTAGGGGGGGCGGCTGGATTGCGTATGTGTCACATGATGATGACGGCGACGATAATGAGTCGTGGCAATTCTACGGAAATGAAGCTGAAGTTGATCAAGATGACCTAATTTTAGTGGCCTTGGTCGAGGTGGTCGAGCTTGATGGAACTGTTGCACAGTTGGCGGATTTGCCGTTAGGCTGGCGTGCGTGGCGCGATACAAAGTCTTCGCCATGGAAGCGCGACAAAATCACCTAAACACATTCTGAATGGTAGCGGAGTTTACTCTGCTTTGATCCGGTGAAAGTAAAAAAAGGCGTTACTCCTCCGCCAACGAATCACAGTTTGATCACATCGATCCGCTTATTCCAGTTGATCCGACAAAGACTCCCGGATCGAATAGTTACACCAATGCAAGGATGGTTGCAAGAATTCGAAACAGAGAAAGTGGAACAAATAGGCGCTGTGATGACTAAATGGAAGTTTGAAGACCCCAGAACGTAGCTGTTTTTGTAAACAGGAAAGCTATACGCAATGGTAGGTGGGTTGCTCGCGTCGTGCATGATGATGATGACGGATCATGGCAGTTTCACGCGGATGAATCCGAAGATTTCGATGAAAGCGATATTATGATCATAAGCCTGAAAAATATGGTTGAAAAAGACAAGACTATTATGCAGTTGGCTGATTTACCTTACGGCTGGTATGCTTGGCGCGAGACAAAAACCTCGCCATGGAGGCGAGGCAAAACCCTCGACGAACACCCAGAATCGGAGCGGAGTTAGTTTCGACTTCCAATTGTAACGGTTGACATGGGTGATTGCGACGCTGAGCGGCGGAGCCGACAGCGGTGCAAGAAACCGGGGCGTCACTTCGCACGGAGCGTTCTGGCAAGGACCAATCAGCCCACGGGCCGGAATATGGATGTGTCTCACGAGAAAGCGCTGGCCGACGGGGGGGCAGATCACCTCTCAAACATCACGCATCGTGCGAGAGCAGATCATATTAAACACCATGGCGATGCAGGAGACTATGCTCGCTGGGCAAGAAGAAGATGGCTCAAGCAAGAAATGAAAGGGAACACAAGTGGTCGAGAGAAATTATAGCGACGTCAAACCCGACTTGACCAGCGTCACCCGCTTGCCGTCGACTGACAAAAGCACAGGCGATGAAGAGCTTGATGCTGCACGTCTGGAAGCCCTGAAAATATCTTGATTTCTATGATTGGGTTTCAGACATCAAGGGGGAATACCTTGGATACGGGGCCGACGGCATAACCTATATTTTTCTCTTCGAGATTGTTCCGGGCAGGCCGGAAGTTGACCCATGGATATGGGTAATCGTCGGCGATGTGCCCCCGACATATTTGCCGGCGGTAGACGCCAAGACTCCATACGAGGCGCTGGATGGATATATCGGCGCCATGGAAGAGTGGGTCGAAGCTGCGCGACGGGGGACTCGGTGGCAGATCTAATCCCGGTCAACGTGCCGCCTAGCCCAGCCAACGCCGAAATGTTGGATAGCCGTCTCAAATTTCTCGACGAAAGGGTGTTGCCGGAACTTCGGGAGTGATCGGCTGCCGCTTGTCGGCAAGCGCCGTCAGTTCCTTGACGAGAACGTGCTTTCGTTGCTCCCGAAGTGATGTACTGGCGTGCTCCGTGGCTCGTCGCGGATGCAAGCCCGGCACTCGGTTCGACCGGATCAGCACTGGCGCAATCACTGGTGAGTGCGCACGCCGGAAATGGCGACCAGGCACGCAACGTGCCGGCGGTCTGATTGTGGTCACGATGCTGGCTTATGGCCTGCTAACCGCCGGGCGGTCAGGTTGGCGGTGCCTTCTGGATCGCCTCCTGTTTCAGATGAAGGATTGACCTGTTGCGCACAGACTCTTTTCCGACCATGGCAAGGATCGTTTTTCTGCTCACCTTGGCCGGCGTCCTCCTGCTCGCGCTTTCGCCGGTGCGGTTCCTGCAGGAGTTGGACATGGGCTTCACCTTCCAGCACGACAAGCTCAACCACGCCGCGGCGTTCGCCGTGCTGGCGGCGCTTGGAAGCCTCGGCTGGCCGGAGCACAAGACGAGGCTGGTCGTACTCCTCGCTCTTACCGGCGCGGCGATCGAGCTGCTTCAGGGCGCCCAGCTGATCGCGCGCGATATGGATATCCTCGACTGGGTCGCCGACTGCGCCGGCATGGCCTGTGGGCTGGCGGCCATGGGCGGCACAAGAAGGCTGATTGGCGGATTGCTGTAGCCCTTGACCGCGTTGCCGCTCTCCGTCCGGAAAATGTAAATCGCCGGCTGCGCCGGATAGCGCGGTGTCCGGCCGCGTAGCTTAAGTCTCCCACCGACAGCACCGAACCCCCTTCCAGCCTCGCTTATGCGGGGCTTTTTTTATGGAGCAAGCCCTCATGTCCCGACCTGCAACTGCCGCCGTTCGTCTCCTGACCGGCGAACGCGAACCCGTGCGCCTCGCAACCACGGCCGACATCCTCCTGCACGGCCTGCAGGCCATCGACGGCGTGCCGACCGAAATCGGCGACCGCGTGCTGGTCAAGGACCAGGCCGACCCGACGCAGAACGGCATCTACACGGCGAGCGAAGGCGACTGGTTCCGCGCCGCCGACGCCCGTTCTACGCGCACCCTGCAGAAGGGCACGACCGTTCACACCCAGGTCGGGTCGGTCAACGCCGACCGCGTGTTCGAGTTCACGGCCGACGAGCCGGCCATCGGCGCCGATGCCATCACCATCGCCGCATCCGTTCCGCCCGACATCGCCGATGTGGTCGAAGAGGTCGAAGCGCTGCGCGATGAAACCCAGGCCTTGAAGGATGCTGCCGCTGCCAGCGCCGGCCAGGCAACCGCCAGTGCTGCCGCTTCCGCCGCGAATGCCGGACAAACCACAGCCGACCGGGCTGCCACCAATTCCGATGCCGTCGCGGCCGCGGCCGCCGTCATCAGCGCTCAGGCTGCACGCGACGCTTCGCTCTACGGCAAGGGCATTTTCCCGACGACTGCGGCGGCAATCGGCTTCGGCGTCGCCGGCAACGGTGCGATCACGCCAGGCTCCGGCGGCGCCAACGGCACGTTCGACCTGGCGTTTACCGGCGGGACCGGTTCGGGCGCTGCCGGCCGCTTCGTCGTGGCGGGCGGCGCGCTGACGCAGATACTGATCACGGCGCCGGGCTCCTACACAGTGGCGCCGACGTTCAGTTTTGCGGCGTCGGCAGGGCTCGCCGGCGCCGCCGCAGCGGCGGTGCTGGGCAGGAATGTCGATGTCGGCGAGTATTTCTGGACGGAAGTTTCGACTGGTGTGCTTGGGCTGTACAATGTCACGGCCGGGCCTGTGGCGGCCGATACGGGCGTTCGCGCGGCAACGGCTGCTCTCCTTTCGAGCGTCGATAGCCTTGCAATGATCGAAGGCCTTAGCGTTCCGACCGCCAGGCTAACTGAGGCGGCCGGATCAGTCAGCCCATCTGTATATCGATCCTACTCTTTTGTGTCGGGCGACACGATCGAGCACATTGCCATTGCCAAAGCTGGAGAGCGAAGCATTCTGCAGCTTATTCACGCGGGGGCTGGTGCGGCCTATACAGCCAACTTCAATCTTGAGGAGGGTATCGTCTCAAGCAGTTCTGGCGCGAACCTCGTCAGCGCTGCCATCACGGATATTGGCTCCGGCTGGTACGAGTGCAAGGCTGTCGTCCTGGCTGCGGCAAATATTACGAACAATGTGCAGGCACGCATGTCGGCTGCTGGCGTTTTTCCGTTCACCGGCGATGGAACCAGCGGTATGTACATTCGCAGTATCGTGCTGCGCAAGCAGGGCCTGCCGGCTAACCTGTTCCCGAGCAGCGACCCCGCCAACGCCGCCTTCACGAAGCAGAACGTGACGGTTACCACCACGGTCAGCCCTTATGAACCGGTGCTGATCTCCCTGCCTCCGCTTGTCGATGGCCTCGACGTGACCGTCAGAGGCCGAATGACGGCGTCGAAGCTTGTCGAATGGTCGGCTCTGGCAATCCTTCCGTTTATCAGGGCAGGTCCGTGGTCAATGGCGACAATATCGTCTGGAAAGTCACCGCCAAAAAGGCCGAACGCAATCGTCTCAATCTCTACTCCAACAACGCCGTCATCTTCGACTGCACCTTCAATCTCGACACCGGGACTGCGACCGGCACGGGCGCGAGCATCGTCGCTCTTGGCAACGGCTGGTACGAATGCACGGTCACGAAGACGGCAACGGCCACGGCCGCGACGAACTGGCAACAGCGTATTTTCCCGTCTGCTGGCGGTCACCCGTATGTCGGCGATGGTGTGTCTGGATTCTATGTCCAAAGGTCGGCTCTAAGCATCAATGGTGGGCCGAATGTCTTCTCGTCTTCGGAAAACCTCTCCAACTCGGCCTGGACCAAAAGCGCCGGCGTGACGGCAGTCGCCAATGGCGCTCTGTATCTTGGCCTACTGTCGGATCCGGCCAACATCGGCGGCGATCCATATGACGACGGCTCGGCCGCCCTGGTTGGTAAGAAATTGACGCTGATCGGCTCTAGTATTTCGGCCGGAGCCTACTACGTTCCCGTCCTCGCCGGTCTGACCGGTATGGTCCCTACCAATCTAGCCGTCAGTGGCTCGGCCTTGGGGCTGAGCACCACCGCCTATCCGAGCTACGGAATGTCCAATGCGATCACCAACATTCCGGTCGACGCGGAGTTGGTAATCCTGGAGCCGGGCCCGAACGCCTTTGGCGCGCAGGAGACGCCCCTGGGCGCTCTCGGCGACACGACCTACGCCACTCACTATGGTTCGCTGTGGGCGGCGTGCGCCGCCATCCGAGCGCGTGCGCCGAACGCCAAGATCGTCATGATTGGCACCTACAGCGGCGGCCCTGGACACGCGACGCACCGGATAGGTCGGGTGAATGGCCAGGGCAACACCATGGACCAGTTCTTCAACGCCGAGCGCGAAGTGGCGAAGCTGCTGTCCATACCGTTAATCGACGTAGGTGGTGAGAGTGGCATCGGCTACCTGACCTCGTTGCTTTACATGGGCGATGAGCTCCATCCGAATGCTGCGGGCAGTCTGCGTCACGGAACTTTCGACGCTGAGGAACTCCGTTGTCTGTCGCGCCGGGGCTTCTTCGGAGCCTAGACTGGAATGGTCCTGTGTGGCAGATGTTCGCGAATGCGCGTCTTCTCCACCGTTCTCACTCTTCGCCGCCGCTTTTGGTCGTGGATCGCCACGGGCGCCGCTAGGGAGAATGCCGTCATCGGGCGGCGCACGAAGTTCGGCGCCGGGGCAGAGATCTTTAATATCCACGGCGACCGGTCTCGCGTCTCAATCGGCGCGGACAGCCATTTGGATGGGCATTTGCAGGTCTTTGCCCACGAGGGTCGGATCAAGATTGATGATTGGTTCTATCTTGGCCCAAGCTCGACGATTTGGTCGTCAGACCCGGTGGGGATCAAGATCGGAAAGCGGGTACACGTCTCATGGGGTGTGGCGATCCACGACACCAACTCGCATCCTATGGACCCGAAGAAGCGCTTCGCGCAGATGCAAGCCATCTTCAAGCGGGGCCATCCTAGAGTCGACCCTGGCATCCGCTCCGCTCCGATCGTGATTGGAGACGATGTCTGGATTGGGAACAGTGCCATGATCATGAAGGGTGTCACGATCGGCGATCGGGCGATTATCTCCGCCGGTTCCATAGTGCGAACAGACGTCCCTGCTGACGCCCTGGTGCGGCCTGACCGGGTCGTGAAATGATGCCTTTGGGTTAATGCTCATCACACGGTTAGCTCACTGTCACGAAGGGCATGTGCTTGATCCGCTCCCATTGCTCCTTCGCCGTGGTTCCTGACCAGCCGTTGCGAAGTGCACTCTCGCGGTACGCCTCCACAGGCTCTAGTCCGGGCAAGGCCACAGTCTGCGGCAAGAAGAACAGGTTGCCGCCAGCCGCCGAGACAGCGACGAGTTTGTAGCCGTGACTATTGCAGAGCTGCGTCAGAGCGGTGATCGAGGCGCCGTGATACCAACCGCTTTCGTGCTTTGCGGCCCTATCGAACGACGGATCGTATGGCACGGTGACGGGGTTGAGCCCGAAGCTGGCATTGTACTCCGCGACAATGACGGCCGGGCGCACTGGCAGCAAGGCTTGCAGAAACCAGTAGTCGTTTCCATCGACATCGACGGAAAGCACTCCAAGTTGCGGAAAATGCGTGGCGAGACTTTCGATGTTGTTGAGATCAATGAAGCTCTGGCGCACTTCAATCCGCTTTGGAAGCAGCGAGCGCGCCAACCGCACGGTCGTTGCGTCGCCGTCGACGAGCAGACCCCTGAATTCACTAAGCCCAATGCAGTTGTACTCCGTCGGATGGAAACCAAATTCCAAGAACGTTTTCGGGCTTTGGCCAACGATCTGCGACAGGATTACACTTTCGTCTGATTGCGGAGACCCGGCAAGGCGAGCCTTTGCGAGGTGAAAATAATATCGGAGGGGGCTTGAGCGAAGGAAAGCATGCATGCGCGATTGGACATTCATCAATGGATGAATCCTGATCGCCCGCCCGCGGACAATTATTTGCGACAAGCGGCGGTGGTTTGCAAGCTTGCAAACGCGCGTGTCCGCCAGTCTGGAGGCCATTTGAAAATCGCCGAAAAGTTCGTCAGAAGAATTGCTCTGCGAGGGCCGCTCGGGATGCTGTGCGCACCAACAATGGCACAGCAGGCCGACCAGAAATCCTATAGCTGGGAAGTATTTCGGAATTGTCAGGGTTCATCGCCGACGCGGACCTGCCGCGGGCGGAGCAGCTACCGTCTGCTGTCCTGCGGCTTCTGGTGCGGGTCCTGGCTTTTCGACCACCAGACAAAATACAGCGAGCCCATCTTCATCACAGGCACGCGGCGGTCGCGTTCCCGGGCCCGCAACTCACGATAGGTCTTCATCTTCAGAGTGCCGCCAGGCAACCTGATACGCACTGCCATCGGTCCAACTCCCGTTGTGCAACGCAGCAATTTTCGTGCAATGCGGTAAGTAGAGACCTTCCGTTACGGGAGAGTCAACAGCAGCCTCATCAACTTATTTTGCAAACTGGCCGGCGGAGGTCGGGGCGGGCTTTCCCAGGCGCATGGCAGCCGAAAAAATTCATGCGTCACCCTGGCGACTGATCGTCAACCAGGCGCTGGCGGTTCGACCACCAGGTGAAATAAATCCGGCCAATCTTGACGACGGGTATGCGGCGGGCGCGTTCGCGGTCGCGCAATTCGCGGTACACCTTCACCTTCAGCGTGCCGCCCGGCATTCTGATACGCACTGCCATCGCTTCCGCCGCCCCAAATTGTGCAATGCAGCATCGCCTTCCGCTGCGGAAGAGTCAATGCCTGCCCGCTGACTATTTCTGGGACTAGTCGAGCGGCTTTGAGGTTTTGGCGCGCACGGCGGTTCCTGATCACCGAGGCGGCATGCCCAGTCGGGATCGTCGGGTGCGCGGGCTATTTCCTGGGCGAGGATTTTCTGGGCGAGGATGGGCGATCGGACACGCCGCTCGGCCACCAGATGACGAAGTAATTGCCGACCTGCCAAACCGGCACCTCGCGGTTCTGCTCGCGGCGCCGCAGCTCGCTCCTTTTCTTGATCTTCAAGGTGCCGCCCGGAAGCCTGATTCTTATCGTCACGTGTCCTCCCGCTAAAGCTACGAACGATAGACGGGAACAGTTTCATCCCGGCTAGGCAATTTCATCCAGGCCAAGCAATTTCGGGGCCGAAAACGCAGCGCGCCTGACCGCAGCGATATCGCCGGAACCGGCTTCATTTGAAGAAATCCGCAATGCCGTTGATGGCCAGCACCGCATAGACGATCGGTCCGGCGATAAACGCACAATAGAGACAGAGGATCGCCGCCAGCACCGCGAGCAACGGCTTGTCGCGAGCAACGGCGCGGAGCTCGGACTTCACCGACCAGCGCGCCGCAGCGGTTTGTTCATCATCAGACATGTGCACCATCCCGCGGCCATTTCACACGGCGGGTCGAAAACATCAACCTTCCTTGCCACATCGGCGCGGGCTGCCGCCCAATTCTGCTTTGCCGCCGCGCATCTGCTTTTTCAACCTCAAAACCTTGCCCGCGAGGGCGGAAAGGACTGCCCATGGACATGACGTTCAGGGGCGCCGCCAGGCGCCTCGATGATATAGACTTGCCGAAACTCGGTGCCCGGATCGGCGTCGGCGAGGACGAGATGCACGCGTTCCTCGATGTCGAGACCAGCGGGCATGGCTTCGACGCCGTTGGCCGGCCGGTCATCCTGTTCGAACCGCACGTCTTCTACCGCAACCTGTCGGGTGCCAAGCGGGCACAAGCGGTAGCCGCCGGCCTCGCCTATCCGAAGTGGGGCGCAAAGCCCTATCCCAGGGATAGCTACCCACGGCTCAGGGCAGCTTGTGCGATCGACGAAACCGCGGCGCTCAAATCCGCTTCGTGGGGCTTGGGCCAGGTTCTCGGCGAGAATTTCAAGGCGGCAGGCTTCCTTACCGTGCAGGCGATGGCCGAGGCAATGATGGCGGACGAGGCGCTGCAGCTCGGCGCGGCGATCGATTTCATCGTCGAGAAGCGGCTCGACGACAATCTGCGCAATCATGACTGGTCGGGATTCGCCAAGGGCTACAACGGCGCCGGCTATCGCAAGAACGCCTACGATACCAGGCTTGCCGAGGCCTATCGCAAATGGTCGCGCATCAAGGACACGCCCTGGCCGTCTGCCGGTCCGGTGTCGTCCGCGGTCGTCCCCGCAGTCCCGCCAGAGCCCGCCAAGCCAATTGCCGTTCCACAAGCGACCGCTACGCCCTCTGGGCCTCCCGTGGCTGTCGCCAGGCCCGGCTTCTGGGCAGCGCTGATCGCCGCCATCCTCAAATTATCAGCCATCCTCAAGCTATTCGGAAGGAAATGACATGTGGACCCGGATCAAGAGCTTTTTCCGCGACAGCGAGACAATATTCTGGGCGCGGCTTCAGGCGGCCATCGGCGTCATCGCGACTATCGTCACCTATGTCGACCCGCAGGTTCTTTCGCCGGTCGTTCCGGGGGAATGGTTCCCCTGGTTTCTTGTGATCAACGGCGTTTTGACCGAGTTCCTGCGCCGCCGCCGCGCGGAGGACTTGTGATGGCAGCGCTTCTCAGCATTCTCAGCGCCATCATCGGCAACAGGGTCGTCATGACGGCATTCGCTGCTGTGGCGGGCGGCATCGGCCTTTACGTTGCCGGCGGCATCAACCGGGCGAGGAAGGAGGCGGTCAAACAGGCAGAGGCAAAAGTCGCGGCCGCCGAGGATCGTCTGGAAATGAGGCGCGAGGCCGCCGCCGAAGAGCGCAAGGCCGCCGGCATGGCCGATGCGGCAGCAAGGGCGGAGGCTGAGAAATGGGCAAGGCGCTGATCCTCTGCGTGGTGCTCGCCGGCTGCACGACAACCGCGCCGGCCGGCAATCCGCGCCAGGTCTGGTGCGACCACAACCAGCCGCGCCGGCCATCCTCCCCGGTCGTTGCCGCCATGAGCCGGCCCGAGCTCGACGAGATGAACGCCTTCAACGGGCAGGGCGCCAGATGGTGCGGGTGGACGCCATGATGCACGAATTGCTCGACGTCCTGGGCATCAAGGCGCCGGTGTTGGTCGCCGGCCTGTCCGGCGGCATTTTGCGGGCCTTGTCGCGCCATCGCTACAAGGTCCGCGAAATGGTGGCCTCGCCGATCTGCGGCGCGCTGGCGGCGGCCTATCTGACGCTGCCGGTCGTGCATTATTTCCGCGCCGCCGGCCTGCCCATTCCTTCTCCGGACGACGACACCACGACGCTGGCCGCGGCGTTCCTCATCGGCGTCTCGGCGATGTGGATCTCGGACATCGTCTTCGAGGTTATCGTGCGCCGGTTCGGGCCGGTGAAGGAGGAATAAGCCGCCCAAGCCCGCCGAAATAGTGACGTTCAGTTGGAGCCCGCCGCGCCGAAAGGTGCGGCGGGCTTTTTGCATTTTTGCTCGCATTCTGTACGATCTTTCTTTCGCGACAGGGCGGCTCGATCCGGCGCTGCCCGACCAAGATGCGCGTTAGGCATGGGAGATGGTGTCATGCTTGCCAAGGTCCAGACACAAGCGGCAGTCCTGACAGCCGGGGCGCTTCTGTTTGCCGCAACGGCCGACGCGCGGCCGGACAGCCGCGCGATGACATGCGAACAGACGCAGCTTCTGATCCAGAGGCATCGCTCTGTCGTGCTCACCACCGGCCAGAACACCTACGACCGTTACGTCCGCCAATTCGGCAATGAATGCGACTGGCCGCAGGTGCCGCGCGCCGCGTATATCAAGACGCGTGACGGTCAATGTCTGGTCTATCGCTGCCAGGAGCCGCTCTTCGACCTCCCGAATTGAAAGCAGGCGGCGGCTCATTCCTCGTCGAAAGGGCCACCTTCGCGTGCGAGATCGCGCGAAATGACACGTTCATCCGTATCGTCCGGCAAGGCCTCGTCGCTGTCCTGGTAAGCGTTATCGTCGTCCTCCTCCGGCAGTTCGCTGCTCTTCTCGACGTCATAGCGAATATCGCCGTTTTGCGGCACGCCGTCAGGGAGGATTCTCCCGCTCCGGATGGCATCCCAGTCCTGCTGCTCGATCGTCGGGCTCTCCGTCTCGTCGTCGGTTCGTTCTTTGCTGCGCGGTTCCATCGCCGGTTCTCCATAATGTCAGCGGCCCTGAATTGGCTCAGTGGTTGAACTCATAAGTCTGGCGGCCGGTTCCGGGCCGCCGCGGTCCGCGCGCATTGCCGCACGACGGAACCAATCGCGCCCTGCCCGCCTTCACATTCAGAAGATACTGGCGCGAAAGGAGCTCGACATGAGACCGCTCATTTTCTTGCCGTACATGCTAGGTGCGCTGCTGCTGGCGGTGCCGGCGGCCGCGCAGCCGGGCGAACAGGCGCAATCCGACCGCTGCAAAGTCGAGCCGCCGGACCAGAACAGCCAGCAGCAGAAGCCGGCCGGCAACAATTTGTCCGATACGCTCGAGCCATGCGGTGGGGTCCTGAAGCCCCCGCCAACGGGCGATCAGGGCATGGCGGCGCCACCGCCGGATGAGGGCAAGACCCCGGTGATCAAGCCCGGCGAGGTGCCGCCACAGCCGCCAAAGCAGTAGCAGCGACGAGCGGCAACTTCGCGCCGCTCGCGCCGGCAGGTTTGTTGCACTCGCTGAGGGAACATTAGCTTGTCCTAAATGTTATTTCAGACGCAGTAGATATCACCCCCCTCCGGTATCGCTGCTGATCGGGAAACCGATCGGCCCGCGTCTTGCGACGCGGGCCACCGCAAGCTCATTCGCAGTCCATTCGCCGCATCGCGCGGGCACTTCACCGCTGTTCGATTAGCCGCCACTTACGGAACAACAAGGTGGCGTGGGCGTTTGCCTAGAGGGTTCGCCGCTTCGACCGGAATGCCGCGTCGCAATTGTAAGGGCGAGGCCCGTAACAACAGGAGTAGACGATGAAAATCCACCTTGTTCCTGCTGCGGCGGGATTGGCGTTGCTTGCCGGCGTCGGCGTGGCCACCGCGGACCAGGTGATTGTCACGCCCAAACAGCAGACGGTCATCCGCGAATACGTCCACAAGCACCCGCTGGCGTCGATCAGTCTTCTGGGGGTGGAGCTCAATATCGGTTCCACGTTGCCCGATACGGTCGAGCTGCAACCGATCGATGTTCCAGACGTGCGGTACAGATACGTCGTCGTCGGCAATCGCACCGTGCTCGTCGACCCAGACACCCGCAAGATCGTGCAGGTCATCGAGTGATCGGCGTTGCCAAACCGCGAACCGGATTTGGAAGGTCATGGCCTAAATTATCAAATGAGAGCTCCATCCCGAGGGATCGGGATGGAGCCGCTGTCGTCTCGAAACAAGGAAAGGAGCCATTCCCATGCTGCCGCATGTCGAGCCGGTCAACGTGGCCGCAGCCGTCGACAAACTGCTTGCTGAACGAGGCGATGGCCTGCTGTCGATGAAGGCGGCGATAGCACTGTTGCGCGAACGCACCGGAACCGAGCGCTCGGACGCGGACCTTGAAGGGCTGATCATCAAGAAGGCGGCGCTCCTCGGGGTCGCCGTCCTGTGTGACAGAGAGGTTCAATGACGGTGTCGCCTGCCGCTCAAGACGCCGGTCGAAATTTCAGCTAGAACAAGGTTGCTTTACGCATGAACCGAGCCGACGGAGGCAACAATGACGGACAGGCAGGAACGGATTCGCCAGCGGGCACACGCGATCTGGGAACAGGCAGGCAGGCCCGACGGAGCGCATCAGCAGCATTGGGATCAGGCTACCGCCGAAATCGACGCAGAAACCGCCGCGCCGGAGACCGCCAGCCGACCGAAGCCGAAAGCACGCCAGCCTAAGCCGGCCGCCAGCAAGGACGGAAGCAAATCCAAGGCGCGACCACGTAAAGCGTGAACGCAAGCGGATTTGATTCCAACGCTGGATCTCGCGGGTGGTCGGCCCATACATCGTTCCATGATCGGCAGCAAAACCAGTCCTGACCGGTCCTGCTGCCGCAAGCCCGCGATGGCAAGCCCGATTGGCGCGGCTAACTACTTACCGCAACTGTTGTCGTTGACAGTCGGTGAAACCGTCCCGGCAGGCTTGTTGGATGCATCGGGTTGAGCTCCTTGCGGGGTTGCAGGGCAGTTTTCATCCGCATTGGAGTTCATGGTACCCGTCGTGCCCATCGTGCTGCGGGTCGTGCCAGGGTCAATACCGTTCGGCTTGGGCTGGACGACGATGCTCTTCTCGCTGCCAGGCGCATTGTTGTCCGACCCGGCGTTCTGGGCCATCGCCGCGGTCGCCAGACCGGCTGCAAGTATGGAAGCTGTCACGATTTTCGTAAGCATGTTGATCTCCATCATTGGGTTATCATCATGTGGCGACTACAGAAAAAACAACCCGGGTGATGGAAAGGTTCCGGCAAAAATGACGCAGCACAGTGAAGCAAACCCGCGCAGCGCGGATCTTCTCGGCCCCCCTTGTTCTATTACCGTAGGTAGGTTTGATGTTGTGGTTTGCTGATTAGGAATTCGCCTTCTTTGGCCGCCGACCGTCGCAACGTTCGTCTGTTGCGGCGCCATCAGCTGAGTCTCGCATCGCTTCAATCGGTAGAGGCCATCCCAAAGTAAAACTTTCGGAAAATTTCACTACAAATTTCACGCGGCTGTTATTTGAAAATATACTATGGGGCCAGCGAGCTGACCGGCAACGAAACCGATCATCTTCTTGCAAATTAGTAGGTATGCAACCGGCGACGTCGCGGGCTGTTCAGCGCAACTACAGCAAGGAGAGTGTTATGACCACCTTAATCAAAACAATCACCGATGCGGTGGCAGGCAGCGCAGTTATTTTCATGCTCTCGATGCCCGTGAATGCCGCGGACGGAATTGCCGTTGGTGTTGGAACATCCATCGGCGGCAACGGTGGCATCAAAGCCGGCCTCGGCGCGACGGTTGGCGGCAGCGGCGGCATCAAGGCAGGCCTCGGTGCGTCGTTGGGCGGCAGTAGCGGCATCAACGCCGGTGCCGGCGCGACGGTTGGCGGTTCCAGCGGAATCGCGGCGGGCGCCGGCGCATCGGTCGGGGGCAGAAGCGGCATCAACGCCGGTGCCGGCGCGACGATCGGCGGTTCCGGTGGCATTGCTGCCGGCGCGGGGGTAGGTATCGGCAGCGGCGTTAGGGCTGGCGCGGGGGTCGGGATCGGCAGCGGCATCAATGTCGGCGCCGGTGTCGGGATCGGCGGTGGTACCAATCCGAGCAATCCGTCCAACCCGGGCAGCCCTTCCAATCCCAGCAACCCCAGCAATCCCAGCTTGCCTCAGGTCGTTGCCGACATGTCGGGCGACAAGTTGGCCAGGATGAAGAAGCGCTGCGTTGACGTGCTCAGCAGCGGAGGCACTTACGACAGCGATCTGCGCCAATTGTGCCTGCTGATCGCCCGCCGCTAAGGCGAATACATCGGATGAATGTCGGACCAGGCCGAGAGGCCTTCGTCCACCAAAGCTCCAGCAGTCCAAAGCCCGCCATTGCGGCGGGCTTTTTTCCGAGCACGTGGCGGCAGCATGGCGGGGGCTCACACGCGCTCAGTGTGTTTGACGGCCAGGATCCGGCGAAGCGGACGCTTCGTCTTCCAAGGCGTCCCAGCCCGGCGCGGGACTGCTTTGCATCAGTTCGGGGCACGCAAACTCCGTCAGATCGGTTTCCGCGAAGCCGTCGAACTCGATGGCCGCCCCGTAGAGCTGGGCTGCTTGCATGACGAGCCATTCGATGTCTTCGCGCGCAACATTCTCGGCGAGGTTCTGCAGTCGCGCGGCTTCGGCGACAGCAGTCAGATTGATGGCAATCCCGGACCGCAATACAGCCCGAACTCGGGAACTGACGTCTTCGTGCAGGCGAACCGAAAATCCGTAGCGCATGGAAAACCTTCCCCTCAGGAGCGGTTTGTCCCTCATGTTCCACGATGCGCCCAGGATTCGCGATTGGCAAGCGAAATTCCTTAAAAACTCGTTTTATGTCAAATAGTTAGCGTATTTTGTTGATTGCCTATCTGATGCTTGATCCGCTTCATCTGACTTCTGCATGACTCGCTGATCCGAAGGCCTTGACGCATTCTGCTCACGTACCTAACTCTACAGAAAATTAGGAACACACTAACTCAGCTGCATTTAGGCTGGTGTGACAGGAGGCCGAGATGTCCGAACTGGAACGCCCGGAACGATTGCAGATCATGCTGACCGTCGATGAACTGGCGGCGTTGGAGAACTGGCGCTTCGACAAGCACATGCCGAGCCGGTCGGCCGCGGTACGTGAGCTTTTGAGACGAGGTCTCACAGCCGATGGTTTCCTGACGGCGGCGCATGGGACCAAGTCGCGCGATTTCGGCATTCTGCCGCATTCTGCAGATGGTGACCGCAGCGCGGCCGACGGACCGTCCCAGAAGGAATAGCGCCGAAGGAATAGCGCCGTTTCCGCCGCGGATCGCCCGCTCTGCGACCGTGCTTCGCGTCTCTCTTGCTTCGCGATGAGCTGTGAACGTCTGGTCTGCTGACGGCTGCGAAGTAGAAGAGATCCAAAGCTCTGTCTTGCCAGACGGTCCGTAATCAGGGAGTGCTTGATCGGCATAGTGCGGGCTCGGGAATATTGCCGATGACGCTGGAATTGACGGCCGGCGACCAGTCGATGCTGCATGGCGAGCAAGGCTCGGCAGCGGCTGCCGCCATGACGATCCTGGTTGCCTTTTCCAAGGCGGTCGGCGCGCGCAAGTTGCTGGACATTGCCGGTGCCCATATCGACGGCTGCCTCTATCACGGCCAGGCCAGCCTCGATTTCGTCGAAAGGCTGATCGAGGGCGGCGGCCGCGTTCGGGTGCCGACGACGCTGAATGTCGGTTCGTTCGACCTCATCCATCCCGGATTGGTGAAGATGCCGGTGTCGCAAGAAACGCCGGCGCGACGCCTGATGAAGGCGCATCTGGAACTCGGCTGCCAGCCGACCTTCACCTGCGCACCCTATCTGACCCGGTTCCGGCCAAGGTTCGGCGAGCAGATCGCCTGGGGTGAATCCAACGCCATCGTCTTTGCCAATTCGGTGATCGGGGCGCGGACCAACCGCTATGGCGATTTTATCGATTTGTGCTGCGCAATGACCGGGCGCGCGCCGGCATGGGGGCTGCATCTGAGTGAAAATCGACGAGGCCAGGTCCTGTTCGAGCTGACTGACGCTGCTTTCGAGCCAAGTGACGCTCTGTTTGTCGGCGTCGGGCTGATCATCGGGCAAAGGGCTGGCGACCGCATCCCTGTCATATCGGGCCTGCCGCAGCCGCGCGACGAGGACCAATTGAAGGCGCTGGGGGCGGCGGCGGCAACGACGGGTGCCGTGGCGCTGTTTCATGCCGTCGGCATCACGCCGGAGGCGGAGACGCCGGATGAGGCGTTGCACGGCCTGGCGCCGGAGGAAAAAATCCGGATCTCTCGCGCTGACATCCACCATGCGCTGGCCAGGCTGTCGAGCGTTCCCGACGGCGTGCAGCTCGCAGCCGTGTCGTTAGGCACGCCGCATTTCTCCCATGAAGAGTGGATGCGCCTGTTGCCGCTGCTGCGCGAAGTCGGTCCAGGCAAAGGTGTCCCGATCTATGTCAACACAGGGCGCGCGACGCTGACGCGGCTGCAGGACGAAGGCGCACTGGCCGGCATGGAAGCCTTCGGCCTCGTTCCGGTCACCGACACCTGCACCTATGTTACGTCGATCCTCGAGCGTCTCGATGGCGTGGTGATGACCAATTCGGGCAAATGGGCGCATTACGCACCTGGCAATATCGGTGTCTCGGTGGCCTTCGGTGACATGGAAGACTGCGTCCGCTCGGCTGCGGCCGGCCGCGTCGTGCGAGGCGCGCCATGAAGACGCCGGCCAGAACCGGTACATTCCACCTTTCCGGCTCGGCCCAAGGCCCAGCGCTGGTGCTTTCGCAGGCGCTCAGCTTCTGGGGCGGGATCGACGTCGAAACGGGCGACATCATCGACCATTCGCATCCGGACCTGGGCGGCAATATCGCCGGCAAGATCCTGGTGATGCCGAGCGGGCGAGGGTCGTCGTCCTCGTCTTCGGTTCTGGCCGAAGCGATCCGCAGAGGCACGGCGCCGGCCGGCATTATCCTGGAGCGGCCGGACCCGATCCTTGCCGTCGGCGCCATCGTTGCCGAATTCCTCTACAAAATCAGCATGCCGCTGGTTGTCTGCGACATGTCAGGCATTGTCTCCGGCGACCGGATCGCAATCGGTCTGGGCGAAGATGCGCAAGCGATGGTGAGCAAGCTCTAGCCGGCCATCAGTCCCGCCGCGCCCCGCCGCCAGTAGGCTGCCGCCAGTGTTTCGTTGCGGCCGAGCGCCAGCGTGCCGCGCCAGTGTTCGCGCACCGTCGTGGCGGCTGCCGCTTCGGCCGCAAACCAGCCGAATGCCGAACCGGTCGGCCATGCGACTGACCGGATGGCGCGCGCCAGCCTGTCGTCGAGCCCGGCTGGCACCCCATTTCTCGGCAGCCAGTGCACCTCTATTCCGGTTGCGTTGTCGACGACCTGCCGTTCGCCATCGTCGGCGATCTCTATGAAGGCCACGCCTTTGGTCTCGGCGGGCAGAGTCTCCAGCATGCGAGCCAGCGCCGGCAGGCCGGTTTCGTCGGCGCCCATGAGATACCAGGACGCCGGTCGCACCCGACGGCCGACCGGCCCCATCATGCCGATCTTCATGCCGGGCGCCGCCTGCATGGCCCAGCGGGCGCCGACGCTGTCGCCGGGGTGGATGAGGAAGTCGACCTCGATGATGCCCATTTCGACGTCGAGGGCCCGGATGGTGTAGACGCGCGCTGCTGGGCGCCTGTCGTCCGAGGGCCATGCCGGGAGGCCATTGCTGCCGAGCACGGGCCAGAGCGGATCGGGGACGTCCCTGGTCGGAAACAGCATGCGGATATGCATGCCGCCGAATTTCGCAAAACGAGAGAGATCCTCGCCGGCGAAGCGGATGCGGCGCATATGCCGCGTCAGGTCGCCGACTTGGGTGACGACCATCTCACGGAACTGCGCGAGGCGGGTTTCTTCGGCGAGATCGCCGGTCCAGACGATCTCGGGACTTTCTTCCTTGGCATATACCTCTACGGCGGTGGCCAGCAGGTCCTTGATGCGGGCCAGCCCATCGCGGTCGGCGGCGTTGGCCCGCATCACCAGCCGCTCCATGTCAAGGGACGCGTCGCCGAAGGCGAAGCGGAAGTCGAGCCGCTGCCCCTCCCGCGAGGCATCGGCATCGAAGCTCTGCAGCCTGTCGCTGATGCGGTCGATGTAATGCGGCAGGTTGCGCAGGTTCAAGCGCGCTTCGCAGGCCAGTCCGCTCACTGAAGCTTCCCTCATTCTCAACCTCCGATCCTGCCTGTGAGCGCCACCTTGAAGGTGCGGCCCTTGCCCTGTTCCGTCGCCGCCGTCGTCGACCAGGCGCTTTGCGGGTCGGTGTAGGCGGTGTTGAAGACGTTATCGACGCTGAAATCGAGCTTGGCGTAGTCGTTAATGCGCCAGTTGGCAAAGACGTTGACCAGGTCGAAGCCGTCATCGACAACGACCGGCGCGTCGGGATTGGTGCGGCTTGTCCGGGTGATCTTGCCGACGCTGAGATATTGCGCACCGATGGTGAGCTGGTCTTCCAGCATGCGGAAGCCGACGGTCGCCGAGAAGCGGTCGAGCGGCGTGTTGTTCAGCGTCTGGCCGGAATAGACGCCGCTGACGACCTTGGCGTCGATCAGGGCGCCGGCGAGGTTCGCGAACCCCCAGCCATAGTCGTAGACGGCTTCGGCCTCGACGCCCTTCAGCCGCGCGTCGCCGATGTTGATCGCCATACGCGGCAAAACGGTGAGGTCGACGTCGATATAGTCTTCGACGGCGGTGTGGAAGACGTTGACCTTGGCACGAAACAGGTCGCCTGCGGCCAGCACATCGTCATATCTCAGATTGATCCCGGCTTCCCAGTTCTTCGCCGTTTCGGGCTGCAGAAGCAGGTTAGGCTGGTAGCTGTCGCCGCCGCCATGCGCGCCGCCGCCGCGATAGACGTCCTGCAGGCCTGGTGCCCGGTAGCCTTCCGAATAGGTGCCGTAGAGCTGGAAGCCATCCAACGGCGTCACGCCGACGGTGAGGCGAGGCGACCAGCGATCGCCCGAAATCGAGGCTTCCGCCGGCGGCACGGTCTTCGTTTTGCCGTTGAGCTGGTAGCCGTCATAGCGCATGGCGGCGATGAGCTGCAGCCAGTCGCTGTAGTCGCCCTGCCATTGCAGGAAGCCGCCATAACCCTGCTGCTCGCCCGAACCGAAATGCGCGGCCTCCGACGTGGCCTCCAGATAGTAGTAGTCGAGGCCGTAGGTGAGGGTATGTGCCAACTCCCAGGCGTCGAAACGCGAGGAGTTCTTCAGGTTGAAGCCCGGTCGTGGCGACGTCGTAATAGCGGAAGTTGCCGATCGCCGTTGCCGGCCAGACCTGCGTCTGCTCGGCGCGCGTGCGGTTGTGGTATGCGTTGACACTGAGGTCGATCAGTTCGTTGTCGTCCGGCCTCCACATATAAGCAGCCGTGTAGGTCTGGTTGGTCGTGTCGGTGTCGTAGCGGCTCAGCGTTGGCGAGGTCGAGCCGCTCGATCCGGTGATCTGGTCATTGTAGCGCTGCAGGATCGCGCCGAGCTTGAGCTCGTGGCCGTCGGTCGGCCGCAGGGTCGCCTTCATATAGCCGCTGGTGATGCTCTCGCCGGTCCATGGCACGGCGTCGCCATTGCCATTGGTGTAGCTGTCGCGGTCGTGATAAATGAGGTTGCCGATGATGTCGGCGTCGTCGCTGAAACGGTAGGCGCCGGTGGTGCTGGTGGTGAAGCCGTCGCCATTATCCTCATAGCCCAGCTTCTCGCTCAGCGCCCAGCGCTCGTCCTGCTTGAGGAAATCGCCGGCATCCCTGGTTTCGAAGGAGACAACGCCGCCGATGCCGCCCGAGCCATAGGCGTTCGAGACCGGGCCGCGAATGACGGTCGCTTGCTTGATTAGTTCCGGCTCGACATAGAACGAGCCCGAGCCGTGGCCGACGCGCCAGTAATCCTGGCGGGCGCCGTCGAGCGTCACCACCACGCGGCCATATTGTTCGAGGCCGCGAATGTTGATGGCGGTTGCCGGATCGTCGCCGTTCATCGAAGCGGCAACGCCGGGCGTGGTGCGGAACATGTCGGCGGCGGTGTCAGGCTGGATGCGTTCGAGCTCTTCCTGATCGACGGCGCTGATGGCGGCCATCGATTCGATAATCGCCGTCTTGATCATCGTCGCCGAGATGGTGATCAGGTCGAGCACGGTCGGCTCGTTCTGCCCAGTTCTAGCCTGCTGGGCGACCTTGACCGGCCGGTTGGCCTTGGCGGCGGCGCCGTTCTTCTCCGGCTTCTGCGCGGCGGCCAGCGGCGCGGCACACAGGCCGAGCGCGAAGGCGAGCGCGGTGCTCGCCATCAAGGTCTTGTTGCTTGTCTGTTTCATGCGTGCAGCCCCGGGAAAAGCAAAGATTGCTGGCGGCGGCCGTTGGCCCTGGCTGGCATGATGGAGAAGCCTCGACACACGGGCCGGGCAGGGATACTTATTAAAACATGATGATAATAGTCAATTTAATTTTGCAGGTCTGAGCCTGATCGAAGATTCTCGGTCGGACCCTTGATCTGGCCGCCAAAATCTCGCCCGAGCGATTATGAATTTGTGACGCATCCCGTGCTTCACCTGGTTCAGATCTCCGGGATGCTTTCCCTGAAGATCACTTGCAGCCGTGGCTGGTGCAGTTCGTAAGGCAAGCCCCTGACCGCATGGGTCAAGGTGTTGAGCGCCTCGCGGGCCTCTACGCGCGGGTTCTGGTCGATGACCGCGTCGAGCGTGCCGTCGAGCAGAAGCTCCTTGGTGCCTTCCGTCACCTCATGGCCGAGAAAGACCGTCGACAGCGCACGCCCGCGCTCCTTGAGGGCGCGGGCGATGCCGGTGTTGCCGGCGCCGACATTGTAGATGGCGGCCAGGTCCGGGTGCCGGTCGAGCAGGGCGGAGGCCTCCGAATAGGCTTTTTCCCGGTCGTCGAGCATTTCGCGCATCTCGACGATCTGCAGATTGGGCGATTCTTCCGTCAGTATGTGGCGGAAGCCCATCTCGCGCTCCTCGTGGCCGCGATAGGAGAGCGAACCTGCGAACAGCGCGACCTTGCCCGGACGCCCGGCACCCATGAAGCGGTTGAGCAGATAACCGGCGAGCCGGCCGGCGGCGCGGTTGTCGATGCCGATATAGGCAACCCTCGGCACATGCAGGATGTCGGAAGCGATGGTGACGACCTTGACGCCGCTGGCCGAAAGCGAGCGGATCGCCTCGCGGACCGTCGGATGGTCGAGCGCGATCACACCGACGCCCTGCGTCTGCCCGTGCAGTTCCTGCAGCAGACGCGCAAGCCGGTCCGGATTGAAGCCTTCGATAGTAGCGACACGGACGTCGAGGTCGGGCCGCGCCTGCGCCTGCGCCTCGATCTGGCGGTGCAGCATCTTGATGAAGGAATTGGTGCCGGCGGGCAGGGCGAAATCCAGCCGTATGACCTCGCCAGTAACCGCGTTGAGCGAGCTCGGATTATTCGAATTTTCAGCGATATAGCCAAGCCGCTGTGCCGTTTCGAGCACGACCTCTCGGGTGCGCGCCCTGACCCCGGCGCGGTTGTTGAGCACACGGTCGACCGTGGCGGCCGAAACGCCGGCCTCCCGGGCTATGTCTGTCAGGGTGGACCGCACTGTCGATCACCTCATTCCAAAACGCGCCAGGGGCGCATCGAGATCACGCATTTCATGGGTCCACCGTCGGAGAGCGGCTTCATCGCCGTCCGCGATTCTGATGGGAAATGATGTAACCGGCCTTGGCCGATGCGCAAGCCGTTGCGCTACACCAGAGTGCCCAAGCAGACCAAAGCGGGGAGGTGGGCAGCCGGGCTCCCTCAAATTCAAGCACCGGCTTCAGTATGAGAGCCCTTACAAACGCCATTCTTCCCCTCCCGTGAGATGTTATGATGTATTTTGATTATTTATGATGTTGACAGGCTTCGTATAGTGCCGTCAATATCCATCATAAGGGCCGTGGAGGAAACAAGGCCCTGAGGGAGGAGTTCCAATGTCGAATTTGGTCCGCGTGTCGCGGCGCCGTTTGCTGGCGTCCGGTGGAAAGGCGGCAGTCCTTGTTGCCGCCGCAGGTATTGCACCGAAATTCATTCGCCCGAGCCGTGCCTATGCGGCCGATGCCCTGGCGCCCGGCATGATCGGTGGCCCGACGGGTTTCGACGGTTCGGAGCGCTATCAATATGGTGCCGATACGCCGGAGGGCCGCGCTATCGAGGCGGCCAAGGCGATGAAGGGCGCCGGCAAGGCGCCGGCCAAGATCGTACTTGGCCTGTCCGACGGCTCGATCGGCCAGTTGACCCAGCCGTTTCCGGCCGGCGCGCCGTCGATCAAGGATCTCTGGGAGAAGGAAACCGGCATTCCGTTGGAAATCGTCGGTGTACCAAACGGCCAGGAATTCACCAAGACGATGCAGGACATCTCCACCAAGGGTGGGGCGTATGACATCTACGCGGTCGAATGGAACCGCCTTGGCGACCTCGCCGAAACCGGCGGCATCCTCAAGCTCGACGACTTCGTCGCGCAATACAAGCCGGAATGGGACGATCCCGAGCGCGGCTATGTCGACGGCGCCAAGGGCGTCTCGCTGCTCAATCAGTATCGCGGCTCGACCTATGGCGTGTCACTGGATGGCGACTTCCAGACCTGGGTCTACCGTACCGATCTGTTCGGCGACGCAAACGAGAAGAAGGCCTTCTCCGACAAATACGGTTATGAACTGGCGGCGCCGAAGACGTGGAAGCAGCATGACGAGATCGCGGCCTTCTTCCAGCGCCCGGACAAGGGCCTGTTCGGCTCGACCGATCTGCGCAACCAGGGCTGGGGCTACACCAACTGGTATCAGCGTTATGTCTCAATGGCTTCGCCCAATCAGTTCTTGTTCGACGACACCGGCAAGCCGCTGATCAATTCGGAGCAAGGTATCGCGGCGACCAGCGAGTACATCGCGTCGCTTTCGCACCATTCGCCGGATGCGATCTCCTGGGGCTGGCCGGAGCAGTACGGCAATTTCGCCAAGGGCGGCGCGGCCATGACCTGTGCCTTCTCCAATCTGCCGAAATTCCTCGACAATGCCGGCAACAAGGATTCAGCTGTCACCGGCAAGATCGGCTCGATGCTGCCGCCCGGCCGCGAAATCGACGGCAAGCTGGTCAGCCGGTCGGTGCTGTGGCTCAATCTGTCGGCGTCGGTGTCCTCGCAAGCCAAGAATCCGGAGGCCTGCTACCTGTTCCTGCAGTGGCTGGGCTCAAGCCGCATCTACGCCTGGATGACTGCCAATCCGGGCGGCTACTTCGATCCGTTCCGGCTATCGGATTTCTCGGATCCGCTGGTTCGCCAGACCTACCACGCCTACCACATGGACGTGGTGCGCGAGACGGTCGCCCGCACCGTGCCCACCATCAACTATCCCGGCGCCACCGCCTTCCACAACGCGCTGGACGAGAACCTCGTCGCCGCGCTGACCAAGGCCAAGACAGCCGAGCAGGCGATGGCCGACACCGAGGCCGAGTGGAAGAAGATTGCCCGCCGCACCGGCGAGGAGAAGCTTCTCGAAGCGATCAAGACCAACAAGGAGGCCTGGCCGACCGTCCTCGATCCGATCGCCTGATCCTTCCAGGATCCTACCAAGAAGGGGAGGAGCGGTCGCTCTTCCCCTCGGCAACGAAGGACCCAGCAAAGCCGCAAGATGAAGCGTTCAGTTCCTTTCGAGATATTCCGCTATGCCGCGATCCTTGCGGCGATGGCGGTGACGCTGGTGCCGATCCTGTGGATGGTGTCGATGGCGTTCAAGCCGATCGCCGAATGGTCGGCGACCGGCGCCGACCTGACATGGTGGCCGGAGAACCCGACACTCAGCAATTTCCGCTTCGTCTTCGGTGAGTCGACCAACAATCTGATCGTCGCCCTCGACCGCACAGCTTTGAAGCCGATCCTGTCGTCGCTGCTGTCGGCCACATTCGGTACGGCAATCGCCATGTCGGCGGGCACCGCGGCGGCCTACGGTCTGTCGCGCTTCGGCTCGGGCCAGAACCTGCCGCTGGCGCTGATCCAGCTTCGCCTGTTTCCGCCGATGGCGGTCATGACCCCGGTGATGATCATGTGGGCCTTCCTCAATTTCACCGACAGCTGGTGGGGGCTGTCGTTGATCTACGGCATCGTCACGCTGCCTTTCGCCTTCTGGCTGATGAAGACCTTCTTCGACGACATGCCGCGCGAGATCGAGGAGGCGGCACTGGTCGAGGGCTGTTCGCGGTGGCGCGTCTTCACGCGCATCACGCTGCCGATGATGCGCGCGCCGCTGGCCAGTGCCGCGCTGTTCGTCTTCATCCTCAACTGGTCGGACTATCTGATTGCGCTGCTTCTGACGACGCGCGAATGGGTGACGGTCCCTGTCTACATGGCCTCGCTGTCCTCCTCGATGACCGGCCAACTCTACGGCGCCAAGGCGGCGCTCGGCCTGATAGCCGCAGTGCCGCCTGTCATCATGGGCATCGCCATCCAGCGCCATCTGGTGCGCGGGCTGACCTTCGGGGCGCTCAAGCAATGAGCACGGTGAATGCGACGATTTCGGAGGGCGACATGCAAGCCTCCAAAGCGGCGTCGGTGCTGCCGGACGAGGGCGCAAAGCTCGGATTCCGGCTGACGCTGCCGGCGCAGATCCTGGTGCTGTTCATCGCCGTCTTCCCGCTCCTGATGCAGCTCTACATCAGCCTGACCGACTGGTCGCCGCTGTCGGGCACCGGCTGGTGGAACGCCTGGTCGATGTGGAACAGTTTCGCCAACTACACCGACCTTGCCGCCGATGCGCGCTTCTGGAGTGCGCTGAAGCGCACGGCCATCGTCATGATCGTCTGCGTGCCGGCGGAGTTCCTGCTCGGCTTGGCGCTCGCGACACTGTTTGCGGACGAGTTCCCCGGCAAGCGGATCTTCTACTCGATCCTCTTGATGCCGATGATGGTGGTGCCGGCGGTGGCCGGCTACATGTTCTTCATGCTGTTTCAGTCGGGCGGCCCGGTCAACGACATCCTGTCGGCGATCTCAGGCTTTCCCGTCACCATCGCCTGGCTGTCGGACCCGACGCTGGCGCTCATCGCCGTCATGGTCGCCGATATCTGGCAGTGGACGCCGCTGATGTTCCTGATCCTGCTTGCCGGCCTGGTCGGCGTGCCTGAGGACCAGATCAAGGCGGCGACGCTGCTCGGTGCCAACCCTTGGCAGCGATTCATCACCATCGTGCTGCCGAAGATGAAGACGATCATCATCATCGCGCTGGCGATCAGGGTGATCGAGAACTTCAAGATCTTCGACACGCTTTACATCATGACCGGCGGCGGTCCTGGCGTCGCTACCGAAACCATCTCCGTTTACATATACAAGCTCACCACCCAGGACCTGATCTGGGGCTATGTGGCGGCAATCGCGCTGGCCATATTGATCGTGCTGTCCATCGCCGCGGTGTTTGCCATGAAACGCATGGCTCGGGTACGCGAGGTGGCGGCATGAGCACCATCCATCTGCAGAACCTGGTCAAGAAATTTGGCGATTTCATCGCGCTGAAGACGATGGACCTGGCCATTGCCGACGGCGAGTTCATGGCGCTGCTGGGGCCGTCCGGCTGCGGCAAGTCGACGACGATGAACATGATCGCCGGCATGGAAGAGCCTACCAGCGGCAAGATCCTGTTCGGCGAGCGCGACATGGCCGGCGTGCCGATGGGGCGGCGCGGCGTCGGGTTCGTCTTCCAGAACTATGCGATCTTCACTCATATGAGCGTGCGGCAGAACCTCGCCTACGGGCCGAAAATGCGCGGCGCACCAAAGGCCGAGATCGACCGCCGTGTCGGTGCCATTGCCGAGATGCTGCAACTGACGCCGCTGCTCGACCGCAAGGCCGACAGGCTGTCGGTAAACATATTGCAGCGGGTGGCGATCGGCCGTTCGGCGATCATGGAGCCGGCGATCTTCCTGCTCGACGAGCCGCTTTCCAATGTCGATGCCGCATTCCGGGCGGTGATGCGGACCGAACTGAAGCAGTTGCAGCGGCAGTTCCGGCAGACCATGGTCTACGTCACCCACGACCAGCTCGAAGCGATGACCATGGCCGACCGCATCGCGGTGATGGACCATGGCGTGCTGCAGCAAGTCGGCACGCCGCTGGAAGTCTACAACGATCCGGCCAATGTCTTCGTCGCCCGCTTCATCGGCGCGCCGGGCATGAACCTGCTCAAGGGCTGGCCGGCGGAAAGCGACCGTGGCCTGGTCGTCGATCTCGGCCCACTCGGCGTGACACCGCCGCTGCCGGTCGAGATCGCCAATGCCGTACGCAGGATGCGCGGCGAGGTGTTTTATGGCTTTCGACCGGAGCAGGTGACGCTGGCTGAAGACGGCCGTGGCCTGTCCATGCCGGTGAGTTTCGTCGAGCGGATCGGCGCGCGCACCATCATCCACCTTGGCGACGGCGAGACTGCGGTGAAGGCGGTGTTCGACAATGATGTCGGGCTGGCGATCGGGCAGACAGCCGTCGTCGCACCTGCGGTGGAGGCGGTGCGCGTCTTCGACGCCGTCACCGGCCTTGCCTTGAGAGCGGGCTGAGACCATGGCCAATATCGCCTTCCGCAATGTGACCAAACGCTACGGCAACACGCTCGCCGTCGACGACGCCTCGTTCACTGTCAACGACAATGAGTTCTTCTGCTTCTTCGGGCCGCCGCTGTCGGGCAAGTCGACGATACTGCGTCTGGTGCTCGGGCTGGAAACCCCGGACGCGGGCGAGATCCTGATCGGCGGAAAGCCGGTCAACACGGTGTCGCCGGCCGAGCGCAACGTCGCCATGGTGTTCCAGAATTTGGCGCTGTTTCCACATATGAGCGCGCGCGACAACATCCGCTTTCCGCTGGTCGAACGCCGGGTCGCCGAAGCCGAGATCGAAAAGCGCGTCGCCGATGTCGCGGCCAAGCTGCATATCGGCCATATCCTGCACAAGCCGCCGGCGCAGCTTTCCGGAGGTGAGCGGCAGCGCGTGGCGATTGCCCGCGCGCTGGTACGGGATCCCGCCGCCTATCTGATGGACGACCCGATTTCGGCGCTCGACGCCCGGCTGCGCGAGGAGACGCGGGTCGAGCTTAAGCGCATCCAGCGCGAGCTCGGCAAGACGCTGATCTATGTCACGCACGACCAGGAAGAAGCGATGTCGGTCGCCGACCGAATGGCCATTCTGGAGAACGGCAAGATCAGGCAGATCGGCGCGCCGGCCGAGATCTATGACCGGCCGGCCAGCACCTATGTGGCGCGGCTGCTCGGGTCGCCGATGATGAACATATTGAAGTCGGTGCACGGCGCTGAAGGCGTGGAGGCGGCGGAAGGCACAGTCCGCATCGCGGATGCCGGCGCCCCGGCCGATGCCGTGGAAATTGGACTCAGGCCGGAAGACATCAAAGTCAAGGCCTGGTCGGAGGGGGGCGCGGGCCGCCCGGCGCGAGTGTTCGAGATCGAGCCGCTCGGCGGCTACACCGTTGTGACGCTCGCCGCCGGGCCGGCGCGTCTGCGGGCGCTGTTGCGCGGCCAGCCGGACATCAGGCCGGACGCGATGGTGGCGATATCCTGCGAGCCGGGCAGGGTGCATTATTTCGGGCAAGGCGGCGGAGCGCTGGCACGATGACGGCGGCGGCAAGGAACGAGCTTCGGGAGGAACATATGGCAAGCCAAGAAATGGTGGGCAACGGCTTCGAGGCGGACGTCGAAGTCCGTACCAGGGAATACAGGATCGGCTGCGTCGGCGCCGGCATGATCATGGCCGAATGTCACCTTGCCGCCTACAAGGAAGCCGGTTTCCCCGTGGTGGCGATTGCCTCGCGGACCAAGGCCAGCGCCGAGAAGGTCGCCAAACGCTGGGATATCCCAACCGTCCATGACACGCCGGAACAGCTCATCGAGGACAAGAACGTCGAGATCATCGACCTTGCCTTTCCGCCCGACCAGCAGCCGGCGCTGATCCGCCATGCTCTGAAGCAGGCACATATCAAGGCGATCCTGGCGCAGAAGCCATTGGCGCTGTCCCTTGAAGAGGCCGTCAAACTCCGCGACGAGGCGGCCAAGGCAGGCAAGATCCTCTCGGTCAACCAGAACATGCGTTACGACCAGTCGATGCGCGTCTTGAAGCAGATCATCGATAGCGGCGCGCTCGGCGACATCGTTTTCGCCCAGATCGACATGCATGCGATCCCGCACTGGCAGAGCTTCCTCGAGGACTATGACCGGCTGACGCTCGCCAATATGAGCGTCCACCATCTCGACGTATTGCGCTTCCTGTTCGGCGATCCCCTGGAGATCACCACCCTGACCCGCAAGGACCCGCGCACCCGCTTCGACCATTCGGACGGCATCACCGTGTCGACGATCAAGTTCCCGTCCGGCGTGCTCGCCGTATCGCTGGAGGATGTCTGGTCCGGGCCGCGCCAGGAGGGCTACAAGGACGACCAGCACATCAATTGGCGCGTCGACGGCACCAAGGGCGTCGCCAAGGGCACCATCGGCTGGCCGACTGGCGCTGCCTCGACGCTGACCTATGCCTCGACCGAGACTACCGGTGGTGAATGGGTGACACCCAGCTGGGACACGATGTGGTTCCCGCATGCTTTTATCGGCGTCATGGAGCAGCTCCAGCACGCGGTCAAGACGGGCGAGCCGCCGGCGCTGTCGGTCGCCGACAACGTCAAGACTATGGCGCTGGTCGAAGCCGGCTATCGTTCGATCGACAAGGGCCGGACAGTCAAACTTTCCGAAATATCAACTGACTGAATCACTTACAGGGAGGACTTCACACCATGATGCAGGCAGGTATTTTCACGGGTTATTTCCCGTATGGCCTCAAGGAGACCGCGCAGAAGATCCGTGCGCTCGATTTCAACACCGTGCAGCTCGACCTGCATTTCAGGGATATCGACCTTTCCGCCGGACAGATCACCAAGGACAAGGCCAAGACTGTCCGCGATACGTTCCGCGACCACAATCTGCCGATCTGCTGCGTATCGGGCTACACCAACATCATCCATCCGGATATGGGCGAGCGCGAGAGGCGCGTCGGCTATTTGAAGGAGATCATCCGCAACGCACGCCATTTCGGCACCCCTTACGTGATCTCGGAAACCGGTACCTACAACACCGAGTCCGACTGGGTGCATCACCCGAAGAACAAGACCGAGGAAGGTTTTGAGGAATGCCGCAAGGTCATCGCCGACCTTGCCCAGACCGCCTATGACCACGGCGCGGTCTTCCTGCTCGAGACCTATGTCAACAATGTCGTCGGCTCGGTCGAGGAGACGGTGAGGATGTTCGCGCAGGTCGACCACCCAGGCCTCGGCCTGCTGATGGACCCGACCAACTATTTCGAAACGCACAACATCGACAGGATGGACCAGATCCTGAACCAGGTGTTCGACACGCTGACCGACAAGATCAAGATAGCCCACGCCAAGGACGTCAAACGCTCCGGCGGCGACAAGTCGGAGAAGCACGCCGACATCGGCGACGAGGACGCGCTGGAGAGCCACACTTTCCGCGGCGTCGGCGAGATCGAGCTGCCGGCGCCCGGTCTCGGTTCGCTGAACTACGACCTCTATCTCAAGCGGCTGGCCGAAAAGCACCCGAACATCCCGGTCATCATCGAGCATCTTTCGGAAGACGACGTGCCGCGCGCCAAGAAATTCCTCGACGGGAAATTCCGCGCCAACGGACTGTGATGGCGCGGTTCGGCTACGAAACAAGGGAGGAAGAGAAATGTTGAAATTCGCGTTGAAAATCGCTGCCGCGGCGACCGTTCTCGCCGGTGTGGCGCTGGGTACGCCGGCGCTGGCGCAGGACGCTCAGAAGACGTTTTACCTGTTGTCGCATGGCGGCCCGTCGGATGCCTTCTGGATCGACTGGAATGCCGGCGCGACCAAGGCCTGCGACCAGCTCAAGGTGACCTGCAAGATCTCGTTCAGCGGTGGCGACATGGCGGCGCAGAAGGAGGCCTTCAACTCGGCACTTGCCGCCAAGCCGGACGGCATCGCCACCACCTCGGCGCAGCCCGGCCTGTGGACCGAGGAGGTCAAGGCAGCCAAGGCGGCCGGCATCCCGATCGTGTTCTTCAATACCGACGATCCGGCAACCGGCCGGCAGGCCTATGTCGGCGCCGACCTTAAGGAAGCCGGTGTCATCTGGGCGAAGTATCTGGTCGACCACAAGATGGTGAAGCAGGGCGACAAAGTGTTCTTGCCGGTCGAAGTGCCGGGCGCCAGCTACCAGCAGCTCGAGACCGAAGGCATCGCCAGCGTCTTCGATCCGCTCGGCATCAAATATGACGTGGTCGATTGCGGCACCGATCCGGCCGGCATCATCGCCAAGATGACCGACTACATGGTCGCCAACAACCCGCCGGCGATCATCGCGCTCGGCGATTCCGTCGCGGCCAGCGTCAAGCGGGTGTTCGACGGCGCCGGCGTGCCGGCCGGCAAAATCCCGGTCGTCGGCTGGGGCAATTCGAAGGAAACGGCCGAGTCCGTCAAGGCCGGGTTCATCAACGCGGCTGCCTGGCAGTTCCCGTCGGCGCAAGGCTTCATGCCGGTGGCGCTGCTCGGGTTGGCCGCCGCTGGCGAACCGATCGGCTACGACATCCACACGTTCAGTCTCTACGACGCCTCGAGCGTCGAACCGATCCTGAAACTCTACAACAAGTGATTGGAACTGACGCTCGCCGCGCAGGCGGCGGGCGTCACCTTGAGATATGGTCGAAACAGTCATGACAATTGCCGCAGAAGAGGAAATGCCGCGTGCCAAACGCAGGTCGAGCCTGATGCGCTCGCCGCAGTTCTCTTCGCTCGTCATTCTGATTGTCCTGCTGGCGGTGTTCGCGATCGCCGAGGCCAATTTCCTGTCGCCGCTCAACATCTCCAACATGATGGCGTTCCTGCCCGAGCTCGGCATCATCGCCCTCGGCATGACGCTGCTTCTGACGGCGGGCGAGTTCGACCTTTCGGTCGGTGCCGTATTCGGGCTGGCGCCGGTCGTGGTCATGCTGCTGGTGCAGAACGGCGGGTTTGATATTGGCGTCGCGCTGTTGGCCGGCCTGTCGCTCTGCATAGCGATCGGTGCGATCAACGGCCTGATCGTCACCAAGATCGGCATCTCCTCCTTCCTGGTGACACTGTCGATGTTGCTCGTCGTGCGTGGGGCAGCGCTTTACATCACGCAAGGCTTTCCGCTGAAATCCTGGAACCAGCCAGGCTTCTTCGTGACGCTGCTGGCCGGCAGCTTCAATATCGGAACGTTCCGTTTCTATACCTCGCTGTGGTGGTTCATCGGCCTGTCGCTACTGGCGATCTATGTGCTGCACTACGCCAAGCTCGGCAACTGGATCAGCGCTATCGGCTCGAACCGTAACGCCGCCGTAGCGCGCGGCGTGCCGGCCGATGCGGTCAAGATCTGGCTGTTCATCCTCACCTCGGTGCTGGCCGGTCTCGCCGGCATGATCAGCGCCTTTCGCATCTCTGCCGCCTCGCCGGTGGCAGGCACCGGCTACGAGCTCGAAGTGATCGCCATGGTGGTGGTCGGCGGCACTGCGCTGACCGGTGGGCGCGGCACCATCCTAGGCACCATCGTCGGCGCGCTGATGCTGCGCAGCATCCGCAACGGCATCGTGCTGATCGGCGTGCCCGGGCTCGCCTACAACATCTTCGTCGGCATCATCATCCTTGCCATGCTCATCCTGCACGCTTTGCTGCAGAAGAACGCCGCCAGGAGCTGACCATGGAAGTGCTTCGGCTGCAGAATTTGCAAAAGTCCTTCGGCAGCGTCCGCGCCCTGAAGAACGCGTCCTTCGCGCTCAACGAGGGCGAAGTGGTGGCCTTGCTCGGTGACAACGGCGCCGGCAAATCGACGCTGATCAAGGCGATCTCGGGCGTGTTTCCGGTCGATCGCGGCGAGATCTATGTGCGCGGCCAGAAGGTCTCGATCCGCTCGACACGCGATGCGATGGATCTCGGCATCGAGACCATCCACCAGGACACCTCGCTGGCGCCCGATCTCAGCATCGCGCGCAATCTTTTCCTCGGCCGCGAGCCGGTCAATCTCAAATGGCTCGGCGTGTTCGCGCCGCTCGATCTCGCTCGATTGCGCGATGCTGCGTCGGCTCTATTGAAGCGCGTCGGCATCTCGAAAAAACTCGACGCCGATGCGCTGGTCAGCACATTGTCGGGCGGCGAGCGCCAATCGATCGCCATTTCGCGTGCCATGCAATTTGCCGCCAAGGTCATCATCCTCGACGAGCCGACCAACAATCTCGGCGTCGAGGAAACGCACGGCGTGCTGCGCTTCGTCAAGGAAGTGCGCGACGCCGGTCACTCGGTGCTTTTGATCACCCACAACATCCATCACGTCTTCCAGGTCGCCGATCGCATCATCGTCATGCGCCGCGGCGAGATCGTCGCCGAGCAGACGGTCGCCGATACCGATCTGCTGACCGTGGAAAGCATCATCACCGGTGCCGACATGTCGGCCCTGCTCAAGGAGACGAGAGCGAAGTGAAGGACGGGAGCAAAGTGAAAGAACTGGCCGTCACATGGTAGAGCTTTACGGCAAGACGCTGTCGCGCCGGCAGGTCTCGGAACGATCCGGCATGCTGTCGCAGTTCGCCGGCGTGCGGCTGATGACGCTTGGCGACGGCGTCGAGCGCGGCATCCGCATGCTCGAATTCCGCACCGGCTCCGGCCTGCGCTTCACCGCGCTGATCGACCGGGCGCTCGATATCGCCGACTGCGACTTCAAAGGCCAGGCGATCGGCTGGCATTCGCCGAGCGGCTTTCGCTATCCCGGCCTGCACGAATATGAAGGCGAGGAGGGGCTGGCGTGGGCGCGGTCGTTTTCCGGCCTTCTGCTGACCTGCGGCCTCGACCATATATTGTTCATGAACGAGGTACCCGCCGACACCTACAACTACCCGCCGAAGACGACGGTACGCCATTCGCTGCACGGCCGCGTCAGCACCATTCCGGCGCGGCTGACCGGCTATGGCGAGACCTGGGACGGCGACCGCTGCGTGTTGTGGGCCGAAGGCATCGTCCAGCAATCGACTGTATTCGGCGAGGATCTGCACCTGCTGCGGCGGATCGAGGCCGATGTCGGCGGCAACGAGATCCGGCTTTCGGACCGTGTCGTCAATCACGGTTTCAACCTTACGCCGCATATGTATTTCTACCACATCAATGTCAGTCATCCGGTGCTCGACGAGGGATCGCGCTACCTGGCGCCGATCCGCGACGTCGTCTGGGCCGGGCATGCCGGCGAGCGCTATGAAGCGCAGAAGGTCGGCTACCGCACGGTGCCGGCGCCGCAACCGGGATTCAAGGAACAGGTCTGGCAGCATGAACTCGGCGCCGACAGCACCGGCGAAGTCCCGGTGGCGGTGGTCAACGACAGGCTCGGCCTTGGCTTCGAGGTGGTCACGCGCAAGGACCAGTTGCCCTGCGCCTATCAATGGCAGAATTTCCAGGCCGGGCAGTACGCGCTTGGGATCGAGCCGTCGACGCATCATGTGCTGGGCAATCTGGCGGCGCGCGAACGCGGCGAGATGATCTGGCTGGAGCATGGCGAGAGCCGCTCCTACGATGCGGCGTTCCGGGTCCTCGACGGCGCCGGCGAGATCGCCGCCGCCGAAAGCCGGATCGCTGCAATCGCCAGGCAGCCGCAGCAGGATTATCCGCAGCCGTCGGGCCGTTTTCCTGTTCTTGGAGGCAGGTCGTGATAGTGGCGAAGACGATACGGGACACCAGTTGGGAGGCTGGTTCCGGCCGGAGCGGGGAGGGTTCGCGGCCGATCGGGAATTGGAGGTCACAATGGCTGGCACGGTAAAGCGCGATTACAGCCTGGTCGGCGAAAGCACGCGCAGGGCGATCGAGACGGGACTGGCCTCGGCGGAGTGGTACCACACTGATGTCCCCCGCAAGGCGATCAAGGAGTTGATGCAGCGCTCAGACGGTCCGGCGATCCGCGACACGATCATCTGGATCGTCGCCATCCTCGGCTTCGCCGCCGGCGCCATCTATTTCTGGGGTACCTGGTGGTGCGTGCCGTTCTTCTTCGTCTACGGCGTGCTCTATGGCTCGTCCAGCGACTCGCGCTGGCACGAATGCGGCCATGGCACTGCCTTCCGCACGCGCTGGATGAACGATGTCGTCTACCAGATCGCCAGCTTCATGCTGATGCGCAACCCAGTGACCTGGCGCTGGAGCCATGCCCGCCACCACACCGATACCATCATCGTCGGCCGCGACGCCGAGATCGCCGTGATGCGCCCGCCGGACCTTTTGCGTGCGGCGCTGGCTTTCACCGGCATCCTCGATTTTCGCTATTCGCTTCCGGCACTGGTACGCCAGGCGTTCGGCAAGCTGACGCCCGACGAGAAAAGCTACGTTCCCGAGATGGAACAGCACAAGGCCGTCATCGCGGCGCGCTGGCATATTGCCATCTACATCGCCACAATAGCACTCGCCCTTTTCATGCACTCGTGGGTGCCGGTGGTGCTTATCGGCGTGCCGCGCCTTTACGGCACCTGGCACATGGTGATGACCGGCCTGCTGCAGCACATCGGTCTGGCCGACAACGTCGTCGATCACCGGCTCAACACCCGTACCGTGTACATGAACCCGATCAGCCGGTTCATCTACTGGAACATGAACTACCACGTCGAGCACCACATGTTTCCGATGGTGCCCTATCACGCGCTGCCCAGGCTGCATGAATTGATCAAGCACGATCTGCCGGAGCCGAACCCGTCGATATGGCATGCCTATCGCGAGGTCTGGCCTGTCCTGCTCAGGCAGCTCAAATACGAGGATTATTTCCTCAAGCGCGAACTGCCGCCAACCGCACGGCCCTATCGTGGCGAATTCCACGAAGTGAACATGTCGGCAGCGGCTGAGTAGGTACTGCGCACAAGCGCAACGCAGAAATTTCAGGAGAGATAGAGATGGCCGATTGGGTCGAAGCATGCGCCGTGGACGATGTCGAAGAGGAAGATGTCATCCGCTTCGACCATGGCGGCCGCACCTTCGCGATCTACCGTTCGCCGGACGATGAATTCTTCGCCACCGATGGGTTTTGTACGCATGAGAAGGCGCATCTGGCCGATGGGCTTGTGATGGACGACATCATCGAATGCCCCAAGCACAATGGCCGCTTCAATTATAAGACCGGGCAGGCGAAGGGCGCTCCCGTTTGCGTCAATCTCGCGACCTATCCAGTCAAGGTCGAAGCTGGCAAGGTGATGATCCAGATCGCCTGACCGGCCTTCTGTCACGTAGCAAAGGGGACCAAAATCCATGAGCCGGAAAAGACCGACCGTCGCAGACCTGCGCGCCATGAAGGGCAAGCGGCAGCTGACGATGCTGCGCGTGCTGACGATGGACGAGGCCGAGGCCGCCGAACGCGCCGGCGTCGATATCGTCTCGGTGCCGCCGGAGCTGGTGCTCAATCCGCAATACCGCGATGCGGCACCTAGCCTGTTCACCATGCCGGGCGAGAATTTCTTCGAAATCGGCACCGCCGATGATTTCGTCCGCTGGGCGTTCCGGCTCTACAAGGCCAGCGCCGATGCGGTCTATTGCAGCGCCGGCTACGCCACCATCAAGCGGATGGCCGACGATGCCATTCCGGTAATCGGCCATGTCGGCCTCATCCCGTCACGCGCCACCTGGACCGGCGGCTTCAAGGCTGTCGGCAAGACCGCCGACACCGCCATGCAGGTGTTCGAAGCGGTGAAGCAACTGGAGGCCGCCGGCGCGATCGGCGCCGAGATCGAGGTGGTGCCGGTCGAGGTGGCCAAGGCGATTTCGGAACGCACGTCGCTGATCATGCTGTCGATGGGAGCGGGCACCGGCTGTGACGCGCAGTATCTGTTCGCCGACGACATCCTCGGCCAGAACCGTGGCCACATGCCGCGCCATTCCAAGGTCTATCGCAATTTCGCCGCCGAATACGATCGCCTGCAGGCCGAACGTATCGCCGCCTTTTCCGAATATGTCGCCGATGTGAACAGCCTGGCCTATCCCGAAGACAGGCACGTCGTGCACATGGACCCGGACCAGCTCAGCCTGTTCCTGGAGAAGATCGAAGCCGCATGAGACACGCCGGCCGCGGCACGAAGCATCATCGCGGATCGTGAAAGGCCGGTTCGGCGCCAGGGCCGGGTCATCGCATGGCCGGCTGCGATGCCACACGAAAGTTTGTTGGACCAGGTCTGGACGGCACCGGCCGGATGCTGTTGAAGCCGGTGCGTCATCGGTTTGCCGGACAATTGTGCGGTTGCCGATGGAGCGGGTGAAAATTCCCCTTCGGACAGTTCTGTGCATGACCGCCATTCCCGAAAACAAAGCCTTGCCCGAAACCGCGCCGGCGGCGCGGCAAGCCCGGCGGGTGGCGCTGATCGTCGCCGTCGCCTTCTTCATGCAGCTTCTGGATTCGACCATCATCTCGACATCGCTGCCGCAGATGGGAGAATCCTTCGGCGTGCCGGCGGTGGCGATGAGCATCGGCATCACCGTTTATATGCTGACCATGGCGGTATTCGTGCCGCTGTCCGGCTGGCTCGCCGACCGTTTTGGCGCGCGCAACATCTTCCTCGTGGCGATCGCCCTGTTCACATTGGCCTCGCTCGTTTGCGGCATCTCACAGAATCTGGCCGAGTTCGTCGCCGCACGCGCGGTTCAGGGCCTGGGCAGCGCGCTGATGACGCCGGTCGGCCGCATCCTGGTGCTGCGCAACGCGCCGAAATCCGAGCTTCTCAACGCCACGGCGCTGATCACCTGGCCGGCGCTGTTTGCGCCGGTGGTCGGGCCGGTACTTGGCGGCTTCATCACCACTTATCTCTCCTGGCACTGGAATTTCTTCATCAACATCCCGCTTGGCGTTGCCGGTTTGGCACTGGTCGCCCGCTTCATTCCCGGCGACCGCGAAGCCGGAGCCAAGCCGCTCGACTGGCCGGGCTTCCTGCTGACCTCGGTGGGGCTCGCCGCGATGCTCTATGGCCTCGAGCGCATCGCGCATCCGGAAGAGGGTGTGTTGCCGACCGTGGCACTGCTCGGCACGGGCATTTTGGTCGGCTGGCTGGCGGTGCGGCATCTGGAACGCGCCAACCATCCGCTGCTCGACCTCACAGCTTTCAAGGTGCAGACCTTTGCCATCTCGACGCTTTCGGCCGGCACGATCTTCCGCATCGCCATCAACGCCACGCCATTCCTGCTGCCGCTTTTGTTCCAGGTCGGCTTCGGCCTGAGCCCGGTCGATGCGGGCATGATGATCCTGGCCTATTTCCTCGGCAATCTCGGCATGAAGGCGGTGACGACGCCGATGCTGAGGCGCTTCGGCTTCCGTTCGGTGCTGATCGTCAACGGGGTGATCGCCTCTTTATCGATCATGGCCTGCGCGGCGCTTTCGCCGCAGACGCCGCAAGCGTTGGTGGTGGTGCTGATGCTGATCGCCGGCCTTTCGCGCTCGATGCAGTTCACCGCGCTCAACACACTGGCCTTCGCCGATGTGGCCTCACCGCAGCGCAGCTCGGCGGCGACGTTGTCCAGCATGCTGCAGCAGATGGCGATGCTGTTCGGCGTAGCGGTCGCCGCGGCACTGCTCAACCTGTCGCAGATCGCCAGGGGCGCTGCGGCGCTCGATCTCGTCGACTTCCGACTTGCTTTCGTGGCGATCGGCGCAATCGGGCTCGTCGCCTCGTGTCGCTTCCTGGCGTTGCCGAAGGCTGCCGGCGCCGAGGTCTCGGGCCATGTTTTGCGGATTTGACGCAGGAATCCAGCGGCAATCGCGGACATAAATTATGCCTGCTTCGCTCGTTCCGGAGCAAACCTTTGCCGGCGCTTCGATCGGCGCGATCAATTGCAAAACAGCTTGAGTTCCCGGCATTGCGCCAGCCTCGCCAATCGGTGCATCCAAGCGCGGAATTTCCTCGCAAGCCGGCCTGCAATGCGCGGATTCATTTGACGAATTGGTCTTGAGCCGATTAGCTTTCGTTCCGATGGCCGCAGAGGGAGCAGGGCGTAGCCATCGCGGGTGAAAGCGGGCAATGAACGCGACCGGCTGGCTAAACTGGAGAAGCCTGAACCAGGAGGGCATTGTCTTTGCCATCGCGGTTGTGCTGTTCATTGCCGCCGCCATCGGACTGCCTGGGTTTATCAATTCGAACAATCTCGTTGCCATCGTGCGCTCGGTCTCGGTGCTGGGCATATTGGCGCTCGGCATGGCGGTCGTCATCATCGGCAGGGGCATCGATCTCTCGGCGGTGGCGATCATGGCGATGTCGGTCGCGTGGTATCTGCAACTGCTGAATTCGGGGATGCCCGACGGGCTGGCCTTCGCCTATGTGCTCGCCGGTGTTCTCGCCATCGGGCTGTTGAACGGAATCCTGGTCGCCTACGCCGAGGTCCCGGCGATCTTCGTGACGCTGGCGACCGCGTCCTTCGTCTTCGGCTATGTGCGTTCACAATTGATCACGCAGGACGCCGTGCCGGTGCCGCCCGGCCATTGGGTCGAGCTTCTGGGCGGGCTGCGTTTCCTCGACATCCCGGTCGAGGTGTTTGTCTTCGCCGGGCTGGCTTTCGCCTTCTTCCTGTTCCTGCGCTACACCAAATGGGGCCGCTACGTCTATTTCGCCGGCGACAACCCGGTCGCGGCGCGCAATATCGGCATTCCAGTGCGCCCGATGCTGGTGCTGCGCTACGTGCTGTCGGCCCTGGTCTCGCTGGTGGCTGGCCTGCTCACCGCCGCCAGCCTGCATTCAATCAACACCCGCATCGTCAATTCCACGTTGCTCTACGACATCGTGCTGGTGGCGGTGATCGGCGGCATCGGTCTGTCGGGCGGGCGGGGCGGGGTGCGCAACGTGCTGGTGGGTGCCGCGCTGATCGGCATCCTGCTCAACGCCATGACCATCATCGACATTCCGCTGCTCTATCAGAACCTGATCAAGGCCGCGATCCTGCTGGCGGCGATCATCGTCGATGGGTTCATCAATCCGCGCGACGAGCAGACCGCGCAGCAAGGCGACATTTAGACTGACGCGAACGGTTGGGGCCGGCCGCGAACGACATACCAAACCAGAGGATGTGACATGAAAATCATCAGGACATTTATGGCTGCCGCGGCAGCGCTTGCCATCTCCGCCTTCGTGGCGCCGGGCTTCGCTGCAGAAGATCCAGGTCCGGCCGCCTATTCGCAAGCGCTCAAGGGCAAGCGTGTGATGCTGGTGCCGATGGCGATGGGCTTCGACCTGGCACAGGGCTGGGCGCATTACCTGAAGACGGAGGTCGAGGCCTGGGGTGGCGTGTTCGAGACGCGTGACCCGAACTGGGTGGTCGATGCCGGTGCGCAGGCGATAACCGACGCAATCTCGTCGGACGCCAGGCCGGACGTGCTGATCATCCATTCGCCGGACCTCAATTCCTATGCCAAGCTGATGAAGAAGGCGCAGGCGGCCGGCACCTATGTGCTTTTGGTCGACAATCCGGCGAACTTCCCGGCCGATGCCTTTGTCGGCAGCGACTGGGATCGGCTCGGCCAGCTGGAAGCCGAAGCGGCGATCAAGGGTTGTGGGCCGAACTCCTCCAAGAAGATCGGGCTGGTGCAGGGCGACCAGGCCAACTCATCGAGCCTCTACCAGTATGCCGGCATCATGAAGGTGCTGGACAAGAACCCCGACTTCAAGGTCGTGGCCAAGCCGGACTCCAACTGGGATGCGACGACCTCGCGCAACGTGACGACGACAATGCTGCAGCAGAACCCCGACATCTGCGCCATCATCGATTTCTGGGATGGTGACGCGACCGGCGCATCGGCTGCGATCCGCGATGCCAAGCTCGAGGGCAAGGTGTTCCTGGTCACCACCGGTGGCGGCGAGAAAACCGCCGACTGCGACAAGCTGCAGGACGGCACCTATGGCGCGGTGGTGATGACCGACCTTGCCCGCCAGTCGGGTGACATGAACGCCGTCATAAAATTCCTGTTGCAGAGCGGCCAGCCGGCCGGCACCTCGCACACCTACATCTACACGCTGGAGAAGGCGACGACCAAGGCCGACCTCAAGCCGGACAGCTGCTGGGATTTGAAAGCACTGCAAGCCGAAGCTGCGGCCAAGTAGGCCGGCTTTCCTGAGCTTCGCGCTGCCCCTCATCCGCCTGCCGGCACCTTCTCCCCGTATAGTGACGGAGAGAAGGGATACGCTCCAACGCTGACGACCCCCTCTCCCCGTCTCTATACGGGGAGAGGGTAAGGGTGAGGGGCAGCGCAAACCTGAGGCGATTGTTCTGCGGATAGCCCGGCCCCTTTTTCCCTTTTCTCTCGAATAGCAGCAACCGATGTCCTTTCGCGAACGCCTCCAGTCCTGGCGCTACAATCTCGTGCCCGACCATCTCGTCGGCGAGATATTGAGCAAACGCTGGACCGACAACGCCATTCCGTTCCTGGCGCTGGTGGCGACGCTCGGTGTGTTCGGTTCGATCATCCCCGGCTTCTTCAAGCCGATGTCGCTGCAGGAATCGACCCGCCAGCTCGGCGAGTTCTCGCTGGTCGTCACCGGCATGACCGTGGTCATGCTGGGCGGCGGCATCGACCTTTCGGTCGGCTCGATCTTCGCGCTGTCCTGCTTTTCCGCCGTGTTCGTCTTCTTCATCCTCGAACAGTCGGTGTGGCTGGCGCTGGCCGCCTCGATCGTCACCGGCCTGCTGTTCGGCGCGATCAATGGCTATCTGATCGGCTATTTCCGCCTGCGCGCTTTCCTGACGACACTGGTCACCTTCATCTTCGGGCGGGCGCTGTTCGACATACTGGTCACCACCTATGCGGCCGACGTCCAGCTTTCCGATGCCACATCGGATGTGCTGGACTTCATCGGCGACGATACCTTCTGGGGCCTGTCGGTCGCGGTGTGGGCGGCGATTATCCTGGCGATTATTACGCATGTCGCGCTGACGCGCTCGCGGCCCGGCTGGCATGTGCAGGCGGTGGGCGGGTCGCGGCGCTCGGCTCACAATGCCGGCATCCGCGTACGCCGCACCGTGTTCATGACCTATGTGTTCTCCGGCTTCTGCGCCTCGCTAGGCGGCTTCCTCATCGCCTGCCGGCTGAGCGGGGCAGGGCCGGGCACAGGCCTCAACCTCGAGGTCATGGCACTGACAGCGGCGGTCGTCGGCGGCGTCAGCCTGGGCGGCGGCCGCGGTTCGGTGATCAAGGGGCTGATGGGCGCAATCATCGTGCTGACGATGACCAACGGGCTGATCCGGCTGGGCTATGGCACCGGCACCAACCAGATGGTGCTGGGCATCATGCTGGCCGTCGCCGTCACCATCGACATTCGCTGGCTGAAGAACCGACACAAGGTGCTGGACGAGGTCTACGTCGCACCGGTCTATCTGAAAATGGGCGCAACGCAGTCGGCCGCACCGGGCTCGGGCACCCCCTACGAGCTCGACAACCGGCTGTCTGGGGCTGACCATATCGGGCTCGGCGAGCTGGAAGGGCCGGAAGACGTCATCCTCGACCGCGACGACCATCTCTATTGCGGCACCAGGCATGGCGAGATCGTCCGCTTCTTCGCGCCGGACTACAAACGCTCGGAGGTCTTTGCGCATATTGGCGGCTTTCCACTCGGCCTGGCCTTCGACAAGACAGGCAATCTGATCAGCTGCGTCGGCGCGATGGGGCTTTATTCGGTTTCGCCGCAGCGCGAGGTGAAGCGGCTTTCGGCGGAAACGTCGCGCTCCTGGACCTCGATCGTCGACGATGCGCGGCTGCGCGACCCAAATGATTGCGACATCGCGCCGGACGGCCGCATCTACTTCACCGATTCCACCAAGCGCTATGACGCGCACGACTGGGCGCTGGACTCGATCGAGAACCGCGCCACCGGGCGGCTGCTTGTCTATGACCCGAGGGACGGCTCGACGAGAACGCTGCTCGACGGCTACCGTTACACCAATGGCGTGTGCATGGCGCATGACGGGAAGTCGCTGTTCTTCGCCGAAAGCTGGGCCTGCCGCGTGCACCGCTACTGGCTGGAAGGGCCGAAGGCGGGCGTTGCCGAATGCGTCATCCGCGACATGCCGGGCTACCCCGACAACATCAACCGTGCCTCCGACGGCAATTACTGGATGGCCTGGCTCGGCATGCGCACGCCGAGCTTCGACCTGTCGCTGCGCCATCCCGACATGCGCAAGCGCATGACGCGCCGGCTGCCGCAGGACGAATGGCTGTTCCCCAACATCAACACCGGTGGCGTGGTGAAATTCAACGAGAAGGGCGGCATCGTCGAGGCGATGGGCGACCTGTCGGGCGCCGCGCATCCGATGGTGACTTCGATGCGCGAGCACAAGGGTTTTCTGTTCGTCGGCGGCATCCTCAACAACCGCATCGGCCGCTACCGGATTGCCGACGCCGACCCGAACTGGACCAGCCCCGCTTCCTACTGGGGTGCCAAGCCATGATGCTGGACCCGATCCTCGACATCTTCCGCGGCAAGGCAGTGACCATCCCGCCGCTCGACGGTGCCTTCAGGCCGAACACGCTGCTGGACGATGTTGCGGCCTTCGCCGAACTGCTAGAGCCCGATAATCTGCTGGTCGCCTACGGCCGGCTGCTGGTTTCCAGCGGCAATGCCATCTACACGGTCGCCGCCGGTGGCGCGCCTGTTCTGGTCGAGACATTTCCGGCCGCCGTCACCGCGCTCGCGCGCTCGCCCGCCGGCGAACTGACGGTCGGGCTCGAAAGCGGCAGGCTGCTGATTGCAGGCAAGGAGGCCGCCCTGCCGGCCGAGATCCGCTGCATAACAGCACTCGCCTACGCAGAAGACGGCACGCTTTGGCTGGCCAATGGCTCGGCCGAACACGCGCCGTCGGAATGGGCCGCCGATCTGATGAAGAAGGGTGCGTCGGGTTCGCTGTGGAAGCGCGATCCGGCAGGCAGCGAATTCCGCAAGCTCGCCGGTGACATCGCCTTTCCCTATGGGCTGCATCCAACCGGCAACGACGTGTTGGTCGGCGAGAGCTGGCGGCACCAACTCGTCCGCTTCGACGGCGCGACAGGCAGCCGCTCGACGGTGCTGGCGCATCTGCCCGGCTATCCCGCGCGGCTGTCGCCCGCCGCCGATGGCGGTGCCTGGCTGGCGCTGTTTGCGCCCCGCAACCGTCTGATCGAATTCGTGCTGCAGGAAACGCACTATCGGAACGACATGCTGGCGCAAGTGTCGCCGCAACACTGGATCGCGCCGGCGCTCGCCTCCAACCGCAGCTTCCTCGAGCCGCTGCAATGCGGCGGCATTCGTACCATGGGCATCCACAAGCCGTGGTCGCCGAGCCGCTCTTACGGGCTGGTGGTCAGGCTCGATCGGGAGATGCGGCCGCAATTCAGCCTGCACAGCCGCGCCAACGGCACGCGCCACGGCATCTGCAGCGTGGCGGAGACAGACGGTCGCCTGTTCATTGCCTCGAAAGGCGGCGATTGCCTGCTGGCCATCGATCTGACTTCAGGAGGGCATCGCTGATGGAACCGATCGTCCGCCTGGAGAACGTGACCAAGACCTATCGCGGTGTTCCCGCAGTGAAGAATGTCAGCTTCGAGCTGCGCAAGGGCGAGATCCACGCGCTGCTCGGCGAGAATGGTGCTGGAAAATCGACGCTGACCAAGATCATCGCCGGCGTTGTCGACGCGACATCGGGAACGATGTTCCACAAGGGTCAGGAGATCGCCTACGCCTCGCCGCATGCGGCACTTGAAGCCGGCATCGCCATGGTGTTCCAGGAAACCAGCCTGGTGCCGTCGATGACGGTGGCGCAGAACCTCTACCTCGGCACGGAGCGCTTTCTCAACCGGCTGCGCGGCACCTATATCTCGGCGCAGCAGTTCCTGCAGTCGCTGAATTTTCCCGTCGACCCCAATGCCATGGTAGCGACGCTGGGCGCGGCCAAGCGGCAGATGGTCGAGATCGCGCGCGCAGTCCACCACAATGCCGAGATCATCATCTTCGACGAGCCGACGGCGACGCTGACGCCAGAGGAAAAGCGGCACTTCTTCGCGCTGATCCGCCGGCTTAAGGCAAGGGGCGTGTCGATCGTCTTCATCAGCCATGCGCTCGAGGAGGCGCTTGATATCGCCGACCGCATCACCATCCTGCGCGACGGCGAGCTGGTGATCACCGACGATACCGCCGCTTTCGATCGCGACAGGATCGTCGCGGCGATGGTCGGGCGCACGCTTTCGGGGCAGCTCTACAGCCAGCGCGACGAGACCAGGCTGCGCAAGGCCGGCAAGAAGGTGCTGTCGGTGCAGGACATCTCGATGAGCAATGTCGTGCGCAACAATTCCTTCTCGATCTTCGAGGGCCAGATCACCGGCGTCTTCGGGCTGATCGGCTCAGGCCGCACCGAGACATTCAAGATCGTCTCCGGCATCTACAAGCGCGATTTCCTGCGCGGCGGCACCATCGAGCTGGACGACCGGCCGGTGCGCTATCTCGTGCCGAGCGAGGCGGTGGCGGACGGCATCGTCTATGTCACCGAAGATCGCAAGAGCGAGGGGATTTTCGAGACGATGGACGTCGCCGAGAACCTGTTCGGCGGCTTTTTGGCGGCGGGGCGGGAAAAGAGCTGGGTCATCAACGCGCAGGAGATGCGGGCGCTGTCTGCCGAATGGACCAGGACGCTGAACGTCAAGGCGATCAACGATAATGCGCGCGTGATCGAGCTTTCCGGAGGCAACCAGCAGAAGGTGGTGATCGGCCAGGGGCTGGTGCAGAAGCCGCGCATCGTCATCTTCGACGAGCCGACGCGCGGCGTCGATGTCGGCGCCATCGCCGAAATCCACCAGATCATCAACCGCCTGGCCGACGAGGGCCTCGCCGTCGTCGTCATCTCGTCCTACCTGCCGGAGATCATGAACCTGTCCGACCGCATCCTGGTCTGCCGGCAAGGCCGCATCGTCGAGGAGTTCTCGCCGGTGGAAGCGACGGAGGAGAAGATCATGTACGCGGCGGTGCATTAGGTTCCCGGGCGCGGAAGGTCGACATTTGGACGGTTTTGCGCCGGCGGATCGTACACTTTGGAGATTGGCCGAGGCGCCCGTCGTTTCGTCATCCTGGAAGCAAGGAGCGAAGCGACGCGGCGCAGACTCCAGGATCCATATGTGGACGGCGCCCTGCCTGCAACGGTTGTTTTGCGTCGTTTTCGATCGCTTGCGTCCATATGTCCGGCCTTTGAGCACGGTCCTTGCGGC